>JAISPQ010000176.1 GCA_031274955.1 Rhodanobacter sp.
GCCTGGCGCGCGAGGATCGAGGAGAACTCTTCGACGAAGGTGTCGTAGCGCAGGTTGATGCGTTCCAGCCGCGTCGAATAGCGGTTGTAGGCCCACACCGCGGGAATCGCCGCGAACAGGCCCATGGCCGTCGCGATCAGCGCCTCGGAAATGCCCGGCGCAACCATCGCGATGGTTGCTTCCTTCACGTTGGCCAGTCCCTGGAACGCAATCATGATGCCCCACACGGTGCCGAACAGGCCCACATACGGACTGATCGAACCGACGTTGGCGAGAAATTCCAGGCTGTGTTCCAGGCGATCGACCTCGCGCGTGGACGCCACGCGCATCGCACGCTGCGCGCCTTCCAGCAGTGCGCGCGAATCCATGCCGCGGCGCTGGCGCAGGCGTGCGTATTCGCGAAAGCCTGCTTCGAAGATCGCGCTGGTGCTGCTCACGCGATCACCTTGCGCGGAGATGTCCTTGAACAGGCCGGCGAGATCCGTGCCTGACCAGAAACGTTCCTCGAATTCGCCCGCATTGGTATTGGCGCGATCCAACTGCGCCTTCTTGCGGAAGATGATGAACCAGGACGCGATCGAGAACCCGATCAGAATACCCAGTACACACTTGACCGGCAGGCTCGCGTTGAGGATCAGGGCGAGGACGTTCAATTCGGAGTTCATGTCTTGAGAGCCTGTGAATAAGCGTAGCGAGCGAAGGCGGGTTGCGCGTCGTGCAGCGCAGGAGTTGGAGTTTACTTGAATGTAAATGAGGATTGACTTGCCGCATCCGCGGCGGGTGCGATTCAAACGGATGCGTGGTAAGGGCGCTTGAAGCTGCCAAGCGCGGCCGCTTGTGAGGCTCCCTTGGCGATTTCCTGAAGCACATGATTTGGAATGGGGCGCGGCCGGAAGCGGGCCGCAACCAGACAGGCGATGCGCACACGCGCCTCGAGCAAGGGTTTGGTTTCGGGTTCGCGGTACAAGCACTGGCGTACCGTGAAGCTGGCACTGCGCCGGTCGTCGGGTTCGACGGTTGCGATCAGCATATCGTCGAGCCGCGCGGGTGCGTTGAACGCCAGTTCCATGCGATGCACGACAAACACGATGCCGTCCCGCTCACGCAATTGTTGCTGGCCATGGCCGCCGGCGCGCAGCCACTCCGTGCGCGCGCGTTCGAGGAAATGCAGATAGCGCGCATGGTAAACGACGCCGCCCGCATCCGTATCCTCCCAGTACACACGGACCGGCCAGGTGAAGCCCGGATTCGGGATGGGGGATTGGGCCCCCCCTTGCGGGAGAGGGGCGGGGCGGAGGGGAGTTGTTTCTTTCATCATCTTGGGCGATGCATGGGGGTCATGATCGTCAGCGTTCATAGCTTCATGCGTCCGCATTCCCGGCATCCTGCAGCGAAAACAAATCCTCGGCGCCATCTGTGCGCGGCGGTTTCAGACCGAAATGCCGGAAGCACTTGCCGGTCACCATGCGTCCGCGCGCGGTGCGCACGAGAAAGCCCTGCTGGATCAGGAAGGGTTCGAGCACATCCTCGATCGTACCGCGCTCCTCGCTCAATGCGGCGGCCAGCGATTCGACGCCGACCGGGCCACCGTCGAAATTCTCGATAATCATCGTCAAGAGGCGCCGGTCGAGCGCATCGAAGCCTTCGGCATCGACCTTGAGCATGTTCAGCGCCGCCGCCGCAACCGCGGCCGTGATCGTACCGTCCGCCTTCACTTGCGCGTAGTCACGCACACGGCGCAGCAGACGGTTGGCGATGCGCGGTGTTCCGCGCGCGCGCCGCGCGATCTCGGTGGCGCCGTCGGGGTCGCAGGCGACACCGAGAATCCGCGCCGCGCGCCGCACGATCGCGGTAAGTTCGAGCGTGCTGTAGAACTCCAGACGCTGCACGATACCAAAGCGATCGCGCAGCGGCGCTGTGAGCAGCCCCGCGCGTGTGGTCGCACCGATCAGCGTGAACGGCGGCAGATCGAGTTTGATCGAACGCGCGGCCGGCCCCTCGCCGATCATGATGTCGATCTGGAAATCCTCCATGGCCGGATACAACACTTCCTCGACCACCGGCGATAGCCGATGAATCTCATCGACAAACAGCACATCGCGCGGTTGCAGGTTGGTCAACAATGCGGCGAGATCGCCGGGGCGTTCCAGCACCGGGCCGGAGGTCGAGCGTAGATTCACGCCCAGTTCGTTGGCGATCACGTGCGACAGCGTGGTCTTGCCCAGGCCCGGCGGCCCGAAGATCAGCACATGATCAAGCGCCTCGCCACGGCGTTTGGTCGCTTCGATGTAGATGCCCAGTTGTTCGCGGACGACCGGCTGTCCGAGATACTCATCCAGTCGCTGCGGACGGATCGTCGCCTCGGCAAGATCATCTTCGCGAGTCGCGCTGGCGGACGTAAGGCGGTCGGGGGTCATGGAGTGGGCGAACGGTAACGGACTGCGTAATTATGCGGGTTCCCTACCACACGGAGATACCCCAAGGCATACAACGGATGAACGGAAGCCCTAGCGCAGCACATCATGCAGGCCAGGCGGATCTGTTGACGCGAACGCTGCGCGGCGTGCGATGAATTCGACGATGGGGACTTGGCGCACGATATGGCCTGCGCCGAGCCGTACGACTTCATCGGCGAGCGCACCGACTTCGTCCGGCAGATGCGTGACCAGCACGGTGAACACATGCAACTCCTGTTTCAGCCGGCGCAGATAGTCGAGCACTTGCGCGCGCGCTTCGGCATGCAAGCCGGTCAGCGGTTCGTCGAGCAGCAACGCGCGCGGACGTGACAAGAGTGCGCGGCCGATCGCGACGCGCTGACGCTCGCCGCCGGACAACGTAGGCGGTTGCCGATCAAGCAGACCGTGCAATTCCAAGAGGTCGACGATCGCGGAAAAATCCGGATTGCGCGTGGCGTCGTGCGGCGTCGCACCGTATAGCAGATTGCGACGAACGCTCAGATGCGGAAACAGGCGGCCGTCCTGGAACACATAACCGATGCGTCGCTGTGCGGCCGGAACATCGATATCGCATGCCGTATCCAGCAGACACTCTCCATCGATCACGATGCGTCCGCTGCGCGGTGTGAGCAATCCGGCGATCGCGTTCAGTACGCTGCTCTTGCCCGCGCCGGAACGTCCGAACAGCGCAAGCGTGCGCGCGTCGGAACGGAACTCCAGATCGAGCTCGATATCACCCAGCGGATGGCGCAGGTAGAGTTCAATCATCGCGCCACGCCGCTCTCACGCATGTGCCACCCCGGAGGATGACAGAACGCTCGTCGCTCGCGCGTAAGCGCTCCTGCCTCGTCATTGCCGTGAAGGCGGAAATGACGGTGTTGGGTAGGGGGGGCGATGGGAGGCTGTACTTTCATGCTAACGGTCATGGTGGTTTGCGCCGCCCAGAATGATGAAAGACTGGTCAAGCCAACACCATCCCCCACCCAAACCCTTCTCTTGAAGGTATAGGCAGCTACACATCTTCATATCTGTTTCATCAGCAATCGAGTATATGTCTATGGATTTTGTACACTGGAGCTTCGCCGGCGTCGGCAAGCGGATCGGTTGGTGATGCGGCGGGCCAACTGCGTGTTGCCGCCGATGAACACGTGTGATTCATCGGCGCCGACATGGGTCGTGCATGTGCCTGTTTCCAGAGTCCGGCCGTCAAACAGGCGGCATGGAAACTCCATTGAGCCGAATCGATAATAGTTAGCCCCATTCCCTGATGGAAGAAATAAATCATGCGACTCGACGGCAAGGTAGCGATGGTCACCGGCGCGGCCAGCGGCATCGGCAAGCGCATCGCGGAGGTTTATGCGCAGCACGGTGCTGCGGTCGCCATCGCTGATCTGAATCTGGCTGGCGCGCAGGCGGTGGCGAGCGAACTCGTCGCGCAAGGCGCGCAGGCGATCGGTATCGCGATGGACGTAACCGACGAGCGCGCCGTCGATGACGGCGTGGACGCGATCGTCGAACGCCTCGGCGGGGTCGATATCCTGGTTTCCAATGCCGGCATCCAGATCGTCAATCCGCTCGAAAAATTTTCCTACGCTGACTGGAAAAAGCTGATGGCGATCCATGTTGACGGCGCGTTCCTCACCACGCGCGCCTGCCTGCGCCACATGTATGCGCGCGGCAAAGGCGGCGCGATCATCTACATGGGGTCGGTGCACTCCAAGGAAGCCTCGAAGCTCAAGGCACCCTATATCACCGCCAAACATGGTCTGATCGGTCTGGCGAAAGTTGTCGCAAAAGAAGGCGCTGCGTATGGCGTGCGCGCCAACGTGATCTGCCCCGGTTTCGTGCGCACGCCGCTGGTGGAAAAACAGATTCCCGAACAGGCCAAAGAATTCGGCATTTCGGCGGACGAGGTGGTCAAGAAGATCATGCTCAAGGATACGGTGGACGGCGAGTTCACCACGCTGGACGATGTGGCCGCCTGCGCATTGTTTTTCGCTGGATTCCAAACCAATGCACTGACCGGCCAGAGCATTGTTGTCAGCCACGGCTGGTATATGCAGTGAGCAGGGAGTGGGGATCAGGGGAAAAGAATGCTTTTTGAGAAGTCTGGCGTTTGTTCTTTGCCGTCATGGAGGACGGCAGAAATAACAAAACTGGATATGGAACGCACTCTCATCGCTAACCTGCGTGCCCAGATCGGCGGTCCGCGCGATGGTGCGCTGCTGCGTTTCTCGCTCGGCAACGCACTGCTTAGTCATGGTGATGCGTGCGGCGCGGTGATCGCGCTACGCGAAGCAGTAGCGTTCGACGAGCACTACTCGGCGGCATGGAAACTGCTCGGCCGCGCGCTCGCCGACAGCGGCGACACAGTCGGCGCGATTGCCGTATTTGAGCGCGGCATCGAAGTGGCGCACGTGCACGGCGACCAGCAGGTTGAAAAGGAAATGGCCGTGTTCTTGCGTCGCTTGCGGAAAACATCCGATCCCTAACGACCGATCCCATGGAACGTTACAAATGCAGGAGGCTGTGGAAAAACTGCGAACGCAAGCTCGATACCCGCTTGCAGTCCATCTATCCGGCCTTCTTGGCTCTGATGCTCAGGAGGCTTTGAACAGGCTCTTATGCCGCCAGCAGTATCTTTTGCTATATGCGCGATCATCATGGTGATTGAGTATCACGCGCCGGAAAGCGCAACGTTACGCGCAGACCGAGCTCGGCATGGCCGCGGTCGAAGGCCACGCTGGCGCCATGCCGTGCGGCGATGCGGCGCACGATGGCCAGGCCAAGTCCCGAACCCTCGCGCAAACTGCCGGGTGGGCGGAAAAAACGTTCGCCCAAGCGCGGCCACCATTCCTCGGCCACACCGGGGCCGGAATCCTCGACGGCGAGCGCAACCATAGGCGGTTCCGCTGCCACCGATACCGTAATCGCACCGTTTTCGCCCGCGTAGTTGAGCGCGTTGTCGATCAGGTTGACCAGCGCTTCGCGCAGCATCACGCCGTCGCCGGCGACATACGCGCCCTGCGTCGGGCCTTCGTAGCCCAGGTCCACATGCGCGGCAAGCGCGTCCGGCACGCGATCGCCGACACAGGCACGCGCGAGAGGGGCAAGATCAACCACGCTGGTCGGCGCGTCGTCGTCCGCGGAACGTTGCGCGCGCGCCAGGGTGAGCAACTGGCCAGCGGCGCGGCCGGCGCCGGCCGACAGGCGTTCCACATGCGCGAGCGCGTTGCGCACACTTTCCGGACGCGGATCGGCCAGCGCGCGTTCGGCCTGCATGCGCAGACCGGCCAGCGGCGTGCGCAGTTGATGGGCGGCGTCGGCGATGAAGCGTTCCTGCAGTTCCAAGAGATCGCGCAGGCGCGCGAACAGCGCGTCGATGGTCTGCGTCAGCGGGCGGATTTCGATCGGCACGAGGCTTTGGTCGAGCGCCGACAGATCGCGCGCGCGCCGCACCGCAATCTGTTCGGTCAGCGGATCGAGCAGGCGCAGGCCGCGGCTGACGCCGACCCAGACCAGTGCCAGCACGAGCACGATCAGGATCAGCACGATCGGCAGTGTGCCGATGAGGATTTCGCGTGCGAGCGAGCGGCGTTCGCGCAGCGTTTCGGCGACGGAGACGATGATCGTGTCTCCGGAACTCTTATCGGCGACGGCGAGCGAGGCCACGCGCAAGGAGTGGTTGTCGACGACGACGGAATTCAGTTGCGGCGGGCCGTCCACGGGCGGCGGCGGAGAGGGCAGCGGCAGATCCAGATCGGCGGCGAGCACGCCGTGGTGCAGGCTGTGGATGGTGTAGTAATTCGGGTCCGTCGTGTCGTTTTCCATCAGGATGCGTACCTGCGGACTCAACTCTTGCGTACCCGAGTCGCTGCGGATCATGCGCACCAGCGCGTGCGTGCTGTCGATCAGCGAACGATCGTAGTTGATGTTCACATAATGCAGCGCGAGCACATAGATCAATACGCCGCTGCCGAGCCAGGCCAGTGCCATTGGCACCACGAGCAGTGTGAGCAGGCTGCGCCGCAGGCTAATCGGTGGTTGCATCTGCATCGCCGGCTTCCAGCAGATAGCCCAGGCCGCGCACGGTGCGGATGCGCACATGGCTGCCTTCGAGCTTGCGGCGCAGGCGATAGACGGCGATGTCCAGGCCATTGTCGGTGAGCGTGGTATCCCATCCGCACAGCGCCTCGATGAGCTGCTCGCGGCTGATGACGCGATCCAGCCGCGCAGCCAGCGCTTCGAGCAGACCGAATTCGCGCGGCGTGAGTTCGAGCGGAACATCCTCGATATGCACGCGGCGGCGCGGCAGGTCCAGCCGCAGGCGGCCCAGTTGCAGTTCGGGAACGCCCTGTGTCGTGCGGCGGCGCTGCAATGCGCGCACGCGCGCTTCGAACTCGCGCAGTGCGAAGGGTTTCACCAGATAGTCGTCGGCGCCCAGGTCGAGCGTGCGCACGCGTTCTTCCAGTTCCTCGCGTGCGGTCGCCACCAGCACCGGCACGGCGTCGGCGCGTGCGCGCAGGCGGCGCAGGATCTCGACGCCGTCCATGTCGGGCAGGCCCAGATCCAGTACGACCAGATCGTAAGGGTGATCGCGCAACGCCACATCGGCCTGGCGTCCGTTGGCGAGGCGATCGACCGCATGACCGGCATTGGTCAATGTGGCGCAGATCGCATCTGCGATCGCGGCGTCGTCTTCGATGATGAGTACGCGCATCCTGTCATTTTATCGCTAAGGGGTGGATTCTCACTCGACGCCGTAGCCGGCCTCGCGGATCGCATCGGCCAGTTGCTCGCGCGGTTGCGCGCTGCGCACGCTGACGCAGCCGTCTTCGAGCCGGATCTGTATTTCGGCCTGCGGATCGAGCGTTTGCAGCGACTCGCGCACCGTGCCCGCGCAGTGGCCGCAGATCATGCCTTGGACTTGAAAGGTGTGTTCCATGGTGGGTTCCTCGGAAAAGGGTGGAGAGAGTACCGGGGCGCTGGGTCATTCAGCCGAACACCCATTCCGCGGCGAGCACGCCGTCCAGAGCTTGCAGCGAGTCCCTGAGTGCGGGGCTTGCGCGTACGCGCCAGTCGATGCCCAGTTCGATTTCGGCCTGGCCGGTCGCGTTGCGGTAGGCAAGCCGGACCGGCGTCTGGCCGCCACGGTGACCGGCCAGCGCGCCGTGCAGGCGTGCGATGAAATCGCCGCCGATGCCGTTGAGGCGCACGCGCAGCAGGCGCGCGCGGCGTTCGCAGGCCACTTCTATCGTACTGATCGAATTCACGCGCATTTGATAGATGTCCGAGTCGTCGATGCTGAGGCCGCCTTCGAACACGAGGATGGCATCGCGCGTCAGCAGCGATCCATATTCGACCCAGGTCTCGCGATACAGCGCGGCTTCGAACTGGCCGGAGAAATCCTCGACGGTGACGAAGGTGCGCGCGTCGCCTTGCTTGCGGATCGCGACCACCGAACCGGCCAGCGTGAAGGGTTGCGCGTTGGCGAAACGGCCGCGACGTTCGCCGGAGCCGTTCTTGCGTGGCGAGTAGTGTTTTTCGATGTCGCCGATCGCGCAGGTCGCCACTTCGGCGATCAACGTGCGCCAGGCGTCGGTCGGATGGCCGGACAGATAATGGCCGAGCGTGTCGCGTTCGCCGGCGAGCCGCTGCGCCAGCGGCCATTCCGGCGCATCCGGCAGCGACGGTTTCGGGGCGGCGGCGAGCAGGGTGGCGCCGAAGATGTCGCCTTGTCCTGCGGCGGCGTTGTGCGCCCGTTGTTCGGCGGCGCGCATCGCATCGGGCAATTGCGCCATCAAGGTTGCGCGGTTTTTCGCCAGCGCATCCATCGAGCCGCTGAAGACCAAGGCTTCGAAGACGCGTTTGTTGAGCTTTTGCGGATCGATGCGCTGGCAGAAATCGGTGAGGTCGATGAACGCGCCGTCTTGCGTGCGCGCCTGGATCACGTTCTCGACCGCGCCGCGGCCGACGCCTTTCACCGCGCCCAGGCCATAGCGGATCGTGTGCGCGTCGGTAGCGCGGAACATGTAGTGGGATGCATTGATGTCCGGCGGCAGCACGGTAAGGCCGAGCACGCGTGCCTCGCCGAGAAGGTTGACCACCTTGTCGGTGTGGTCCATGTCGCCGGACAGCACCGCGGCCATGAACTGCGCGGGGTAGTGCGCTTTCAGGTACGCGGTCTGGTACGAGATCAGCGCATACGCGGCGGCGTGCGACTTGTTGAAGCCGTAGCCGGCGAATTTCTCCATGGTGTCGAATACCGCGTCGGCCTTGCCGATATCCACACCGTTTTGCGCGGCGCCGTCGCGGAAGATCTCGCGATGACGGGCCATTTCCTCGGGCTTTTTCTTGCCCATCGCGCGACGCAGCAGATCGGCGCCGCCGAGCGAGTAGCCGCCGACGATCTGCGCCATCTGCATGACCTGTTCCTGATAGACCATGATCCCGTAGGTCTCACGCAGTACCGGCTCGACGCGCGGATCGGGGTAGTCGATGTCCTCGCTGCCGTGCTTGCGGCGGCAGTAGCTGGGGATCAGGTCCATCGGACCGGGGCGGTACAGCGCACCGAGCGCGATGATGTCTTCGAAGCGGTCGGGTTTGGCGTCCTTGAGCATGCTGCGCATGCCGCGCGATTCGAACTGGAAGACCGCGACCGTGCGCGCGTTCCTGAGCAGTTCGAACACGGCCGGATCGTCGAGCGGAATCGACATGATGTCGAGCAAGTTCCGGGATGGGGGATGGGTAGAAGCCGAGGGGGGCGGCAAGCCAGGCTTTTCGTTCTTGCGAGCGTCCAAGTCCTGTTGGCTTACTTTTCCGAATTCCGAATTCCGAATCTCGAATCCCCGATTGATGGCCTTCACCGTCCAGTCGATGATGGTGAGCGTGCGCAGGCCGAGAAAGTCGAACTTCACCAGACCGACCGTTTCGATGTCGTCCTTGTCGAATTGCGTGACCATGCCCTCGCCGCCGGATTCGGAGAACAGCGGTGTGTAATCGGTGAGCGGTCCGGGTGCGATCACCACGCCGCCGGCATGCCTGCCGGCGTTGCGCGTGAGGTCTTCGAGCTTCAGCGCCAGATCCACCAGCGCGGTGACTTCCTCATCAGTCTCGTACAGCGCCTTGAAGTCGGCGACGATGCGCTCGGGTTCTTTGCGCGATGTGTCCGAGCGGCCGAGCGCGTCTTCCAGCGACAGATCCAGCGGCATCCTCGGCAACAGCTTGGCGATCTTGTCGACCTGGCCGTAGGGCATGCCGAGCACGCGGCCGGTATCGCGCAGCACCGCCTTGGCGGCCATCGTGCCGTAGGTGATGATCTGGCTGACGCGATCGCGGCCGTACTTGCGCGCGACGTAGTCGATCACCTCGTCGCGCCGATCCATGCAGAAATCGACATCGAAATCCGGCAGCGACACACGCTCGGGATTGAGGAAGCGCTCGAACAGCAATCCATAGCGCAGCGGGTCCAGATCGGTAATGCCCAGCGCATAAGCGACCAGTGAGCCGGCGCCCGAGCCGCGTCCCGGACCGACCGGGATGTCGTTGCGCTTGGCCCAGTTGATGAAGTCGGCGACGATCAGGAAGTAGCCGGGGAAACCCATCTGCACGATCACGCCGATCTCGGTGTCGAGCCGGCGCAGATAATCCTCGCGCGTGAATCCCGGCGCGGGATCGTGCGCCGTGAGGCGCTTTTCCAGACCTTCGTGCGCTTGCGCGCGGATGTAACTATCCAATGTGTACTGGTCGGGGACCGGAAACGCTGGCAGGTAGTACTTGCCGAAGCCCAGTTCCAGATTGCAGCGTTTGGCGAGTTCGACGGTGTTGTCCAAGAGTTCCGGCAGATCGGCGAAGGCTTGTGCCATCGTCTGCGGCGACTTCAGGTACTGCTCGGGCGTGTAGTCGTGCGGGCGTTTGGGATCGGCCAGCACGCGGCCGGCGTGGATGCACACACGCGCTTCATGCGCCTCGAAATCCTCGCGGGCGAGGAAGCGCACATCGTTGCTCGCCAGCACCGGCAGATCCAGATGCGCGGCCAGATCCAACGCGCCGGCGAGAAAGGCTTCTTCATCGCCGTGCTGCGTGCGCGTCGCCTCGATATACAGGCGGTCGCCGAAGCGTGCCTGCCATTCGTGCGCCTGCTCGCGCGCCGCCGCGTCGCGTCCGGCCAGCAGCAGGTGACCGATGTCGCTGTGCTGCCCGGCAAGAGCGATCAGGCCCGCGTTGGCATCGTCCAGCCACGCCGCATCGACGAGCACATGATCGCCGTGGCGGTTTTCCGCATAGGCGCGCGAAAGCAGCCGCGAAAGATTCAAATAGCCGGTATGGTTCTGGCACAGCACGGTCAAGCGATGCGGCTGGCTGCGATTATCGCGATGGGCGATCCACAGATCGCTGCCGGCGATCGGCTTGATGCCCGCACTTTCCGCGGCCTTGTAGAACTTGACCAGTGCGAACAGATTGCTCTGATCGGTCAGCGCCACGGCCGGCATCTGCGCGCGCGCGCAGGCTGCGACGAGATCGGTGACGCGGATCGTCGAATCGGTCAGCGAATACTCGCTGTGCACGTGCAGGTGGACGAAGCGGACAGACATGAGGAAGAACGGCGCGCGGGAGGGCAGCGTAGTGGCTGCCTCCGCAAGCGGCAAGATCGCGCCGATCATCTATCGTGTTGCGGGCTGGCTTGTCGATAGGCGGCTTGGGGCTTTACTTGTGAGTCTAAGAACTTGTCCTTATATTCCCACCGGCCCTTCGGGTTGTCCCGCCAAAGCCGCCATGCGACGAGCATCCTTCCCTGGAGCGCTGCCGTTCCCGTGTGCGGCCCGACGGCCACAGGCGACCTCGCTCTTCCTTGGCCTGTAAACAAACAGCTTCCGGCGCGGGCCATGAATAATATAAGGATTAGGTTCTAAGGATAGGCCGAATATGTGCCGGCGGGCATGGGTGCAATGACCGGCTCGCTGAGAGGAGGACAGGTTCTGCGAACCTTGACAATCGCCGGCTCTAGACACGAGAATATACGGCTCGGTGTCGGAGGGATACCCAAGCGGCCAACGGGGGCAGACTGTAAATCTGCTGGCTAACGCCTTCGGTGGTTCGAATCCACCTCCCTCCACCACATTGAACAAGATGGAGGGA
>JAISPQ010000039.1 GCA_031274955.1 Rhodanobacter sp.
GCGCCCGCGGGCCAGCCCA
Source organism: Rhodanobacter sp. (assembly GCA_031274955.1). GTDB lineage: Bacteria > Pseudomonadota > Gammaproteobacteria > Xanthomonadales > Rhodanobacteraceae > Dokdonella_A. The sequence continues at coordinate 20 of JAISPQ010000039.1, forward strand.
AGTACACGATCACCGTGTTCACGGATCTGGATTGCGGCTACTGCCGCAAGATGCACTCGCAGATCGCCGAGTACAACAAACGCGGCATCGAGGTCGATTACCTGTTCGTCCCGCGCAGCGGTATCAACACGCCGTCCTACGACAAGGCCGTTTCGGTGTGGTGCGCGAAAGATCGCAAGGCGGCCTTCACCGCGGCCAAGGCCGGCACCGACCCGGCGCCGTTGAAATGCGATAACCCGGTTGCCGAGGAATTCAAACTCGGCACAGTCGTCGGCGTCGACGGCACGCCCACCGTGCTGGCGCCGGACGGTACCAAGATCGGCGGTTATCTGTCGCCGGACGATATGCTCGCCAAGCTACAAAGCTTGCAGGCGCCCACGCTCGCCGGCAACTGAGGACACGCCTTGCAGTCAGGGTGCGCGGTGCCTGCCACCACTTGGCACACGTGCTTGAGCGTGCGCACGTGCGGTTCGTTCATGTCGATCACCAGCAGTGGATGATCGCCCCTGCGTTGCAAGACTTGCCTTGAGTGAAGCCGACAGACTCCCTCATCGGGACGATTCAGGCTCATACCTCATTGGAAAAGGCTCGTCGTTTTCCCGTAACGCGCTTTGCTCTATGCTTTCGTGGTTGCGGTACGTGTCACAGTCGAAACTGCTGTTTTCGCTTTCGAGACGAGAATGGAGGCCACATGCTGACGGAGGGTAATACTTCCAGCGATATCCACGGCACCCGCGTTCTGTCCCTCGATTCCACGGGGCGCATCCTCGATTGGATGAGTTGGCAGGACGCGGTTTGTCTGTACGTGCGCGGTGCGGTCGCCTGGACGCTCGGCGATCCCTGCCTCACGATCCGTGGCGGCACGAATCGCGATACCGGCATGCGCAGCCATATCGATCTGCATCCGATCGTCGCCAGCACCGGACACGCGCGGCCGACCGCGATCGATCCGGCGCCGGCGCTGACCAATGCCGCGTTGTTCGCGCGCGACCGCATGCTCTGCCTGTACTGCGGCCATCATTTCCATCGCGGCGAACTCACGCGCGACCATGTGCAGCCGATGTCCAAAGGCGGCCGCGACGTATGGTCGAACGTCGTCACCGCCTGCTGGTCATGCAACGTGAGGAAGGGCAACCGCACGCCGCAGCAAGCGGGCATGCCGCTGCTCGCGGTACCGTATCGGCCGAGTTGGGTCGAGCATCTGATCCTTTCCAATCGCAACATCCTCGTCGACCAGATGGAGTTTCTGGTCAGCCATCTGCCGAAGAATCGCCGGTTGCAGTGAGCGTGGATGGCCATGACGCTCATGCGCCGTACCGAATGATGAAAGAACGGCCGGAAGTTCTTGTGTAGGCGTTTTCTACTTCGTCATTCCCGCGAAAGCGGCCTCTTGCTTTTTGCTTATCGTGGTGATCAAGCGATCGCTCTCTTCGGTGGGTGTCGCCGAGTTCTGCAGTGCGTACTCGATGACGCGCACCGGCGTGCCGTGATACCGAGCGCGGTCGGCACTGTCATGGATGACACTCAAGTAGGAACCGTCGGCCAGCACCCCATGCACCGGCAGCTTGAGCGAGGTGTTCACGCGCCATAACAGCGCCGGGCCCGTGGTGGCGGCCAATCGCCACAGCTTGAAACTGTAAAAACCCCGGTCGGCCAGCAGCATGTCCGGGCGCAGCCAAGCGGCCAGTTGCTCAGCGGCCATGGCCGCGCGTAGGGAGCAATCTGGGCCGCCACGATGGCGTGTGTGCCGCACTCCAAGAATCCCAGCACGCGCGCCTGCGAGAAGGCGCTCTGGCCCCAGGGTAGCCGAAGAACTCCGCGTGGGCGCGCTCATCGGCCACCTCCAGGCAACTGCCGTCCAGCGCCATCAGGCGCCGTCCACGGCACCACGCTCCCGCGGCATCCGGGGCGCCAGGGGACGTAACACGCGCTGCGCCAATCGTGGCATCACGTCGGCGCCCAAGCGGCTACGCGCCTGCGAAATCGCCGACGTGCTGGCCTGCACGATCTCGTCCAACCACGGTAATTCGATGCCAAGCACCTTTTTGTAGAGAAACAGCAAGGCGCTCTTCGCCTGATTCTGCGTCGAAGCGGACACATTGCGCTCGTTTGCCAGATGGGTCAGGAACGCCGTGATCTCATCCGCCGCCATGTCGCGCGGGTGGCGCTTGCCGTGGAACAAGATGAAACACCGCGCCCAGTCGCAGTAGGTGCTTTCCGTGCGAATGCTGTAGTGTCGCGTTCGGATCGCCTCACGCAACTGATCCAGCAACTTCGACAGCCTATGTTCCATCCGCAGAATTTTAGGTTTGCCTAATCGGAACGCAAGCACTGTTTTGTGCAAAAGCTTGACAAAGATCACATGTTAGACGATGCTACGCTCCTCAAGACGGTTCGCCTAAATGGCGTTAGGCGCAGAACACCAGGAGATCACATTGGACAACTATCTAAACTCACTTTTTGAGCAAATCAGGCTTGCCGCGCATGAGGCCATGTCAAAGGGCGACAAGTACATTGTCATCGATAAAATCTACGAAAACAGGGATGATTTGTCTCTTTTTTCATTTCAGGATGTTTTGAGAAAAATTTTATCGGTTATAGAAGAATATCCAACCCTTGATTATGGTGGCCCAGGGCCATTCGGGTCATTTATAGAAGAACATCCGTTTTCTGACTACGCGCCAATGTTATTGGAGTCCTTATTTCGCCAGCCAAGCACGCAGGTAGTTAGTTGGCTTGATCGCTCAGTTATGGACAACGATTTTCAAAATGGTATGGGTACAAATCCCGTAACCCCAACAGAATTTGCTTCATGCCTAATGAGCATAATTAAAAACCCTAACGCAAGTGTAGAGTGCAAAGAGTTTTCTGAAATGTGTTTATCTGACCTAAAAAAACGAGGTCATGTGAATGCCTAACATTGTGCTCAACCCGGACTGCCGCTACGCGGCAGCCGGTTAGCTCTGGCGTTAGGC
>JAISPQ010000151.1 GCA_031274955.1 Rhodanobacter sp.
CCAGGGTTACGACCTGGTGCTGGACGCCTGCGACAGTTTTCGCGCCAAAGTGGAAATGATTGCGTGGTGCCGACGGCGCAAGTTGCCGATCATCGTTTCCGGCTCGGCCGGTGGCCGCACCGATGCCACGCAAGTGCGTGTGCGCGACTTGTCGCGCACCGAACACGACGCGCTGCTGGCGCTGGTGCGCAAGAAATTGCGCGAAGAGTTCCATTTCCCGCGCGGCCCCAAACGTTACTTCGGCGTACAGGCGGTGTATTCACGCGAGAACGTGCGTTACCCGCAGGCCGACGGCCGGGTATGCGGCACTCGTCCGACTGGCGGCGAGTCGCTGAAACTCGACTGCGGTTCGGGCTTGGGGGCGGCCACGCACGTGACGGCAGCCTTCGGATTTGCAGCGGTATCGCGGGTGCTGACGAGGTTGTTGGCAGAAAAAGCCTGAAGACAGCTGTGGCTGCCATCCTCATCTCGGCAAGCCGGCATGACTCGCAAGCAGCTATTCCGCTGGCGGGAATGAGTGCGCAGCGCATCACTTCGCTCTACGATCTGCGCGATGCGGCGTATTGCAGTCCACTGATCCGCGCGCACAGCGAAAGCCTCAGCCATCCAGCGTCCTTGCTCTTACCTTCGAGGTATGGAAAAGCAAAAGGCACTGGGTTCCCGCCTAAAGCACGCGGGAATGACGAGTAGGATATGTTTTCGCAAGAGCTTTCGAACGCTCTTTCATCATCTCGGGTACTTGCCAGCGTGCATGACAGTTAGCCTTCAGTTTATGAATGTTTTACCCCATCGCGCCGAACCGGCCGCGCCGATGCAGACGCCAGTCCAGCTTCCGCTGCAAACATTGGACATCGCCGTGGGCGGCATGACCTGTGCCTCGTGCGTGGCGCGGGTCGAGCGCGCGCTGCGTCAACTGCCGGACGTGCGCGAAGTCAGCGTGAATCTGGCCACCGAATCGGCACGCGTGCTCGCGGTACCCGCGCCGGATCTGGCGATCCGCGTGCGCCGCGCGATACGCGCCGCAGGCTACGAGCCGCGCGAACCGGCATCCATCGAAACGGCCGAAGCCGCGCTTTCGTCCTGGGCCGGCTTTGCGCCGGTAGGGCTGGCGCTGATCTTGTGTCTGCCGCTGGTGACGCCGATGCTGCTCGCTCCCTTGGGCCTGCACGGGATGTTGCCGCCGTGGACGCAGTTGCTGCTGGCCGCTCCGGTACAGTTCTGGTTCGGTGCGCGCTTTTACCGCGCAGGCTGGCACGCGCTCAAAGCAGGTGCGGGCAATATGGACCTGCTCGTAGCGCTGGGTACGAGTGCGGCCTTTGGCCTGTCGCTGTGGCTATGGTGGCGTGCGGCGCCCGGCGCGACGCCGCATCTGTACTTTGAGGCCGCGGCGGTCGTGATCGTGCTGGTGCTGCTGGGCAAGTGGCTGGAAGCGCGCGCCAAGCGTCAGGCGACTTCAGCGATTCGTGCTTTGCAGGGGCTGCGTCCGGAATCCGCCCATGTGCTGGTCGGTGCACGCGAGAAGGATGTGCCGGTGGCAGAACTGCTGCCCGGCGACCGGCTCGTAGTGCGCGCGGGCGAGCGCGTACCGGCCGATGGACAGGTGCTTGAAGGCGCTTCGTCCGTTGATGAGTCCATGCTCACCGGCGAACCGCTGCCGGTGGCGAAAACGTCCGGCGACCGGGTCACCGGAGGCTCGGTGAACGGCGAGGCGCGTCTGCTGATCGAGGTACGCGCGGTGGGCGCCGAAAGCGTACTGGCGCGCATCATCCGTCTGGTGGAGGATGCGCAGGCGGCCAAGGCGCCGATCCAACGGCGGGTGGATCGGGTGGCAGCGGTATTCGTGCCGGTCGTGTTGGCCATTGCGCTGCTCACGCTGGCGCTATGGCTCGTGGCCGGCGTGGGTATCGAAGCGGCATTGATCCATGCGGTAAGCGTGCTCGTGATCGCCTGTCCGTGCGCGCTGGGTCTGGCCACGCCCGCAGCGGTGATGGCGGGCACCGGCGTGGCGGCGCGTCACGGCATTCTGATCAAGGATGCACAAGCGCTCGAACACGCGCATCGCGTGGATATCGTGGTGTTCGACAAGACCGGCACGCTGACCGTGGGCCGACCGGTGCTGCGCGCGCTCGAACCGGTGCCGCCGGCCGGCGCGGACGGTAACGGTGGGACTATCGATACCGCAGCCCTGCTGGCGATAGCCGCCGGTCTGCAAAGTGCCAGCAACCATCCGCTGGCGCAGGCGGTACGCGTGGCGGCACAGGCGCGCGCGGTGACGCCCGCCGCTGTGCGCGATGTGCGCACGGTACCGGGACGCGGTGTATACGCGCAGATGGAAGATGGCCACTCATGGGCCTTGGCCAGCTTGCGCTGGTGCGAGGAACTGGGCCTGCAGTTCGATACCGAGGTTGAAACAGGGCATCCCTGCCTGGCGCAGGGCGCGACGCTGTCGGCGTTGTTGCAATGGCCGCTGGGTGAGGGCAGGGGAGACGGCACGGGGAATGCCCAGAGCGGCGATGGGCATACACCGGATACGCCGCCGTGTCTGCGCGCCTGGCTTGTCTTTGCCGATGAACCCAAACCACAGGCTGCGCAGCAGATCGCACGGCTGCGTGCGCGCGGTCTGCGTGTGGCGATGCTCTCCGGCGACGATGCACGTGCCGCGCTGGCATTGGCCGCGCGTGTGGGTATCGCGCCTGAGGACGTACACGCGCAGGTACTGCCGCAGGCCAAGGTCGAGCAGGTGCGCGCCTTGTGCGAAGACGGCCGACAGGTCGTCGCGATGGTGGGCGATGGTGTCAACGACGCCCCCGCGCTAGCCGCGGCCGATGTGGGCATCGCGATGGGCAACGGCACCGACGTGGCGATGGAAGCAGCCGGCATCACGCTCATGCGCGGCGATCTGGCGCTGGTCGCCGATGCGCTGGACCTATCGGCGCGCACCGTCGCCAAGATCCGCCAAAACCTGTTCTGGGCTTTCATCTATAACGTCGTGGGCATTCCGCTGGCGGCGCTGGGGTTGCTCAATCCGGTCGCGGCGGGTGCGGCAATGGCGCTGTCCAGCGTCAGCGTGATGACCAATGCCTTGCTGCTGCGGCGCTGGCGGCCTGAAACGACCGCGGCCATCTGAAACGACCGCGGTCATGCCGTCCTGAATGAGCGGGCTTCGATGTTATTTGACATAATATACATTACGCATCTTACAGAACATCGTGCTACTGATGCCCGCAGTGCCCTTCATGGCCATATTGTGGGCAGCGAAAACCCTCCGGCCACCGCTGCTTCATCAACGCTGCCCGGCATTGTTCCTCACTACCGTACTGCGCCAGAAACACCGGCAGGCTCAGGCCCGCTTGAAACTGCATCTCGTTCTTCTTGCCCATCGCGCATCCTCGTGTTGTCGAAGGCGACATGTTTGAGCGACTCGCGAGCGATGCCGGCCTGAAGTCGATTCCGCTATGATGATATGTTTCCATGAATGCGAGTCGGTGCGTAAGCGCGACCGGACGGTTCGATCAGGAGTTTCAACGCATGTCGGCAACGGGTAACGGTGCGGTCGGCGCGCCCTTCGTGGACGTAAAGCGCGCGCTGTCCGGCGCGATTGCGCCCGCCAGCAGGATACGGGTACGCGGCTGGGTGCGCACACGCCGCGATTCCAAGGCGGGGCTGTCGTTCGTCAATCTCGGCGATGGTTCCTGTTTCGCACCGATCCAGATCGTCGCGTCGAACACCCTGTCCAATTACGACAACGAGATCGCGCACCTCACTGCCGGCTGCTCGATCATCGTCGAGGGCGAACTGGTTGCCTCGCAGGGCAAGGGACAATCGTTCGAACTTCAAGCCAACCATATCGAAGTCGTCGGCTGGGTGGACGATCCGGAAACTTATCCGATCCAGCCCAAGGCGCATTCGCTGGAATTCCTGCGCGAAGTGGCGCATCTGCGTCCGCGCACCAACCTGTTCGGTGCGGTGTCGCGCGTGCGCCATACGATCGCCAGTGCGATCCACCGCTATTTCGACGAGAACGGCTATTACTGGGTCAACACGCCGATCATCACCACGTCCGATACCGAAGGCGCCGGCGAGATGTTCCGCGTTTCCACGCTGGACTTGATGAACCTGCCGCGCACACCGACCGGTGGTATCGATTTCAAGCAGGATTTCTTCGGCAAGGAAGCATTCCTCACCGTGTCCGGCCAGCTCAATGTCGAGGGCTACTGCCTCGCGCTGAGCAAGGTCTACACGTTCGGGCCGACCTTCCGCGCCGAGAATTCGCACACGCCGCGACATCTGGCCGAGTTCTGGATGGTCGAGCCGGAAATTGCGTTCGCGGACCTCACCGAAAACGCGCGTGTCGCCGAGGACTTCTTGAAGTTCGTGTTCCGCCAGGTGCTCGCCGAGCGCGCGGACGATATGGCCTTCTTCGCCGATCGTGTGGAAAAAACCGCGATCTCGCGTTTGCAGGCAATCATCGCTGCGCCGTTCACGCATATCGATTACACGCAGGCCGTGGATATTCTGAAAAAATCCGGGCGCAAGTTCGATTACGCGATCGAATGGGGTGCGGACCTGCAAACCGAGCACGAACGTTTCCTCACCGAGCAACACGTGGGCGGACCGGTGGTGGTGACGAACTACCCCGAGAAGATCAAGGCGTTCTATATGCGCCTCAACGATGACGGCCGCAGCGTCGCTGCGATGGATGTGCTCGCTCCGGGCATCGGCGAAATTATCGGTGGCGCGCAGCGCGAGGAGCGCCTCGATAGGCTCGACCGCCGCATCGCGCAATTCGGGCTCGATCCGAACATGTATGCCTGGTATCGCGATTTTCGCCGTTACGGCAGCGTGCCGCACGCGGGTTTTGGCCTGGGTTTCGAACGTCTGGTCTGCTACGTCTGCGGCCTCACCAATATTCGCGATGCGATTCCGTTTCCGCGCATTCCTGGGTCAGCGGAGTTTTGAAACGACTCGGCCCACGTATCCATCAGCCCCTTCAGCCAGCGCGGACTTTTCGTGTAAACCTTTTATGGCATATTCCGCACGATACGGTTTCGGGACGGTAGTCATGGCAACGGGTTGGGCCGGCGACGGTGCGGTACAGGATCAAATCGACGCGACAGTGAGCGATGCGATCAAACGCGCGCGCAACCACTTGCGGCAACAAGGTCCGGGACTTTTGCGTTGCGAAGAATGCGGTGCGGAAATTCCCAAAGCGCGACGCGCTGCGGTGCCTGGCGTGCGTCTGTGTGTGGATTGTCAGACCGAGCACGATCGCGAGCAGAGGATCAACAGTGGCTATAACCGTCGCGGCAGCAAGGACAGCCAATTGCGTTGAATGGAACAGGGAGCGGGGAAAAGGAAACAGGAGGAAAAACGCGCCGTTCCCCCCTGCCCGCCCCTGCTCCCGGCACTTCCCTCTACCATGTGCACATGCCCGAATCCTCACTACAAACCTTCGACGGCAAGGCTTTCGTCAAGACGCTGACCTCGGCGCCGGGCGTATATCGCATGTTCGGCGCGGCCGACGATCTGTTGTACGTGGGCAAGGCGCGCAATCTCAAGAAACGTGTCGGCAGTTACTTCTTGAAGCCGAACATGGAACCGCGCATCGCGGCGATGATCGCGCAGATCGCGCGCATGGAAACCACGGTCACGCGCACGGAAGCCGAGGCGCTGCTGCTCGAAGCGCAGCTCATCAAATCGCTGAAACCGCGCTACAACATCGTCCTGCGCGACGACAAGAGTTATCCCTATATCCATCTCACAGCGGGCGAGTTTCCGCGCCTGACGTTCCATCGCGGCGCGCGCAACGGCGGCGGGCGCTATTTCGGCCCGTTCCCAAGTGCGGGCGCGGTACGCCAGAGCCTGGATCTGATCCAGAAACTGTTCCGCATCCGCAATTGCCAGGACAGTTACTTCAGGAACCGCTCGCGGCCTTGCCTGCAATACCAGATCGCGCGTTGCACGGCGCCGTGCGTCGACCTGATCTCCACGGCAGAGTACGCGCAGAACGTGCGTCATGCCGAAATGTTCCTCGATGGCCGCGGCAAGGCCATGATGGATGAGCTCCTCGCCAACATGGAACACGCCAGCATGGAGTTGGCGTTCGAACGCGCGGCGCTGATCCGCGACCGCATCGCCGCCGTGAAGCGCGTGCAGGCGCATCATTATGTGCAGGGTGCCAGTGCGGACATGGACGTGATCGCCTGTGTGATCCGCAGCGGCATCGCCTGTGTCAGCGTGCTGTTCTTCCGCAATGGCGTGAGCCTGGGTTCACGCGATTTCTTTCCGCGCTTGGCCGGCGCGCCGGACGAGTCCGCGATCGTCGCTTCGTTCATCGCGCAGTACTACCTGGAACGGCCGGTGCCGGCCGAGTTGATCGTCAGCCATCCGCCTCCGCCGGAAGATGCCGGGCCGCTCGTCGAGGCGCTGGGCGAACGTTCGGGCCATACGCTGGAGATCAAGGCAAACGTGCGCAGTGAACGTGCGCGTTTTCTTGATCTGGCCAAACGCAACGCGCAGGCCGCGCTCACCACACGTCTGGCCAGCCGTCAGACCTTGCTGTCGCGTTTGGAGGCACTGCGCGATCTGCTGGAACTGGGCGAAACGCCGCAACGCATCGAATGTTTCGACATCAGCCACACGATGGGCGAGGCGACGGTCGCCTCCTGCGTCGTATTCGGGCCGGAAGGCGCGGAGAAATCGCAATACCGGCGTTTCAACATCACCGGCATCACGCCGGGCGACGATTATGCAGCGATGCGTCAAGCGCTGGAACGCCGCTATCGGCGCATCCAGAACGGCGAAGGTGTCCGGCCCGGACTGTTGCTCATCGACGGCGGCAAAGGGCAAGTCCAGCAAGTCGTGGACGTGCTCGATGAACTGGGTGTCACGGATGTGCCGATTGTCGGCGTGGCCAAGGGCGAGGCACGCCGACCGGGGGAGGAAACCTTGATCGTCGGCCGCTCCGACCGCACCTTCTGGCCTGGCCCCGAATCGCTCGCATCGCATCTGATCCAAGCGGTGCGCGACGAAGCGCACCGGTTCGCGATCACCGGTCATCGTGACCGCCGCGAAAAGGCGCGCGAGGCGAGCAGCCTGGAGGATATCGCCGGCGTCGGTGCGCGACGGCGCTCCGCGTTGCTGCGACACTTCGGCGGCTTGGGCGGATTGTCAAAAGCCGGCGTCGAGGAACTTATGCAGGTAAAAGGCATCCATCGCAGTCTGGCCGAACGCATCTACGCTACTTTTCACGGATAAGCTTGACCGGCAATGACGATCACGATTCCCACCGTGCTGACCCTGTTCCGCATCCTGCTGCTGCCGGTGATGGTGGTGGTGTTCTACGCGGACTTCAGAGGCGCCAATATCGCGGCCGCAGCGATCTTCGTCACAGCGGCCGTCACCGACTGGCTGGACGGCTGGATCGCGCGCCGTTACGACATGAGTTCGGCCTTCGGCGCATTCCTGGATCCGGTCGCGGACAAACTGATGGTCGCGATCACGCTGTTCCTGCTGGTGCAGGAAAATCCGACGCCGCTGATGGCGGTGACCAGCGCCATCATCGTCGGCCGCGAAATCAGCATCTCCGCGCTGCGCGAATGGATGGCCGAGATCGGCGCACGCGCTACCGTACGCGTGGCGACGATCGGCAAGATCAAGACCGTGATGCAGATCGTTGCCATCGTGGTGCTGCTGTATCAGCACGATCTGGACAGCCAGATCATGTTCTTCCTCGGCGAAACGTTGCTGGTGATCGCGGCGGTGCTGACCATCTGGTCCGGCCTGCAATATGTGCGCACGGCATGGCCGGTGTTGCGTAAACAGCGTTGAAATCGCCCGCTCGTGATGCTTCGCACGAACGCCCGCGCAATTCGGGGTTGACTCCGGCGCAACAAACCGTAATATGCGCCTCCCACGCGGGAATAGCTCAGTTGGTAGAGCACGACCTTGCCAAGGTCGGGGTCGCGAGTTCGAGTCTCGTTTCCCGCTCCAAGTCACGATCCACAGACATCCATGGACCTCCACCGAGGATGGATTCGTTCATATCTTTGGGGTATCCAACGGCTTGGTCACCGTGTCGAAGCGACCCCGTCCCATTTCTACCAAACCTTCCGCACACCGCAATAAGAACAGCACGTCCAGGCCCATGCGCTGTGCCAGCGCCAACCCTTCTTCGTGCCCTGTCACCAACAGGGCTGTCGCCCAAGCGTCGGCGCTCATGCAGTCGGCCGCCAACACTGTGACAGAAGCGATTGCATTGTTCACCGGGGTGACGCGGCGTCCATCCATGGTATGCGACAGATGCACATCGCCCACCTGGACCCAGCGACGATAGTCACCGGAGGTGGCAACCGCCAAGCCGTCCAGTTCGATCACGCCATGCACGGTACGACGGCCTCGTTGTGGACTTTCGATCGCGACCGACCAAGGGCGCCCATCGGCCTGACGACCCAGTGCGCGCAACTCACCATCCACAGATGCCAAAGCGTGGCTCACTCCGTGGCGGCGTAGTACGTCCGCCATGCGGTCCACGGCGTAACCCTTGGCAATACCGCAAAGATCAAGCTGCATCGGCGCATGCTTGCGAACACAGCAGGCAACCCAATCCAATTCCAAGCATGGATGGATGGGATGTACGCCGGTCGCGCGCGCGGCACGGATGGCTGCAGGATCGGGAGTATCACGGGTTGCGCCGAAACCCCAGGCATCGACCAGGCCGCCTACCGCCGGATCGAACGCTCCCCCGCTCAACCGGCAGATTTCCTGCGCCCGCGTCAGCACCTCCAGTATTTCTGTCGGCAAAGGTAACCATTGCCCGGTAGGCGCACGGTTCAAGCGCGCCAGGTCGCTATCGGGCTTCCAGGGGGACATTTGCTGATCCACCTGCTCGACCACCGCTGCAAGCGCTTCCCGCAGTGCATTCACATCGGATGCCGAGCCGGTATCGAGGCTGGCCGACCAGCGTGTTCCCATGGCCGGCCCGTGCAGCGTGATGCGTGACAGCTCAGAAGATGTCTTCGGCATAGCGCCCCTTGGCCTTGAGATGCGCCACGCTGAGATGGAGCGGGGCCAGAATCTCATCGAGCACCTGAGTGACGCCTTTGGACATGGGGCGGCCGCCACAGACGCGGACGAGGGCCCCCTTGGACATCAGTTCCCGCACACGTGCCGTATCGCGGCGCAGCGCATCCTGCACGTAACCGCCACCATCAGGCACGCGCGAGAAGGTTGCTTGGAGGCTGCTCAATCGGCGATCCTTCAGCCATTCCTGAATTTCCTGGCCGAAGCAGTAATCCTTGGCGGGATCACGGATGCCATAAAACAGGTGCATGGGGGCGTGCCGCAGATTGCGGCGTATGAAACCCGCCAGCGGCGCGACGCCGGTGCCGGCGCCGATGAGCACGGCGGGTTTGCGCGTTCCTCCCAGGGTAAATTCCGGGTTGGCCCGGATGAACGCCGGCACCCTGTCGCCCGGCTGCAAGGTGTGCAGATAGGCCGAACAAAGCCCGTTGGCAATTTTGCGCACGCAGATTTCGACAAAGCCGTCGCGCCATCCGGAGGCGAGCGAGTAGTAGCGCGGCACCGGACTATCCGGCGGCACGATGCCGATCAGATCGCCCGCGTCGAAGCGCGACAGGCCGCGCCTCATCAGACGATCCCACTGACTTTGCGCGGGCCATTGGAAACGCAGGATGATAGAAGGTTCGCCGGTCGCGCCCGGAAAGTGCTGACGCGAAATCAGCGTCAGCACGGTAGTCTCAGGCAACCGTGGCACGTAGTCGAGCGTCACAGGTTCGTGCAGCGCCTGCGACAGTGCGGTGCCCCAACGCGCGAACGCTTGCGCTGACTGCTGATGTATCTTGTCCATGGGCAGCAACTGCGGCCACCCCCGGTCGCGCAAGGCTTGGTCGATCGCCTCGGCATAGGCGCAAAAAGCGGCGAACTGCCGATCGCCAAAACCGAGCACCGCGACCGGCGCCGCACCGGCCGGCTGATGGGCAATGCGTTGCAGGGCTGCCGCCGCGTGGGCAGGGGCTTGTCCGTCGCCATAGGTCGCGGCCAGCACGAAAATCCGCCGCGTCGCCGCACTGGTTTGAAAGTTTTCCAGACTGCCCGCATGCACGCGATGGCCGTTGTGTGTGAGTGCCTGATGCAACGCCTGCGCAAAGCCCCACGTCGCGCCGCTTTCGCTGGCGACGAAGATCAGCGTATCGGCTTGGGACAGGACGGCGTTGTCTGTGATCCGGGGCTTCAGGCGTCGCTCGTGCCACCACAGCAGCGAACCGGTAACCCAGAACAGCGGGATGCTCGCACCCAAGAGGCCGAGCACCACCGCCCAAACCCATGCGCCTTCACCGGTGTGCAGTAACATGACCCACTCGTACAGGCGCTGCGGCGTTGGCGTGGGTTCCCAAGCCAGCGTTTGGCCGGAACGGCGATCCACCCAGCCTGCGCCCTGGGCCATCCCGACTTTCCAAGTATCTTCCGGATCGTCAGCTGCGGGGAAGTTCAACTTGCGCAAATCGCCCACGTGCAACTCGCGCAGTAGCGGCAACTGCTCGGCGCGCAGGTCAGGCTGCGTGGAAGCGGCAGACACCACATCGGGCTCGTTGTCGGCGTCGGCGGGAATCAGACTGAAGGTCACCGCGCTCATGTACAGAGCCGTGATCGAGGACAGCAGCAGCACAGCGACCACGATACGCCCCGTAACGACGTGTATGCGCTGAAGCAAGGAACCACGCACCCGTGCCGCCAGTCGCCGCCAGCCGCCCAAACGGCGCGCCGTGAGCACCAGTCCCGACACCGACAGCAGCAGCATCATGAATGCGATGCCCGCCGCCGTCAGCCGACCAGGATCGTCCAGCAGGAAGGAACGATGCAGGTTCTTGACCCAGCGAAACAGCGCAGAGGCTTCGTAAGCGCCCAGCACATGCCCATCGGCCGGATCGATGAGCGACGCCTGGGCCTGATTCCCGTTGAAGGAATACGCCACGATGTCGCCTGAAGGCAAACGGCGAATTTGTTCCACACCCGACACCGTGGCTGTTACCCGCTGCGCCAGTGTTGCCACAGGCAGATCGGCAGTAGCCGGAACCGCCTGCCAGGTGCTGCTTACAGGATCAAGGGCGAGGATCACTCCTGTGATACCCAATATCAAGGCCACCGCGCCCGCCACCAAACCCAGCCAGCGATGAAACAGGCGCCAAGTCATGCGGCCCCCCCCTGCGCACCCTTGTCTACTGAAGCTGGTAGGTGAGGGACTGTATGTATTGCTTGCCGGACGGCGCCTTGCCGGGGCCGTCGGTCGTCAGGGGCACGCGGATATCGGCCGGGCTGTCGCGCATATTTTCAGCTGCGGCGTCAATACGGATTTCGTAACCCGCGTCGATCAGTGCATCGGCCAAGTCCGCACTGACCTTGAGTGTGCGGCCTGCGCCAACGCTGGCACCGGTAATGCCGTCCAACCGCTTGGCGTCGTTGGCCGACAGGCGGTTCCAGTCGGCCAGATTTTTGTAGTATTTGGCCTTGCCGCCGGCCACCCACAATGTGCGTGCGTAACTCCCTTTGGCGTCGACCAGGTAGACGGCAAGGTACGCGCCGTTACCACCGTAGTTGTTGAGCGTAGCCGTGAGCGTGACCGGGCGGCTGTGCGCCAGGGTGGGTAGAAGAGTCAGCGCACAAGTAGCGGCCATGGCGGTTATCAAAGGTTTGGACATGGCTAGTTTTCCTTTTCCGTGATGGTGGATGGGAGACTGTTTTCGTCGGCAGACAAATGCGCGTAGCGCCCGCGTGCGCGGCCTAGTGGTTCTTGGCACGCGAGTCTTTGTGAGACTGATCGTCGTCGCTGTGCTTCATTTTCACCACGCGCAGCGTCTCGGGATCAAGCCTGGCTTTGAAGGATCGACCCTGGGCATCGCGGCCATGAATTTCGTAACAACCGTCGTCGATTTTCAGGCGCTGCACCTGCCAACCCTGGCGAGTCGCATGTTGTTGAACCGCGTCGCGTGATTGCCAGCGTTCCACGGGTACGTCGCAGTCGTCGCTCGCCAGCACCGCAGCGGCATTCAGCCCCAAGCACAGAGCCGCCAGCGTAAGCCGTAATTTCATGATTAATCCTCCGCAGTCATGGTCTGCACCCAGCGAGCGTATTGTGAACATGCCAAGCAAAGATAGTTTTACCAAACCCTCCATGGATCTCTGATGAAAGGGTATTCTGACCATACGCCAAAAAGCAAGGGCAGTTTGAACAGTAACCGTTACGTGGCACGTTAGCATGCCGACACAAATTAGTGATCTGGATTTTTCTGATTCGTGCCAGGGTGGGCCGCCACGAGAGGTCATGATTGAAGGGCAGCCCGCGCCGCAGCCAGCGCATCCGTCTGTGCAGTGAAATCGCATGGCCGGCGTTGCCGGAAGCCGGCAGGACGAAGCGGGCCTCGCCCCAGAGTACCAGCGTATCGCGCATAACGGATGCGGAATGTGCCGTCCTTGGCGATTCCTGGACATTGTTGGACTCGACTTACTTTGGGAAAGACTACTTATGCGCAATTCGGGGTTGGCTCTGGCGCAACAAACCGTAATATGCGCCTCCCACGCGGGAATAGCTCAGTTGGTAGAGCATGACCTTGCCAAGGTCGGGGTCGCGAGTTCGAGTCTCGTTTCCCGCTCCAAGTCACGATCCACAGACATCCATGGACCTCCACCGAGGTCTGTAAGTCATTGGAAACAGGGGGCGAAAGCCCTTTTTTCATTCCAGCGCCGTCCCCAGCCCCCACTGACGGCCAGCTACGCCACGATGTCGCCTGAAGGCAAACGGCGGATTTGTTCCACACCCGACACCGTGGCTGTTACCCGCTGCGCCAGTTTCCATACGGCTGATCGTCAAACATGACCTTCGGAGGTCAAGGGTTTTTTATCTCCAAGCCGGGTTCTTCCACGCTAATTATCATGCCGAAGAACGCTCGGGTTGATCGGACGGTAGGTGCAACCGCCGCGTGCGCACCAGTTGGTAGGGCCGGAACGGATAGGCCAATGTGCCAAAGCCGCTCCACACATGCACCAGCCGGGTGAACGGAAAGAACAGGAAGATCGTCAGGCCCAGGACGATATGCAGTTTGAAGATGACATCGACCGCCAGCAACGTGGCGGGTTGTGGGTGGAGTATGAGTAGTTGTTGTGCCCAATCGGCCAAGAGGAGCATGGTCTGCGCGTCTTCGCGGTGCGCATACGAGAAAGGCAGTGTCGCCAAGCCCAACAGCGCTTGCAGCCACAGGATGGCCAGAATCGCGATATCGGTGCGATGACTGTTCAGGCGGATGCGCGGATCGGTGAGGCGCCGGTGCAGCAGCAGCGATAGCCCGATAAAGCACAGCACCCCGGCGATACCACCGGAGATGACCGCGAGCATCTGCTTGTCCTGCGCGCTAACAAAGGCCCCATACAGCCAGTGCGGCGTAAGCAGGCCAACGAAGTGGCCCAGGAACAGAAACAGAATGCCGATATGGAACAGGTTGCTGCCCCAGCGCAATTGATCCGTGCGCAGAAGCTGCGAGGAATCGCTTTTCCAGGTGTATTGGTCGCGGTCGAAGCGCGCGAGGCTGCCGATCAGGAACACGGCCAGGCAGATGTACGGGTAGATGCCGAAACAGAAGTTGTGCAGGTACAGGCTCATGGCTTGACTCCCTCGACATGGACGGCGCCGCTGGCGGAGGCCGGGCGGCGCACGATCCGGATGGACTGCGGGCTGCCGCCGGGCCGCACCGGGTTGGCGCTGGCGCAGCCGTCGAACACGGGCGGCTCCTGCCAGCTTTGATCGAGCGGGATCTCGGGCGTCTGTGCCGCGCCGGGCATGCTCACCCGCTGCCCGGCCAATTCGATGGCCGCCGCCAGCGCCGCGGCATAAGGGCTGCCGCGCTGACGCAGCGCGGCGTGGATCGATTGCAGGATGTGCGCGGTCTCGCCGATGAATTCGCGCGCCTGCTGCGGTGGCTGGGTGGAGGCGAATTCGAGCAGCACCGGCAGGTGGTCGGGCAATTCGCCTTCGGCAAGATACAGACCAGC
>JAISPQ010000194.1 GCA_031274955.1 Rhodanobacter sp.
GCACCGTCCATAGTTTGGGTTCGTAGATTTGCCAAGCGGGGGATATCGTCATGCTGCTGATTTTAGCGTGATAAGGTTGTCACACGATAACGCAGTAACAGCGCAGCCAACGCAGCGCAACCCGATCCGAACGCGAAGGCCGCATGCGGCGACAGCGCCGACCACAGCCAGCCGAACAGCAGCGAGGCCGGCAGCAGAAAGAGTCCGGCGACGAGGTTGTACCAGCCATAGGCGGTGCCGATGCGTTCGCGCGGTACGAGATCCGCGACCAGCGCCTTCTCGGTGCCTTCCAGCGCCGCCGTCACCGCGCCATAACCGGCGAAGGTCAGCCACAAGGCCCAGTCCGCCGCGGGCATAAAGCCCATCATCAGATACGCAAGCGCATACGCCAACCATGCCACGCTGAGTACGCGCGAGCGCCCCCAGCGATCCGACAGCGCCGATAGCGGTGTGGACAAGACCGCCGCGACCAGCGAAAACAAGGCCCACATCACGCTGACACGCACCGCGCTCGCACCCAGTTCGTTGGCGCGCAGGAGCAGGAACATATTCGAGGAATTGCCCAGCGTGAACAGCGCAAGCGCCACCAGATAACGGCGGAACGCGCGCGGCAATCCATAAAAACGCCAATAGGGCAGCGACCTCAATGATCGCTTGGAAGAACCGTCGCGAGCGATGGGAATTTGCGCGTCGCCGGCGCGCAAATTATCGAGCGCAGCAGGTTTTTCGACGGGCAATGCGAAAGCGAGTATCAACACGATCAGCGCCGGCACCGCCGCGAGCAGAAACACCTGAGGCAAGCCGACGCCAGCGGCGAGCAGACCCGCCGCCGCCAGCGGCCCGATCACCGCGCCGAGATTGTCCATCGCACGATGGAAACCGAACGCAAGGCCACGCTGTTGCGGTTCTACGCTCAGGCCAATCAACGCATCGCGCGGCGCCGAGCGCAGGCCCTTACCGACGCGATCGGCGAAACGGCAGCCGAGTACGCCGAGCCAACTCGTCGAGAACCCGATCAGCGGACGCACGAAACCGGCGATGCCATAACCGGCGATCATCCACGCGCGGATTCTGCCGCTGCGATCGGCGAGCACGCCGGCAAAGAGTTTCAGCAGGCTCGATACCGCTTCGGCGATGCCTTCGATCAGGCCGAGCGCCTTGGGGCCAGCCATCACTACCGAGGCCAGATACAGCGGCACCAGCGGATAGATCATGTCGCTGGCCGCGTCGTTGCACAGGCTGATCAGCGCGACCAGCCAGACCGTGCGTGGCAGCGAACGGATACCCTGGATCATCGGAACCTGTCCAAAAACCGTAGCGAACGAAGGCGGTTTGCGCAGCCTGCGTGCAGGAGCCGAAGTTTACAGGGAGCCGGGATTGGAAAAAGTGTGAGGCGTAAGAGCCTGTCTAACGGTCATGGCGGTTTGCACCGCCCGGGATGATGAAAGAAACGCCTCTACCTGTCATTCTGCGCGGCGCGTAGCGCCGTCGCAGAATCCATACAGACTTGGATTCTGCGACTACGCGGAGAATGCCAAGGCTAAGCGGCGGCGTAGCCGTCCGCCTTGAGCCGCATAGTAGGCGCAATGGTAACTGAGAACTTATGGATGGTAGTAGCCGCCTGCGACGGCAATACCTGAAGCAGGAAATGTGGTGCCGAAAACTCCACCACCTTTGTGGCCGGTGCGAGACCGACAATTTCTTGAGATGCTGACCGGGGCACGAGGCGATCTTCTGCGGCACGTAAATAGAGCATTGGAACGTCTATGCGGGACAACGCGGCGGAACGATCGACAGACAACACAGCGCGAACGCGCGCCCGAAGTACGGATGGCGAAACCTGAGCCAACGATTCAGCCAACGATTGACGAAGCGCTGGAGACGAGAAGCGCCCAAGTACAAAAAAACTAAGCAGCGACAACGGTAAGGACGCTACGGGAGCAATGCAAAGCAAAGGGCGTAAAGCAGCAAATGACGGCAGAGGGTTGCGCGCAAAGGAGCAACACAAAACCAGCCCACGCAAACCGGGTGGACGAGACGCGGCAATGGAGATTGCGATTGGCCCGGAGAAGGATTCGCCAAGGAGAATGAAAGGCTGGTCTTGCGGTAAAAATGAGCGAGCGATTGATTCCAATTCTGGGTAATCAAGAACCACATTGGTTGGATAGGACGCTACGATGATTTTCACCTCCGATCCGAAGGAGGCAACAAGGTTTGTGAGCTGCAAACCTGTGCCGTCAAGACCGGGAAGCAAGACTAAAGCGATCATTTGTCTGTAGGCTTCTGTGTGGATTGTGTGAATAGCCTAATGACCGATAGAGTGGATTGTGCTCCCTCGACCCCCCGATCAGAAGCACTTCGGGGGCAGGCTCTGCTTCTTTCACGCGAATATCTCCCTCCATCCGTCGGCAGTTCATGAAAAATGCGCTATGCTATTAATGAAATCATTGATGACTTCGGGGGCCAGCATGGCCAGTATCACCATTCGCAACATCGACGATGAACTCAAGGCCAGCTTGCGCTTGCAAGCCGCCCGTCATGGGCTTTCCATGGAAGAAACCGCACGCCGCATCCTGCGCCAGACGCTGCACGAATCGCGGCAAACCAAGGGCCTAGGCAGCAGGATTCATCAGCGATTCCGCGCGCTCGGCGGCATCGATCTGGAGTTGCCCGCGCGCGGCGACTTGCCTCGCGGGGCGGATCTGGATGCGTGATCGTCCTTGATACCAACATCGCGTCGGAACTGATGCGCGCCTGGCCGGAACAACGCGTACTGGCATGGCTGGACGCACAGACTTCCGGCGATCTCTTTCTGACTGCGATTTCCGTGGCAGAGATTCTGTGGGGTGTCGCGCGTCTGCCGGATGGGAAGCGCAAACAGCGAATGTTGGAAGCCGCCCAAACCATGTTCATGGAAGACTTTCATGAACGCTTGTTGGCATTCGACGAACATTCGGCAGTCCAGTATGCGCAAGTCGTCGCACGGCGGCAGTCGATCGGTCGGCCGATCAGTATGGCCGATGCTCAGATAGCGGCGATTTGCCTGCACCATCAGGCCGCGCTGGCAACCCGCAATCTCAAGGATTTCGAGGCGGCGGGACTCGATCTCGTCAATCCCTGGCTGTTGCAATCACACAACTGATTTCTGCCGACGTAGTCTTGTTTTTCCCACTCGCGCCATCCCCCGTCTGCGCCGAGGTTTTTACTCTGACTCTCCAGACCGCAAGGCCGCACGCGCCGCGCGCAAGGCCATGAGCTTGTCGCGGAACTTGCCTTCCAGACCGCGCTCGGTCGGCGTGTAAAGCGTTTGCCCGGCGAGCGCATCGGGCAGACATTGCTGATCCAGCGCGACGCCGCCTTCGCTATCGTGGTCGTACTGATAGCCCTTACCGTAGCCAAGACCTTTCATCAGCGTGGTCGGCGCGTTGCGCAGATGCATCGGCACCTCCAGCGTGCCGGTGTCGCGCACCAGGCTTCGGGTCTGATTGAACGCGACATACGCAGCGTTGCTCTTGGGCGCGACGGCCAGATACAGCGCCAGTTGCGCCAAGCCCAGTTCGCCCTCGGGGCTGCCGAGCCGATCGTAGGTTTCCCAGGCATCCAGCGCCATGCGCCAGGCGCGCGGGTCGGCAAGGCCGATGTCTTCCACCGCCATGCGTACCATGCGCCGCGCGAGGTAATGCGGATCGCAGCCGCCATCGAGCATGCGTGTGAACCAATACAGTGCAGCGTCCGGGTCGGACGAACGCACGGATTTGTGCAGGGCGGAAATTTGATCGTAGAACTGCTCGCCGCCCTTGTCGAAACGCCGCGTGCGATCAGCAAGCACTTGATTCAACGTAGCGGCATCGATCACGCGATCGCGCGCGAGCCCGGCGGCGATTTCCAGAAACGTCAGCGCGCGACGCACGTCGCCATCCGCGGCCCGCGCCATCATCGCCAGCGCGGCGTCATCCACGCGCAGGTCCAGTGCGCCAAGCCCGCGTTCGTCATCGCGCAGCGCGCGCCGCAAGGCATCGACGATCGCCTCGGCGGGGACCGCATCCAGCACATGCACGCGGCAGCGCGAGAGCAAGGCGGAGTTCAACTCGAACGATGGATTCTCCGTCGTCGCGCCGACGAATACGATCACGCCTTTTTCGATATGCGGCAAAAACGCATCCTGCTGCACCTTGTTGAAGCGATGCACCTCATCGACGAACAGCAGGCTGCGGATGCCCTGCGCGAAGCGGACTTG
>JAISPQ010000052.1 GCA_031274955.1 Rhodanobacter sp.
AGGGTTCACAAAGAACCAACTCCTGTTAGAATCCTCACCCTTCGGGCCGATAGCTCAGCTGGGAGAGCGCCGCGTTCGCAATGCGGAGGTCGAGGGTTCGATCCCCTTTCGGTCCACCACTTGCCCAAAAACCAACCGTTCTCGGTTGGTTTTTTTTCGCCCGGTTTCCCCAGTGTTGGAGCGGGTTCGCGGCGCGCTGCGAAGGACGCCACCACCCTTGATCTCCTGGTTTCGGGGCATTTCCCGTTCTCAGTTCCCGCCGGTTCTCTGTTTCTGCGAAGGACGCCTTCGCACCAATGCCAGCAACGGTGCGGCTTTCCGACCGCACGTTTGTTGCGGAAACTGCCTTCACGCAAGCGACCGCACCCAAACAAGCTACTCGTTCACAATGGGGCGGACGTCCCAAACGACGGCAGGTTGCGGTCGGTAAACCACCTCATTGCCGAACGAGATAGACGACGTGAGGTGCGTGGCCAGCGGCTTGTCGTACTTCTCGATGGCCTTGATCGCCCGGTTGACGGAGTTGCGAAAGGCGTCGCGGACATTCTTACGCTTATCGCCTGCCTTGCGGAGCTTGCCACCTTTGCCAACGCCGCCCGTTATTGCATCGGCAATCTGGGCCATCTCATCCTCGATTTCCTCGACGCGCTGGTGGTCGCCGTCTTGCTCGGCTTCAGCCTTCTCGGTGACAAGCGACTGGTATTTGGCGCGGTACTGCTCGACGGCTTTCCTGTCGACCACGACTCCGGCATCGCCCAGCGGCACTCCGGTCATCACCTGAAACCCCTCCTGAATATCATCGTGCTCCAGCCCGGACTTCGCCAAGTCGGCGACGCCCAGCGCGTAGCCGCAAACGACTTCGTAGACGGACGCTTCCCGATCCGGATGCGCAAGCAGCAGGTTGATGTATTCCGCGCCTTTGTCCACGCCGATGATGTTGATCGTGTTGCCGCGATTGAAACGCGCTTCCCATACCGCTCCGCGCTTGCGGAAGATGTTGTCGGGCAGCTTTTCCTTCGACGATACCGCTGGCACCGAGATCACCGATGCCGATTCGTACACCGTGCGAAGCAAGGCATCGCCCGGCATAGTTCGTTCGCGGATTGATGTGGTGTGACGGCGAACCATTTCGTCCAATGCCGTGGTCACCTCACCGGCGTGACGCCTGTAAAGATCGAACACGCGCTGGGCGACCTGCGCCGTGTTTCCATCAAGAAAGCGCAGCACCCGGTTGACCTCGGCGTAGGTGGCAAGAAACTGACCAGCGTTTCCCAGCGATTTCACTTGGTTGGCCCGCTCCAGGTAGGAGGCGGTCATGATCTTGTCGTCGTCCTTGTTCCGGCTCTGGGTGAACACATCCGCCTTGTAGTGATCAAGCGGATCGTGCTGGTCGGCTTGGGCAGCGGTGACCGCAAAGCGCCGGTCGATGCACTGTGAACACAGGCCGCAGTGGGTGTGCTGGTTCGTCATTTCCCAAGTGTGGGTGCAGGTCATCGAATGTTTGATGAGATCAGCACAGCCCAGATTCACGATCTGTTTGACGACGTCTGCTTTGGTTTTCCAGATGTACGGGTTGTCTACCGTGAACGGCGCTTCAGCTACCAACGTAAGGATTTCCTGAAAGCCGCGCATCACCCGTGGGTGCGTGGTGCGCGTAGCGCGACCGCCGACGACCTGCGCGCAGACGGGCAGGTTCAGGGTGATTACGCCATTCTCGTAGAAGCGCACACTGTTGAGGCCCAGCATCTTGGCGATGGTCGCGCCAATCGAGACAAACAGGAACGACCGGCTCCGCTGCGTGTATTCGCGGTTCATCGGTTTCTTCTTGTGGACACGCACACTGATGTGATGCGGCACGTTGTCACCGGCTTTCTGGGCCAGCAGGTCTTGAAGCGTCCTGTGTCGGGTGTTGAGCTTGGGCGTTGCCTTGTGCGTGACCAACACCACTCGGCGCTTCTGGCTCAACACCTCGTCGAGCGCGCCCGCCAGCGAGTCGAGACCGCCCGAGAACATCACCACTTGTTCCGGCTTGCCGTACATGGCCTGCGCGTCGTTGAACTCCAAATAGTCCTGAATCGAGTGTTCCTGTTCCAGCTTGACGAAGGTGAACTCGTAGTTGTCGTCCGACAGGAATCCCAACGTCGCGATCAGTTTGTCTTTCACCTCGGCGCTGTTCCAGAAATCCGGGTTGCGGACGGGCACGACGAAATGCAGATCGCGCCGCCAGCCATCGCCGAAGCTGTCGACGTCGTCCGCGCCGCGCACAATCACCTGATCGGCGCTGTAGACGTAGGTGGCAATCTCCAGCAGGTCGTGGAACTTGGTCGGCACGCTGCTGAACATCTTGCTGTGGATGTCCTCAATGCGCAGCGTGATGTTGCCTTGGCCTTGCACTCCGGACAGCCGGAGGCGAACGTCGCTGTCCGGGTTATCGCTGATACCCTTGGCAGAGACGTTTCCACAGAGGATGTATTTCTTATTTTGCACTGGTGCGCGCTCCCGCTTGCAATTCATCCTTCATCTTTTTCAGCGCGAAGCCAGCAAAGCCATCGGACGATTTTCTTGAAATGTCGCCGCCTTCCTCGAAGCGGTGTTTGGAAAACCACTCGGACGAGAAGTCGCGGACGATCACCGAGGCTTCTCGTGTGTGCGTATCCAGCGCATGGTCAAACTGCGCTTTCTGGTTCATCGTCGCAAAACGCATTCCCTCACCCACTTGGGTCGCCAGCGTCTTGGACAGGAAATACTGAAGACTCTGATTGGTGAGCCGGTTGAAAAGCGAACGCGACAGGTCACCGAACTCTTTTTGCTTTCCAAGATGGGAAAGCGCCGCACGCATCGTGTCCTTGTCGTTCGGGAACAGGCCATTCAAGTGGGGCTGTAGCGCCTCGGCAACCGCGCCGACCAGCGCGCGCCCGGAGATCTCGGCCAGATCGGAACGCTTGCGGGAACTGTCGACGGCGCGATCCAAGGTATCGGTGATGCCCGCTGTCACGTCGGGCAGTGTCGCATCGTCGGGCAACGAGATACCGACGGAT
Source organism: Rhodanobacter sp. (assembly GCA_031274955.1). GTDB lineage: Bacteria > Pseudomonadota > Gammaproteobacteria > Xanthomonadales > Rhodanobacteraceae > Dokdonella_A. The sequence continues at coordinate 3,039 of JAISPQ010000052.1, forward strand.
CGAAGATGCGCGTAGGGATTGTCCTTCTTGGCTGCGATGGCCAACTGCGCCATCAGCCACACGGCTTCCGTGTAGCCCTTGTCATCCATCACGAAGGAGAACGCCTTCTCGGCGGCGGTGATGGTGGCGTTGGCGACTTGGGACACGTCCGCGCCAGCGGCGATCAAGCCGACGACTTCCTTCCAAGCCTTTGTTCTCGGCAGTACCCCGAGTCGAACGTGCCCCATTCAGTTTCTGCCCTTGCCTTGATGTCCTTTACCGTCGTCAAGCAAGGCGTCTGACGACAACGATGCTCCGTGCTTTTCGGTCTTCCTTCTTCAAGTACCCCTTGCGAACCAACTGGGCGATCTGCTCGTGCGCACTGGCGTGGCTGATGCCCAGCGCATCGGCCAACTCCTTGACCGTGGGCGTCAGCCCGGTGCCATCGACGATGGCGCAGATCGTCCGCAGCGTGTTTGCCTGTGGTTCCGTGATGCCTTCGGTTTTTCGCTTGCCCATGGCATTGCTCAACGCCGATTCGAACAATATATGACCTGAAGCATATCAGGTCAATGGAGGCGACCCAACACAAACATGCTCTCTGGCACTCCTGCGTACCACACACTGCGGTAGTGGCCCCGTCCCGATTACCCGGTGGTCTGCACAAAGATCAACGGCACCTTCAAAAATTTGCATCAAAACTCGCTCTCCCTGACTGATGCGCGCCGAAACGGGATACCCCGACCACCCTCTGTCAATATTCTTGATGACGGTCTGACAACTTCAGTGGCTATCGAAATGATCGTCGAACAAACACTCCCCAAATGGATGTCGCCGCGCCAGAGAGCGCACGAAGCCGCAAGCATCATCGCGACGGCGATTGCCCGCCTGCATTCCACCCGCCCCCGCGACAGCGAGATTTCACTTGGCTTTCCGGCACCCGAGCGCGTTCATACAAACCCCTCTACAGAAGGAGTTTGCAGATGAACCCAC
>JAISPQ010000070.1 GCA_031274955.1 Rhodanobacter sp.
TTCGTAGCCACGCCAGTTTTCGGATCGCAGCGTTGTTCCATTGCGGCGGCTTAAACCTCTACCCGGCGACCTGAACTGCGAAAGTCAAGAGGGCCTTTCACTGAAAAGCCGGAAGAACCCAAAATCTATTAGTTTGGTTGGTAGCCGTGTCTAACAACAATTGCCGATTAGCAGCCGTATTAGGCAAATGTCCTGGCGCATCTCTAAAGATATGCCCAAGCTGTGACAGATTTTCCGACAAAACGTTCGCTACTCCCTTTGCGCCAACTATTCTCGACGCAGGAAGATAATTCTCCAGTCTGAGACATCAAGGCGCGGCAAAGATCCTTCGCAAATCTCGGTTACAACATTAATTTTTGATGGAGGACCTTCCATTCCGAGCACAAGGCCATCGAACTCGCCTATGGCATCTTCTATTTCCTCGCGGTCAATTTCATCTTCTTTTTCAAGCCAAAAACCAACTTTCCATTCAATTCCAAAAAAGGAAATAGCCACCATTCTAAAATTAGGAGAAATTACCCCAAGAAGCGCCTGCATCAGCATGATGGAAGCCATATTTTTTTCGTTAATATTCATTGGTGCGCTCATTTTTATTTCCAGAATGAGTTTGTTGGAACAACACCTGGTCTTGCAGTTCCTTTGATTATGAAAACGTTTGTAGGCTGATTAGTGATGCCAACACCATATTGACATTGGTACCGGTTATGTTATCGACACGCACAACCGGAAACCCTTGAGATGTCTTTCCAAGGATCGTAGCCGAACCTGAATGATAAGCATCCAAGACGGCTTGCGCATCGTCCACGCTGTTGAGATGCTCACCTCCCCCGCGCGCAGCAAGTTCTGGTCTGCCAGCTATATGTCGCAGTTGCTTCTGACTCACATCGGCGTGGCCGCGGTCATTCCATCGGCCGTCGCCTTGATCTGCGTGCTGCCGATCTCCAGGCCGCTAACCGGTACGATGACCTGACTGCCATTTGCCGCAATCGTTACCGTGGCCGGTACGCTGCACACGCTCGCATCCACACAGCGCAGGCTCACCGTTACCGGATCGCCCCCCGTACTTACCACCCCATTGACCAATCGCCTGACCACCAACTCCGACAAGTAGCTGGTCATCGCCTTGCCGACCACCACCTTGGATTGCCCAGCGGCTTGATAAAGCAACAACGCGATCTTTGCATTCACCACCAGCGGCACCGACGTGCCGATCAAGCCGGGCGCCGACAAATCGAGGGTCGTGGAGCCCACCGCCATACCCTTGACCGTTACCGGGGTGAGGCCGTAGATCTGTCCCTCGGGCACAAACACTTCCGCCGGACTGACCGCGGCCAGGCTGGGATCGGCAGCGGCGACCTGCACGGTGACGCCTCCCGGCGGCGCCGTCTTGGACAGGAGCACGCGCCGCGTGAGCGAACGCTCGACGTTGAGCGCCAGATTGCCGCTGGGGTCGATAGCCAGCGCGATGGCATCGACACGCACCGTGGTTTGCGCGCTCTGATAGCCGCTAGCGCTGGCCTGGAGTGTGGTCGTGCCCAGGGCAACCCCTGTGACATTGAAACCCACCTGGCCGGCCCCTTCCGCCACGCTGACACTGTCAGGGACGCTCGCGGTGCCGGCCGCGTCGGTGCCCAAGCTCACCGTCAGACCGCCGGCTGGCGCGGGATCGGTAAGTGTGAGCATCACCGGCGTCTGCGCGCCGGGCGCCACCACGACGCTGCCAGGCAGTACCAGCGCCTTGCCGCGCACGGTGATCGTGGCCATGCCGGTGGCAAAGCCTTCGGCCTGCGCGCTGATGCGGCTCATGCCCTCGGCCAAGCCGGTGACTTCAAAGTTCACGCCCTGTTGACCGCCGGACACGAACAGGCTGGAAGGCGCGGAAACAACCGCGGGGTCGGAATTGCTCAACGTGACCGATACCCCTCCCGCCGGCGCCGGCTGCGGCAGGGTGAGCCGCATGGGATAGGGTCGCTGTACGCCGATCGTGGGTGCGCCTGGAGCGATTTCCAGCATGGGCAGGTCGACCACCTCGACCAAGGTGACCGCCGTACCGAGGCTGCTCTGGCTGGCGGTAACGGTGGTGGTGCCTATCGCGTTGGCTTGTACTTCCACATCCGTACCGACCTGGCCTTCCGCTACCGTGACGCGCGAAGCCACCGATGCCACCGAAGGCACGCTGTTGTCGAGGACGACGTCGCCTTGCAGCACATAGGGCGACTGCGCCACCTGCCAGGTGGTGTTGCTGCCGATCAGGCCCGAGACGCTGGTGTCGGCCAGGCTTGGCTCCGCCGTCAACGCCAGCGCCAGCAGGCACCCCAGTTGGCAGCACCATGACCACCAGGCTTGCCGATTCTGAATTGTGCGCATGGATGTATTCCCCAATGCCTGCAAGTGAGACACAGATACCCAACGACAATGCTTGAAATGTAAAAAATACAGCACTGTTCAATTCCCTCACCGAACGCACCCGCCTGAATGGCGGCACGCCCAGTCACCAACGGATAGCTAAGTTTATCTTGTTGATTGTTATTATATTTTTCTCATTTCTTACAGAGCGTCCGAGACGCTGGACGCCTGTACGCTTCAGGCGAAGTACAGAAAATCGTGACGCGTTTCAGTAAAGTAAAGTAATGTACAATAAGCCGTGAATTTCGTCAATGAGCACGCCCACCACTACAAGCCCCCCCCTTCCCATATCCGCCGAAATCCACTAGAATCTCATGTTTTTCCATGTTCAAGAGTCGTTGCGAGGCATTCCCATGAAAGTACTGTCGTCCCTCAAGTCCGCCAAGAGCCGCCATCGCGACTGCAAGGTCGTGCGGCGCCGCGGCAAGGTCTTCGTGATCTGCAAGAGCAATCCGCGCTTCAAGGCACGTCAGCGCTGAGATAGGCGCTGACAACGGATTGTGATGTCGAAGGGGCCGCTTGCGGCCCTTTTTGTTTCGTGTTTCACGGCAGATAACTTCCCGGTAAAAGCCGGTCTCCACAACAGGCCCGCCGCACCTACTGGGTAACATTTAATTGTTGTTTCATAACAATGAGTTACAACATGTTTATAAAGTGCATTCTCGTTCGCGGCCGGAGAATCGCCCGCGTGTCCGATTCCCCCCTGCCCTCCTGATTTCGTGAGCAACTTCCGTCTACCTGCCGAATGGGAGGCGCAAGCCGGCGTGCTCGTCGCATGGCCGCATGCCGGGACCGACTGGGCGCCGCGATTGGATCGTATCGAAGCCGCCTATGTCCGCTTGGTGGCCGCGATTGCTCACTTTGTTCCCATAGTCATCTGCGTGGCCGACGCCTGCGTGTGCGAACGCGCGTCGCGAGCATTGGCGGCCGGCGGCGTCGATCCATTCCGTATCCGTTTCGCGCAAGTCGCTTACGACGACACTTGGTTGCGCGATTCCGGCCCGCTCACACTCACCGACGGCGCACATTTTCGTCTCATCGATTTCCGCTTCACTGGCTGGGGGGGGAAGTTTGCTGGCGGTCGCGATGATCGGTTGATCCAAGCCCTGATCGCACAGAACGTTTTCGGCCCGGCCGAACATCGGCGTATCGACTGGGCGCTCGAAGGCGGCGCGATCGAATCCGACGGCAAGGGAACCCTGCTCACCACTTGGCGCTGCCTGCATCAGCGGCACCCGGATATGACGCGCTCGGACATGACCCAGCGATTGCTGGATGCCCTCGCCACCAAGCGTATCCTGTGGCTCGATCACGGCTATCTGGAAGGCGATGACACGGATGCGCACATCGATACGCTCGCGCGCTTCGCACCGGACGACGCGATCGTGTTCCAGAGCTGCGACGATCCGCACGATCCACACTATGCCGAACTCGCACGCATGCACGAGGAAATCGCCGCCCTGCGCACCATCGATGGACGCCCGTACCGACTGCATCGGTTGCCATGGGCCGCGCCTATCATCGACGAAGGCCGACGTCTGGCCGCATCGTATGCGAACTATCTGCTCGTCGATGGCGGCGTGGTGATCCCCGCGTATGGCGATGCGGCCGATGCCACCGCCGTGCGCGTCATCGCCGCTGCACATCCGGGGCGCGAAGTCGTCGCCGTCGATGCGCGGTCGTTGATTTGGCAGAACGGCAGCGTGCATTGCCTGACCATGCAGATGCCGGCGGGTTCGCTGGCCGATTTGCCTGGATAGCGCCAGCAAGTTGAGCCCTTCAGCACTTCAATTTCGGATTCATTGAGGGCGTTACTGGCAGGCTCATCGCTGTTGCCTACGCGTGCTTGGGTCAGTTGCAAGGTCATAGTCGCCGCCTTGGCGGCGATCGCGGTCAGTTGGCTGATCGCCTTGGCGCTACGCCGGATCCTCCCCCGCTTCCAGATGTTTCCAGAGGCAGGCGCCGCGGCTGGCTTTGTCGATGGCGTCCATCCGCGCCCCGTGCAGGGCGAGTTCGGCATCCGCGGCGCGCACCACGCGCGGCCGCGCGTGCATCCGCTGGCTGACCGGGGCGGAAATCCGCGCGCCCAGCGAGGCGCTCTCGTCACCAAAGCCCAAATGGCCTTGTCCTGCGGTGAGCGCGAGATAGACTTCGGCGAGCAGATGCGCATCGAGCAAGGCGCCGTGCTGGTCACGATGACTGTCGTCCACGCCGAGCCGCTTGCACAGCGCATCCAGACTGTTCCGCTGCCCCGGATATTTCTCGCGCGCCAGCGCCAGCGTATCGAGCACCGCTACGCGCTCGGCAAAACGCGGCGGCGGGGTCTGGGCACGCGCCAGTTCCGCCTCAATGAAGCCGACGTCGAACGCGGCATTGTGCGCCACGATTTCCGCGCCATCGACGAACGCGAGGAATTCCTCCGCGATCTGGGCAAAGCGCGGCTTGTCGCGCAGGAACTCGTCGCTGATGCCGGTGACGGCGCGCGCGCCTTCGTCGATCTCGCGGTCGGGGTTGATGTAGCGGTGGAATTCGTTCCCGGTCCGACGGCGCTGTATCAGTTCCACGCAGCCGATTTCCACGATGCGATGTCCGCGCTGCACTTCCAGACCGGTGGTTTCGGTATCCAGGACGATCTGTCTCACGTTCATCGCGTTTCCTTGTGTGCAAATTCGTGCGCGGCATCACGCGCGAGCCGATCGACGCGTTCGTTTTCGGCGTGTCCGGCATGTCCCTTGACCCAATGCCAACGCACGCGGTGCGCCGCGAGCGCGTTCGCAAGGCGCTCCCAGAGATCCCGGTTTTTCACCGGTTGGCGATCGCTGGTGCGCCAGCCGTTCGCGCGCCAGCGCGCCAGCCATTCCTCGATGCCACGCTTCACATATTGTGAATCGGTCGTCAGTGCCACATCGCACGAACGCTTCAGTGCCTCCAGTCCGGCGATCGCCGCCATCAATTCCATGCGGTTATTGGTGGTCATGGCTTCGCCGCCGCTGAGTTCTTTTTCGTGCGCGCCCATACGCAGCAGGGCGCCCCAGCCGCCCGGCCCCGGATTGCCCAGACACGCGCCATCGGTAAACAGTTCAATGGGATCGGCGCGCGCGCCGGCGGATTCCATCGGCATCATGCGCAGGCACGACGGGCAGGCGTCAGTTGCGGCCGAATCACCATGCGTTCACGCTTCGGGCGCAGGTGCAGCGGCGTGAGCGTCACGCGCGGCTTGGACGCGCAGATCATCCAGCCGCCGCGCAATCGAGCCAATAAGGCGCTGTGTCGATTCGTCACCTCTTCGTTCGCGCGCGGCCAGCAGCCGCCGATGTAATCCGGCGCGGCACACGTGAGTTGGCGTTTTTCCAGACGCCTCTGTGCGAGGTCGGCTTGCGTCGCGCGCGGTATCGGCAGGCCACGCCGCGCCCGCCAGTGCATCCAGGCCGACCATGGACTCCATGGATTCAAGCCACACCAGATCAGCATGCCGCCCGGCGCGAGTACCCGCACGAGTTCATCGAGCAAGGCGCCGGAATCGGCCAGCACGTCGCCGACATGTTGGGCGAAAATGAGCCGGAAAGCCTCGTCTTCCCAAGGCAATGCGGCCGCCGCACACACCACATCGCCGCGCAGACCGGCGCTTTGCGCATGCACACGCACCGGGTGCAGATGTCCCGCATCGAATGCGATGTGCCGATTCGCCGCGCAAGCGCCGAGCCATAGCGCGTGGCCCACCGGCTGACGCGCGACGAAAGCCGGCAGCCGCGCCGCTTCCTCGCGCAGCAGCGCAGCACACTCGGGCAGGGCAAATAGATTGTCGGTGCCGGTTATCACGCGTAAGAATCTAGAGATGTCGAAATTGTTAAGAGTTTGTTATGAATTCTGGCTAACCCAGGATATACATCAATAAAAGTACATGAAAATACTTATACTTGCGTTTAACTTGAGACACTTTACTGAATGCAACCTGATCTTTTTAGTTGGATAGATCTTGAAGTGTAGCGTATCCTTTACCATATCAGTGGCTGTTTAACGTATGCACAGAAAGTACAGGTTATAAGCTATAGTCATACCCTATGAATGAGAATGGCCTCCACCTCAGCACGCTGTCCGCCCTGGCGGACAATTATATCTGGCTGCTCGCCGATCGCACGGGCGCGGCCATCGTGGTCGATCCGGGTGAGGCCGGGCCGGTACGGGCGGAGTTGGCACGCATAGGGTTGCGGCTCACGGCAATCTTGTTGACCCATCACCATGCGGATCATATCGGCGGTGTCGAGGAGCTCGCCAAAACGACCGGCGCGCGCATCTACGCGCCGCGTGACGAGCGTATCGCGGTCGCGGACGTGCGCGTCGCCGACGGCGACATGCTGCGCCTGGAATCGCCCGATATATGTTTCGAAGTGCTGGAGCTCCCGGGCCATACGCGCAGCCATGTAGCGTATTTCGGCGCCGGTCTGCTGTTCTGCGGCGATACGCTGTTCAGCGCCGGCTGCGGCCGGCTATTCGAAGGTACGCCGGCCCAGATGCTGGCTTCGCTGGACCGTCTCGCTGCGTTGCCGGGCGAGACGCAGGTTTGCTGCGCACACGAATACACGCTATCCAACTGTGCCTTCGCGCGTACCATCGAACCCGGCAATGCTGCGCTCGCGGCGCGCACCACACAAGTCCAAGCCCTGCGCGAACACGGCGCCGCCACCTTGCCGGTCACACTGGCCGACGAACGTACCTACAACCCATTCCTGCGCGTGGATAGCGCGGAAGTGATCGCGCATCTGGACCGCAGCGGAAACGATCGTGCAGCCCGCTTCGCCGAACTGCGTCGGCGTAAAGATGAATTCAGGATGCCCGTATCATGAAACGCCGCATCCGCCATTGGCTGACCTGCACGTTCGCCCTTGCGCAGAGCGCCTGCATAACCTCGTCATCGCACGCGCCCTTGCTCGAGTCCGTTGCGCAGTCGGCCACGCATCCGACAGATACGGCCAAATCCACTACCGCTGCGCTGCAGGAAACCGCTATCTCGCCTTGGCCACGCTTGCGCACACGCTTTGTTATGCAAAGCTGCGACTACCGCCCGCAGGTGCAACGTTGGATAACGATGTACACCAAGGATCCGCGTGCGTTCGCTGCCAGTTGGAAGTCTGCGATGCCGTTCCTGCTGATCGTCACGGACGAAATCGAGCGGCGCAACCTGCCCGGCGAGTTTGCGATGCTTCCGTATCTGGAAAGCAGTTATGAGCCCATCGCCTCACAGAGCGGCAGCGCTATGGGTATGTGGCAGATCATGCCCGACGCGGCCAAGGCGGTCAGGCTTGCCGTCAACGCCGACTACGACGCCCGCCTCAATGCACTGGACTCCACACGCGGCGCGCTCAAACTGGTCCGGCGCTATTACAAAAAATTCGGCGACTGGCGCATCGCCGACATGGCGTTCAATACCGGCGAAAACCGCATGCGCCAGCTGCTCGAGGGGCGTAACGCACGCACGCTCACCGCGGAGGAGCTATCGCAAATCGCCCCCCAGTCGATCATGCACAGCCATCTGGACCGTCTGCTCGCGCTGTCCTGCGTCGTCAACGACCCCGCGCGCTTCGGCGTGACGCTGCCCGAACCCACACGCAACGACCGCCTGCAGGAAGTCGTGCTGAAAAGCGGCATGGATCTGCGCCTAGCCGCACACCTCGCCGCGGTGCCTGCCGATAGCGTGAAACGCTGGAACGCCGGCTATCGGCACAACCGTATGCCGGCCAACGCACCGCACCGGCTGCTGCTTCCGGCGGATAATGTTGCGCGCTTCCGCATCGCCGCCGATGCCGTGCCTACCAAACTATGGGGCGATTGGCGTGAGGAACTGACCACCGATAGCGGCGGCATCGGCACTTGGGCTTCACGTATCGGCGTACCCGTCGCGGTGCTCGCTGCTGCCAACGCGCTGGACGAAAACGCAACGATCGCACCCACGACGACGTTGCTCCTTCCCGGCCGCGAGCCCGAGCCGGCCATCGAAGACAACAAACCACCCACCGCACCGCCCCGCCAACAGGTGGCCAGCGAAAGCAATCAACCGTCCGCCACACCGCCCCGCCAGCAGGTGGCCAGCGTAAACAACCAGCCGCCCGCTGCGTTGCCGCGCCAGCCGGTGGCCAGCGAAAGCAATCAACCGTCCACCGCACCGCCCCGCCAGCAGGTGGCCAGCGAAAGCAATCAACCGTCCGCTGCGCCGCACCATCAGCGTGTGGTCATCGTAGACAACAAGCCGCCTATCGAATCGCCTCGCCAGCAGGTAGCCAGCGCAGACAACCAACCGTTCATCGAATTGCCTCGTCAACAGGTGGCCAAGGCGGACAACCAACCGCTCGTCGAATTGCCTCGTCAACAGGTGGCCAAGGCAGACAACCAAGCGCCCGCCGAATTGCCTCGTCACCAGGCGGCCAAGGCAGACAACCAACCGCCCGCCGAATTGCCTCGCCAGCCGGTGGCCAGGGCAGACAACCAACCACCCGCCGAATCACCCCGCCAACATATAGTCGTCGCCGGCGACACGCCCTCGGACATCGCGCACCGCTACTCGATTCCGCTGGACCACCTGTTCAAGCTCAATCCACAAGCCAGGACCCGGTTGCGTCCAGGCGATCGGCTGCTGTTGCCCGGCGGCTAAAGAACCTATTCGCTCAATGACAGGCCGCGCAAAAACGGCACGGTGACGCGCCGCTGGGCGGCGAGTGCGGCGACATCGATGCGCTCGAGCAGATCGAGCAGGGTCGCCAGATCGCGTTTGTTGCGCGCAAAAAGCCAATCCAGCGCCGCATCGTCCAGTTCGATGCCACGCGCCTGCGCGCGCTCGCGCAGCAAAGCGCGCCGTGCGATTTCCTCGAGCGGCCGCAGCGCGATCTGTGTACACGCCGACAGACGCGATACCAGATCCGGCAAACCGATGCCGATCCGCGCCGGCGGCGCGGACGCGGCGAACAGCAGGATCGCCCGTTCGGCGCGGCAGCGGTTGTAAAGATCGAACAGCGCGTGCTCAGCGGACCGGTCGCCGGCGATCGCGTCCACATCGTCGATGGCCAGCAGCGCGCTGCCGCCGAATGCGCGGATTGCTGCACTGCCCGGCTCGCGCAGCCGCGACAGCGCAAGGTATTGCGCGCTGTGTCCGCCGGCGTTCGCTTCGGCGCACGCGGCGATCAACAGGTGCGTGCGGCCGCTGCCGCTCGCACCGGCGATGTACAGCCATGCCGGATCGTCCGCGCGTGCCGCCGCGCGTACGAGATCGACCGCGACCGTATTCGGCCCGGCGATAAAACGATCCAAGCGCTGTTGCGGCGGCCAGCGCAGCGTGAGCGGTAGCTGCGCGCTCATGATTCCGGCGGCGTTGCGGGCGGCGCCTGCTCGGCAACCACGCTCGGCTCGCTACTCCCGTCCGCCTGCCCTTCCGCGGCGACGATCACCGGATCGCCGCCGGATGTGTACAACTCGCTGCGCGTATACCGCTGGTAGGCATAGCGCAGCACGACCATCACGACGGACGCGACCGGCAATGCAAGCAGCACGCCGAGAAAACCGAACAGCTCGCCGCCGGCCAATATGGCGAAAATCACCGCAACCGGATGCAGGCCGATTTTTTCGCCGACCAGACGCGGCACCAGCACATAGCCTTCCAGCGTCTGGCCGACCGCGAACACGCCCAGCACCAGCAGCACATGTGTCCAGTCCTGATACTGCACGAGCGCGGCGATCAGGCTCATCGTCAGGCCGGTGATGACGCCCAGATAAGGCACGAAACTGATGAGTCCGGCCAGCATGCCGATCAGCGGACCGACGCTGATGCCGACCAGCCACAACGCGATGCCGTAGTACATAACGAGCACGATCATCACGCTGAGCTGGCCGCGCAGGAACGCGCCGAGCACGTCGTCGGATTCGTGCGTGAGCTGCGATACGACCGGCTCGATGGAGCGTGGAATCATCGTGCGGACGCGTTCGATAAGCGCGTTCCAGTCGCGCAGGAGATAGAACGCGATGACCGGAATCATCACCAGATCCAGCGCCCAGGCGACGACCGCCAGGCCAGATTTGGACACCCGCGTCAGCGCCGTCGCCGCGAAACCGCCGGCCTCTTTCCAGTTTGCCTGCAACGCCCTGATGAGTCTTTTCGTATCCAACACATCCGGCGAAATGCCGAACTGTGCTTCGAACCACGGCGTCGCCCGCGTCTGGAACCAATCCACCCAGACCGGCAACTGCGCGAGGAAATTGCCGATCTGCCGCTCGATGAACGGTACCAGCAGCAACACGATTGCCACGAGAACGATCGTACCGATCAGAAACACCAGCGCCACCGCGATGCCGCGCCCCGTCCAGCGTTCCGCCCAGCCGACGACCGGATTGGCCAGATAGGCGAACAGTGCTGCCGCAACGAACGGCATCAGCACCGCCGATAGCAGATAAAACGCTCCACCGACCACCAGCAGCAGGATCAGCCACTGCCAACGCAGGTCCAAACCGCGACGCGCACCTTCGCTCATCGTCCCTCCTTGCGGGCCGCCGCGGCGCGCCGGGCGCGGCGACTCCAAACCACGACATAGTGCGCCCCACTGGCAAATGTGAACGCGGCCACAATAGCAATCATCATCGCCTGTACGGACGCGGACAGCGCGATCCAGCCTGCCATGCGCAGCAATTCGGTCAGCACAAAGACAATCTGAATCGTGGTGTTCCCCTTGGAAAGCGCGCTCGGCGCCGCACTGAAACGACCGATCAGCCGATGATAGGCGAACGCGCCACCGACGATGACCAGATCGCGCGTGACGACCAGCACAGTCAACCACGCCGGCAGCACGCCGGCCAGCGCCAATGCGATGAAGGCGGCGGTCAACAGCAGCTTGTCGGCCAGCGGATCGAGCATGCCGCCGACCCAGCTCTGCCAGCCGAAACGCTTGGCCATCCAACCATCCACCGCGTCGCTAAGGCCCGCGACGGCGGCCACCGCCAGCGCCCCCTCATAGCGCCCGACGCCGATCAGCCAGCATAACGGCACGACCAGCACGATGCGCAATACGGTAATCAGGTTCGGTAGATGGTGCATGACTCGGGGATTTTCGTAAAACCGGCGCGACGATACCGCTTATTGCACCAGCGCGAGCGTGGCATCGACCCTTTCGCCCGGTGCGGGTGTATTGGAAACCGCCAGCGTGTGCTCCAGACCGACCGTATCGAGAAAATGCGCCAGACCGCCCGTGAGCGACAGCCTCACGCGGATGCCATTGGCGTTCGCCTGTATCGGTTGCGCATCGCGCACGAGATTGCTGCGCGCCAGATAACCCATTACGCGCACATAATCGCCCGCATTGTGGATGCCGTCGATCCATACCATTACCCCACTGGATGTCTCCGTGGCGGTGGCATGCGTATCGGCCGCGGTCAGCCCGAGCCGTTGCAACAGCGCATCGACCGCCGCGCTATCGAACTGGGCGACCAAGGTCAACGCCGGCACGCCGCTGTCGGCGGCAGCATCGGGATTGCGCCGATACGAATACCGCAGCACATAACGATCGGCCTGCGCAATCGCCTTGGCGACATCCGGCCGCTCCAGCGCGCCGCTGTTGCCGGTCTGCGCGACAATCACATTCGACAGCGCGGTTTTCAGGGCTTGTGCACGCTCGCCATCGGCCTGCGAAGCGACCGGCGCCTCACCGACATAGCCGTCCGGCGCAGCCGCCTGCGCCAGCGGAGCCACCACTACGAACATGAACAAGAATCCGCACAACGCCGACCGCAGCGACATGAACAATGGCATGGTCATCCTCTCTCTTCATATATATAGGCGTCAGTCTGCCTAAAGGCCGCCGCAACGTCCATGGTGCGCGGATGCTCCGGTGCTATCATGCGCGCCCGCAAAACCGCCTCCGCGCCATGTCCGCCGAGCACGAAGCCTTGAGTTACCGCGCCGCCGGTGTCGATATCGACGCCGGCAACGAAGTCGTCCAGCGCATCAAGCCGTTGGTCAAACGCACGTTCCGGCCGGAAGTGATGGCGGGGCTGGGCGGTTTCGGCGCGCTATTCGAACTCAGCGGCCGCTACCGCGAGCCGGTGCTGGTTTCCGGCACCGACGGCGTGGGCACCAAACTCAAGCTCGCACAGCAACTTGGCCGTCACCACACGATCGGCATCGATCTGGTGGCCATGTGCGTCAACGACGTGCTGGTGCAGGGCGCGGAGCCGCTGTTCTTCCTCGATTATTTCGCCACTGGCAAACTCGATGTCGATACCACGGTCGCCGTGATCGGCGGTATCGCCCAAGGGTGCGAACTCGCCGGTTGCGCGTTGGTCGGTGGCGAAACGGCCGAGATGCCGGATATGTATCCGGCCGGCGAATACGATCTGGCCGGATTCGCCGTCGGCGTGGTCGAGAAGTCCGCGCTGGTGGATGGTTCGCAGATCGGAGCCGGCGATGCGCTCATCGGCATCGCTTCCAGCGGACCGCATTCCAACGGCTATTCGCTGATCCGCAAGATTCTCGCACGCGCCGGCAACCCCTTCGATCTGGATGTGGGTGGCGTGAAGCTCGCCGACGCGCTGATGACACCGACGACGATCTACGTCAAACCGATCCTGCAACTCATCAAGCGGCAGCCCCTGCACGGCATGGCGCATATCACCGGCGGCGGTTTGAAGGAAAACATCATCCGCGTCGTTCCGCACGGCCTGGGCATCGCGATCGACAGTTCGACCTGGAAATGGCCGCCGGTGTTCGACTGGTTGCAGCGTGAGGGCAAGGTCGCGCGCGACGAAATGCTGCGCACGTTCAACTGCGGCATCGGCCATACGCTGATCGTGCAACGCGACCAGGCCGGCATGACGCTGGATGCACTGGAACAGCTCGGCCTCACCGCGTGGACGATCGGCGCCGTCGAAACCGCGCGCGGCGACGAGCGCGTACATATCGCCTGAGCCACGATGACCGAACGCTTTCCGCTCGCGGTACTGGCTTCCGGTCGCGGCAGCAACCTGCAAGCATTGATCGACGCCCAGCGTGCGGGAACATTGCCGATCGATATCGTCCTCGTCGCCGGCGACAAACAGCAGGCGCTTGCGCTACGCCGCGCGGAAGAAGCCGGCATCCCGACCCTTGCGCTCGATCCGAAAACCTACCCCGATCGCGCCGCGTTCGATACGGACCTGTTCACGCGCGTGGCCGCATACCGGCCACGGCTGATCGTACTGGCCGGTTTCATGCGTATCCTCAATGCCGCCGTGCTCGCGCCGTGGGCGGGACGCATCATCAATATCCACCCCTCACTCCTGCCCAAGTACCGCGGTCTGCACACGCATCGGCGCGCACTGGAAGCGGGCGATGCCGTCCACGGTTCCAGCGTACATTACGTGACGGCCGAACTCGACGGCGGCCCGATGATCGCGCAAGTCCAGATGCCGATCCTTCCCGGCGATACCGACGAAACGCTGGCCGAGCGACTGCTGCCGCACGAACACCGCCTGCTGGTCGCGGTCCTCGCCCATATCGCGGCTGCCCGCATCGCGCTGCATGGCACGGATGTATCGCTGGACGGGCGCGTGTTATCGTCGCCGCTGCGCCTGCGCGAGGACGGCGTGCTGGCGGCGTGAACGTTCAGGCGCGCGCGACGACACTTGGCGTCTTTCCACTGGAAGCTGTCCCATGAAAAAAGAACTGCTTGCCCTCGTCGCTGTGTGCGCCACCGCGCCGGCCTTGGCCGCCGAAACGACGATCAAACCGTTTCATGCCGAATACGCGACGCTGCGCAACGGCAGCGAAATGGGTCACACCACGCTCGATCTGATCGATAACCACGATGGCACCTGGACACTGCGCAGCCAGACCAAGGGCACATCCGGGGCGGCCAAACTGGTGGGTATCGACATCACCGAGACATCGCGCTTGCGCTGGAAGGACGGCCGCCCCGAGGCCATCGTCTATGACTACAAGCAAAACGGCGGATTCAAGCAGCGCACGCGCCATGCCGATTTCGACTGGAAAGCCGGCGTGGTGCATATCGTCGAGGGTGACGGATCGTTCCAGTACGCCACCGCACCGGGCCTGATCGACCGTCAGACGGTAACGCTTGCGATCGCCAACGATCTGCTGCGCGGTGCGACGAGCTTCGACTACAAGATCGCGGTGAAGGACCGTATCGAAGAGGCGCACTACACGCGCAACACCACCATATCGCTGAGCGTACCGGCCGGAACCTTCGATGCCGTGCCGATGCAAAACACGGGCGCGACCGGCAGCGACCGCAAGCGCGTCGCGCATAGCTGGTTCGCCCCCTCACTGGGCTGGCTGCCGGTGCAGATCGAACAGGTGCAGAAAAGTGACACGATTACGCTGAAGCTGATGTCGTCCAAGCGCTGATGGGGGAAGAGACTGCAACGCTAAGCCGCCGCGTGCACGTCGAATTGCACCCGCACATGGTTATACGGAAACAGTAGTTTTCCGCCATCCGTCTTGTCGATGAGGCCGCACGATGCGAGCGCCTGCGTGTCGGTATGCACGCCTTTCACATCGCGCCCCACGCGGCGTGCCAGTTCACGTACGCCGAGCGGGCCAGCACCCGCCATGGCGACGATCAGCCCCCAGCGGTTGGGTGTCAATGTGCGCGCCATGGCCTGCGCCGACTGGAAGGTGTATCGCGGCGTAACCTCTGCCTTGCCGTGGAAAGCGGTCTTCATCCGCCGCTTCACTTCATCAAGGCCGCTCACGCCAATCGTCAGGGTCGTCTGGTTCATTTCACCCGCTCCATTGGGCCACATCAGCCCAAAAGTCGTCGATCAGTTTGTCCAACGTGGTGAAGGCATAGACCATTTCCACACCATTTCTGTGTTTGTGATCGCCCTTGCCGCGTTCGTTGTCGTAGCGCACCACGCAGGTTTCGTTCACCACATACGCCAGATGGTATTTGAACCTGTGCAGTGAAGGTGTCACGGGCGCGGGAACGGCCCAGATCACCACATCAACGAAACGGTCGCCGCCCAGATGGATACGTTCCTTCTGGAGCAAAGCGGCCTTCATGTTGTTTATTTTACAACACGTTGTTTGTTTCACAACACGCTGGGTTTTCCGCATCTTCCCGATGGATGCGCGCCAGATGCGCGCTAAGACGGCAGACGCCGGATATGCGCGCCGAGTGCACCGAGTTTTTCTTCGATATTCTCGTAGCCGCGGTCGATGTGATAGATGCGATCGACGGTGGTATCGCCCTGCGCGACGAGTCCGGCCAGCACCAGCGACGCCGATGCGCGCAGATCGGTCGCCATCAGCGGCGCGCCGGACATCTTCGGCACACCCTTGATGATCGCCGCGTTGCCTTCGAGCCGGATGTCCGCACCCAGACGCTGTAATTCATGCGCATGCATGAAACGATTTTCAAATACGGTTTCGGTAATCACACCAACGCCTTCAGCCACACAGTTAAGCGCCGTGAACTGTGCCTGCATGTCGGTCGGGAATGCCGGGTACGGCGCCGTCGTGATGTCCACCGCTTTCGGCCGCCGGCCATTCATGTCCAGTTCGATCCAGTCGTCGCCGGTATTGATGCGCGCGCCGCTGTCTTCGAGTTTGCCCAGTACCGCGTCGAGCGTCTTCGGACGCGCGCGCTTGGCGGTGATTTTGCCGCCGGTGATCGCCGCGGCAACGAGGAAAGTGCCGGTTTCGATCCGGTCGGGCAGGACATCGTAGGCGGTGCCGGCGAGGCGCTGGACACCTTCGATGACCAGCGTTGCCGTGCCGGCGCCGTCGATCTTCGCGCCCATCGAATTGAGGCAGTGCGCGAGATCGATGACTTCAGGCTCCTGCGCGGCGTTCTCGATGATGGTCGTACCCTGTGCGAGGGTCGCGGCCATCATCAGATTTTCGGTACCGGTGACGGTGACCAGATCCATATTGATGCGCGCGCCCTTGAGGC
The DNA here is from genome assembly GCA_031274955.1 of Rhodanobacter sp. Classification (GTDB taxonomy): domain Bacteria; phylum Pseudomonadota; class Gammaproteobacteria; order Xanthomonadales; family Rhodanobacteraceae; genus Dokdonella_A. The sequence continues at coordinate 16,332 of JAISPQ010000070.1, forward strand.
GCTTCGCGCGCGCTCTGATGTAGCCGTTCTCGACGCTGACGTGTGCCCCCAGCGCCTGCAAGCCTTTCAGGTGCTGATCGACCGGGCGTGAGCCGATCGCGCAGCCGCCGGGCAGCGAGACGATGGCTTGACCAAAGCGCGCGACCAACGGACCCAGCACGAGAATCGACGCGCGCATCGTCTTGACCAGATCGTACGGCGCGAGATAACGCTGCGCCGGACGTGGGTCCACGTGAATCCTCATGCGCTCGTCGATGACCAGTTCCACGCCCATCTGGCCGAGCAGTTCCATCGTGGTCGTCACATCGTGCAGATGCGGCACGTTGCCGATGATGACCGGACCGTCCGCGAGCAGGCTCGAAGCGAGAATCGGCAGCACGGCGTTCTTCGCGCCGGAAATCCATACATCACCCTTGAGCGGTTCACCGCCGTTGATCACGATTTTTGCCACACGCTTACCTCACTCATCATCCAACAACCTTCGCGCACTATCCGGTCCGGTACCGCCCATCATGCGCCACGCGCGGCTTCTTCGGGCGTCAGCGTGCGCAGCGACAGCGCGTGTACCGCGCCGCCCATGAGATCGCCCAGCGTCGCGTACACCATACGATGCCGCGCCAGTGGCAGCTTGCCCGCGAAGGCGGGGTTGACGACCAGCGCCTCGAAATGCACACCGTCGTCGCCGTACACCTCCACGCGCGCTTCGGGCATGCCCATCTGGATCAAATTTTGCAGGGTGGATGTGTCCATAGTCGGTGATCCGGAAGCCTTTCTAATGCGCTTGAGTGTGCCCCTCTCCCACCTGCACAAACCAGGAGTTGGGGGAGAACGGCCGCGGTGTGCGGAACCCAATCCGCGACGAAGCGGCTACAATGCGGCGGCGCATGGTACTCACATTTACTGGTTCCCGTTCAATCGTTTCCGATAATCCATGCCGGAAGTCCACCTCTGACAGGTTTGCAGTCACCTAGAACGACCGATGTTTCCGCAGCCTAGTGCAATTTCGCACATTGAAATGAACGCCCAGACCCTCACCGCTCCACGTCCGACGAACGACAGTTCCCTACTGGATGCCAACACCCTGATCCGCAGCGCACAGGCCGTCATCGCGACCGAGGCGCGCGCGATCGAAACACTGCGCGACCGCATCGACGCCAGTTTTCTGCGCGCCTGCCAGTTGATGTTCGAATGCTCCGGCCGTGTCGTGGTTTCCGGCATGGGCAAATCCGGCCATATCGCCGGCAAGATCGCGGCGACGCTGGCCTCGACCGGAACGCCGGCGTTCTTCGTGCATCCCGCCGAGGCCAGCCACGGCGATCTGGGCATGATTACGCGCAAGGATGTCGTGCTCGCCCTGTCCAATTCCGGCGAGACCGATGAGTTGCTGACGATCCTGCCGTTCATCAAGCGCCAGGGCATCCCGTTGATCGCGATGAGCGGCAACAACGACTCGTCGCTGGCGCGGCTGGCCGACGTGCATCTGGACATCAGTGTTCCGGCCGAAGCCTGCCCGCTCGGTCTGGCGCCGACATCCAGTACGACGGCCGTGCTGGTGATGGGCGATGCGCTGGCGATCGCGTTGCTGGAAGCGCGCGGTTTCACCAACGAGGATTTCGCGCGATCGCATCCGGCCGGCAGTCTGGGCCGACGGTTGTTGCTCAAGATCAGCGACATCATGCACACCCACGAGCAAATTCCGCGCGTCACGCCGGAGGCGACGTTGACCCAGGCATTGGTCGAAATGACGCGCAAGGGCCTGGGCATGACCGCCATCATCGACGCGAACCAATGCCTGCTCGGCATATTCACCGACGGCGATCTGCGCCGCGCGGTGGACGATGACGATATCGACCTGCGCACCACGCCGGTCATGCACCTGATGACGGCCAGTCCCAAGACCATCGCCGCCGACCAGCTTGCGGTGGAAGCCGCGCGGTTGATGGAAGCCCACAAGATCCATGCGCTGCTGGTGATCGATGACCAACAACACGTCATCGGCGCGCTCAACATTCACGATCTGCTACGCGCGCGAGTGGTGTGATCCGCCCATTACGAACCCTATCACGATGCCCTACGATCATTTTGCCGATCTGCCCGCCGATATCCGCGAACGCGCCGCACGCGTGAAACTGGCCGTGTTCGATGTGGACGGCGTCCTTACCGACGGCAAGCTCTGGTACACCGCGGACGGGCACGAACTCAAGGCGTTCAACGCGCACGATGGGCTGGGCTTCAAACGCCTGCTCGCCAACGGGATAGAAGTCGCGATCATCACCGCGCGCATCAGCAATATCGTGACCCAGCGCATGGCAGAACTGGGCGTTGCGCACGTGTATCAGGACCAGCGGGACAAACTCGCCTGCCTCGGACACCTGCTGCACGCGCTGCGCCTGGAGCACGACCAGGCCGCTTATACGGGCGACGATCTACCCGACCTCGCCGCGATGAGGCGCGTGGGTCTATCCATCGCCGTGGCCAATGCGCATCCCTGGGTACGCGAGCGCGCGCATTGGCGCACGCAACTGCGCGGCGGCGATGGCGCCGCACGCGAAGTCTGCGATCTGCTCCTGGCCGCGCAAGGCAGGGCTGAGACCGAACTAACCACATTCGGTTGTTTTTGCCGTCCTCCCTGACGGCAAAGAACAAACCGGTATCCTTGCCGGACTTCTCAAAAAAGAATTCTTTTTCCCTGTTCCCTGCCCTGCCTCATGAACCGACGCTACTGGATGATCGTGACCGTGCTGGCCATACTCGCCATAGCCAGCGAAATCCTGGTCTGGTACACGCGTGAGCGCCCGAACGAGCAGATATTCGCCGGACCACCGCGTTCGGATTACACCGCCACCGATTTCACCCTCGATGCGCTGGACATCGACGGCCGCCGCACGTTCCGCATCAGAGGTCCATGGCTGGCGCGGCGCGGCGAAGACGGCTCGGTGTTCGTCACCACGCCCGACTACGATCTCATCGATAGCCACAATTATCCATGGCAAGGCAAATCCGATTCCGCCTGGATCAGCGAGGACGGCACGATGATGAAACTGCTCGGGCATGTCGAAATGCATCGCGCTGCCGACAGCAACGGCAATCCCCTGGACATCATCACCCGCGATGTCACCGCCTGGCCCAAGGAAAAAAAGGTGGAAACCACCGAGTTCGCCACGATTTCGCAACCCCGCTCTATACTTTGGGGGGTCGGCATGCGTGGCGATCTCGATACAAAAGTGCTGGAGCTGCTCTCCAATGTTCATTCCGTCATGGAGCCCCAACATGCCAATCCGTAACCCTATCGCAGCAAGCAGTAGCCTTTTCGCTGTGCTGCTGGCTGCGCCGCTCGCCCACGCGCTTGGTACCGATCGCACTCAGGCCATGGTCATCGAGGCGGATTACTCGAAGATGCAGCAGGGTACCGACGACAAACCCGGTATCGCCTATCTGAACGGTAACGTGCACGTCGTGCAAGGTTCGATGAAGGCGCACAGCAGCGAAGCGACGATCTACCAGCACCCGACCAAGGCCAAGGATGCGCAGGGCAACGATGTTTCCGGCGGCATCCAGCGCGTGATCCTGATCGGCAAGAAGAAGCAGGCGCACATCGAACAAATGCAGGACAACGACGGCGGCCTCATGGCCGCCGACGCCGACAAGATCGATTACAACAACGACACCAACATCGCCGACCTGACCGGCAACGTTACCGTCCTGCAGCAGAATCGCGGCGTGTTCCATGGCGCGCACATGACCTACAACACCCGTACCGGCGAGATGGAAAGCGGTGACCTGACGCCCGAACATCGCGTGCACATCGTCATGTTTCCCAAGGCTACCCCCAACGCTCCGGCTCCGGCCACAGCAGCCAACGTGAAGCCCGCACCCACCTTCGAACCGGCCACGCCGGCCAACGAAAACTCCGCACCCGCCGCCGAACCGCCCACACCAGCCAACGAGAGCCCCGCACCCGCCACCGAACCGGCCACACCAGCCAACGAGAGCCCCGCACCCGCCGCCGAGCCGCCCATGCCGGTCAGCGAGACACCCGCGCCGGCCGCCGAACCGCCCATGCCGGTCAGCGAGACACCCGCGCCGGCCGACAAGAAACCCACGCCAACCAACAACAAGAAGCCCACGCCAGCCAACAAGAGACCCACGCCGGTCAACGAGCCCCCCATGCCGGTCAATGAAGCACCGCGGGTCAACGAAGCACCGCCGGTCAACGAGACACCCACACGGGTCAATGAAGCGCCGCCGGTCAACGAGACACCCGCACGGGTCAACGAAACGCCCACGCCGATCAACGATACGCTCCCGCCGGTCGACATACTCCCGCCGAACGACGAGACGCCCACACCCACCAACCAGGCCCCCACACCGACCAACGCGAAACCCGCGCCGGCTGCCAAGCCGGTCAAGAAGAAGAAGCCTAAGCCAGCCGCCAAAGATGCCAACGCTCCGGCAGCCTCCCCCGGTGCGGGCACGCCTTGATGCTGAGCGCGACTGGGCTGCGCAAGAGCTTCCGCGGCCGCGCCGTCGTACGCGATTTCGATTTCTCGCTCCAGCAGGGCGAGATCGTCGGCTTGCTCGGCCCGAACGGCGCCGGCAAGACAACCTGCTTCTACATGGTGGTCGGCCTGATCGCGGCCGACGCCGGCACGATCCGCATCGACAAACGCGATGTGACCACTCTGCCCATGCACGCGCGCGCGCGTCTGGGTGTGGGTTATCTGCCGCAGGAGCCTTCCGTATTCCGCCGTCTGAGCGTCGTCGACAACATCCTCGCCATTCTCGAACTGCGCGGCGATCTGAACAACGCCGGCCGCCAGTCCGAGCTGGGGAAACTGCTCGACGATCTGCAAATCGGCCATATCGCCGACCAGAAGGGCGTGAGCCTGTCCGGCGGCGAACGCCGGCGCGTGGAAATCGCGCGCGCACTGGCCGCCCAGCCGCGCTTCATGCTGCTGGACGAACCGTTCGCCGGCATCGACCCGATTTCCGTCGTCGACATCCAGCGCATCGTGCGGCAACTGAAATCGCGCGGCATCGGTATCCTCATCACCGACCACAACGTGCGCGAGACGCTCGGTATCTGCGAACGCGCCTACATCATGAGCGAAGGTGCGGTGCTGGCACAGGGCGCACCGGCCGACATCCTCGCCAACGAACAGGTGCGCGAGGTTTATCTGGGCCGCGAATTCCGCATGTAGCCGCTTGAAGCGTTTGCATGATGTGGCGGCGATCTCAGAGCCTGCCTAATAGCTCCCTCCGTCCGCGATCTGCCTCACCCGACAAGCATCCTTCCCTGGAACGCTGCCGTTCCCGCGTGCGGCCCGACGGCCGCCCGTGACCTGCCTCACCCGTATGCGGCGTGAGCGCCGTCGCAGAATCCCTGCTCCCTCGGCACGCATAAGCTATAACTTTACAAACATAACACGTTCCCTTACCCTGTATTTCTGCAAAAACAACGGGGAAAATGAGGGATGGATAGGCCCATGCCGCAGGGCAGCAATCCAATAAAATGACATGAATTCAATGTACATTCCCTCGGGGATGGCTTGGTGGCCCATTGGATTTAAGCGGCTTATGGGCTATCCTTTCCGTGGGGATGAAAATTAACAAAGCCTAGGGAGAATACAAGATGAAATTTACAACCGTGATCTCGGCGGTGCGGACCGTCGTGGTAGTGATTTGTATTGCCGTCACCATGGGGATGCCGATACAAGCGGGCGCTACCGTACAGGCGATCAATGCGGTGAACATTGTCGTTCCCTACGGTCAGACCGGTACGCTTCCCAGCACCGTCGTGCTCTCAAACAACGGTGTTCCTGAGTCCTATGCGGTCAGGTGGTCCGCCATCAATCCCACGATCTTCGAGCAACCCGGCCAGTACACGGTGGACGGCACGGTAATCGCCCTGGGGCAGAGCGTGACCGGGATCATCACCGTGGCTGCGCAGAACACGGCGATCAAGGTCGCTGCCGTCGGCGACAGCATCACCGCCGGCATGGGCGCATCGAACCCGAACATAACCTCGTACCCCGCCCAGTTGCAGTCGATGCTCGGCACC
>JAISPQ010000094.1 GCA_031274955.1 Rhodanobacter sp.
GGCGTGAAGCGGTGCGAGATGGGCCACATCCTGCGCCGCATAGTCCAGTTGCTGTGCGCTGAGCGGACGCCGTAGCCAGTCCGAGCGCGTTTCCGTCTTGGGAATATCCACGCCGAGCAACTCGTTCACGAGTTTCCGATAACCCAGCCCCTGGCCGAGTCCGGCGAACGCCGCGGCGATCTGCGTATCGAACAGGCGCGCGATCGGGCATGGCCACGTGGCCAGTGCTTCCAGATCCTCGCCCGCGCCGTGCATGATGGTCGTGTACGCCGGATCGCCGAGCAGGGCGGCTAGTGGGGCGGGATCGATGGCGCACAGCGGATCGACGAGGCCGATGCGCTCGCCGATCCCGATCTGTACCAGCGCAAGGCGCGGCAGGAAGGTATCCACCCGCATGAACTCGGTATCCAGTCCAATCGATGCCGGCGCCATTTCCAGCCAGGCGCGCAGGGTGTCGTTTAGGGTGATCCAGTCGGCCAAGGGTTTTCCTTATCTTGAATGGACGACGCACGCGGGGCACGGGTGACTTCAATCCGTGCGGACAAGCGCCGATAATCTGCACACGATGCCCGGTGGCGATGTCGCACGCAAGCACACTCTTGGTGGCGCAGCAGGTCTTGCGCTGCTTGCGTTCGCATTGCTGTATCGATTCTTCCCGGGTGTTCTGCACATGCAGCCGCAGACCGAGCCGCCGGCGGCGGCAACCAGCGTGTCCGCTCAGTACGCAACGGCGCCGTCGCCGGCCATGCCTTGGACGCCGCCGCCGTCTTCCGCGCGGACGCCGTCGAACATAGCTGCCGCGCAGGCCATCGAGCAGGGCACATCGCTCGCCGACGCGTTGCGCATGGGGCCGCCGGTCGCCACCACCAGGGAAGTCGCGGCCCTGCTCAAGCGTGCACGCGCGGCGGAAGAACAGGGTGCGTTGTTCGAGCCCAAGGAAGCCAATGCGACCGATCTGTATCGGCAGGTGTTGACCTGGGCGCCGAACAATACCGAGGCCGAGACGGCTCTGGATCGCATCGGCGGCGCGTTGCGCGACTGGACTCTCGCCGCCATCGACCGAGGCGACGACAACGGCGCACAACGTTATCTGGAGGCGTATGCGCAGATGCCGCACGAAGACACGGAACTGGAACAGGTGCGTCAGCGGTTGAAGGCGCTGCGCCAGATTTTGCCGATGCTGGCGCGCGCGGCCAGCCTGATGAAAGAAGGCCATGCGACGGAACCGCCGGATGCCAATGCGCTCACGATCTACCGTAATGTGTTGAGCATCGACCCGAGCAGCCATCTGGCCGATGCCGGCCTGGCGGAGATCGAGCGCGGCTACGTCGACAAGGCGCTTGCCGCCGCTGCGCAGGACGATTTTTCCACAGCCGACCATCAACTCGCGCTGGCGGCCACGATCCAGCCCGGATCGCAAACCTTGCTGGAGACGCGCACGCGTATCGACGGTATCCGCAAGCAGCGCGCCGAGAGTGTGCTGACGCAGGCGCGCTCTGCGCTGGATTCAGGCGATGCGGATCTGGCCGAACAACTCGCAGAAAAGGCGCAGAACATCAGTTCCGATCTCACCGGTCTAGATCAGTTCGACCTGCGCCTGCGCAACGCGCGGCTCTACGCCAGCCTGTCGCCGGGGCAGGTCGTGCGCGATCGCTTTCTCGACATCGCCGGCAGCGCGCCATCGCTGGTGGTGATTCCGACCGGCAAATTCGTGATGGGATCAGCCGCCGACGAAACCGGCCACATGGACAACGAAGAGCCGCAGCGGCATGTGCGCATCGATATCGGCTTTGCGCTTGGCCAAAGCGAAGTCACCGTCGGTGAGTTCCGCGAATTCGTCCGCGCGACCGGCTACGTGAGCGATGCCGAAAAACTCGGTGGCAGCGCCGTATACGAGGAAAGCACCGGGCGCATCGCCGAACGTCGCGGCACGACCTGGCAGGACGATTACCGTGGCGAGCGCGCCGATGAGAATCTGCCGGTGGTGAACGTTTCCTGGAACGATGCCAATGCCTATGTGGCTTGGCTCTCGGTGCGCACCGGCAAGCACTATCGTCTGCCGAGCGAAACCGAATTCGAATACGCGCTGCGCGCCGGATCGAGCACGCGTTATTCGTGGGGCGATGGCAATCCCGACAAGCCGCTGGGCAATTTCACCGGCGCGGGCGATCGCTCGCCGACCAAGCGCAGTTGGAGTTCGGCGTTCCCGCGCTACAGTGACGGTTTCTGGGGACCGGCGCCGGTCAAGAGTTTTCCGCCGAACGCGTTCGGTCTATACGACATGGAAGGCAACGTTTCCGAATGGGTGCAGGACTGCTTGCACGACAATTACGTGCGCGCACCGCACGACAGCACCGCGTGGGTCAACCCCGGCTGCGCGCAGCGCGTGGTACGCGGCGGATCGTGGGGCAGTGATCCGGATCAGGTGCGCTCGGCGTTCCGCACCGCCGCGCCGGACGACACGCGCAGCGCGCGCGTCGGCATCCGCATCGCGCGCGATCTATAACGATGCGCTGTCTGCTGATCGAGGACGATCCACCGACGGCGCGTCTCATCCACGATGGCCTGCACCGTAACGGGTACGAAGTGGACATGTGCCACGACGGACGCAGCGGCCTTGCACGTGCGTGCGAAGGCCGGTGGGATGTGATCGTCCTTGATCGCATGTTGCCCGGCGGTCTGGATGGTTTATCCATTCTGGCCGCACTGCGTGCGCGCGACGATGCCACGCCCGTACTGGTGCTCAGCGCCCTGAGCAGTCTGGACGAGCGCGTGCGCGGCCTGCGCGGCGGCTGCGACGATTACCTCACCAAGCCCTTCGCCTTCGACGAACTGCTGCTGCGCATCGAGGCGCTGCTGCGCCGGGCCACGCAGCGCAACGGCGACGACCGGATCAGGATCGCCGATCTGGAACTGGATACCCGCACGCGCCGCGTGTTCCGCGAGCACAAGCCGATCGCGTTGCAGCCGCGCGAGTACCTGCTGCTCGAATACCTGGCGCGCCATCAGGGCGAAGTGGTCACGCGCAAGATGCTGTTGGCCGCCGTATGGGGCTATCACTTCGACCCCGAAACCAATGTGATCGACGTGCAGATGAGCCGCCTGCGCAACAAGATCGACAAGGATTTCGCCGTGCCGCTGATCCACACCGTGCGCGGCGTCGGCTATACGCTGCGGGCGGTAGCGGATGCCGCCGCGAACGATCCAGCCGATGATTAACTTCCGTCACTCGGTAATATTCCGCATGGCGGTCGGCTACGGCCTGCTGCTGCTGTGCTCGGTTGCGCTCATCTCGGCGGTGTTCTATGTCGGCACCGCGGGTCTGCTCGCGCGCAACATCGACGAACAGTTGATGGAGATTTCGCGCCGCCTCATCCAGTTGCGCGTCGAGCGCGGGCCGGAGGCGCTCGAACACGAAGTGCACGCGCTGCTGACCGATACCCAGGATGTCGATACCGAGGTCTATCTGCTGATCGATCCGGCCGGCCGGCGCATCGACGGCAATCTCACCGCGTGGCCGGATCTGGGCACCCGGAACGACCAGCTTGTGAAGCGGCAGGTGAAGCGCCTCGGGCGCGATTCGGTGAGCCGCCTGCTGGCCTATCGGTTCACCGATGGCGCCACGCTCGTGGTCGGGCGCGACATGCAGGATCAGCGCGCATTGGAACGCATGGTGCTGGTCTCGCTCGCGCTCGGCGGTCTGCTCGCGTTCGTGCTGGCGGCCGCGGGAGCGTGGCTGTTCCGCACGCAGTTGCAGCGGCAGCTCAAGGCGATCCACCGCACCACGGCGGACATCGCCGCCGGCAATCTCGACCAGCGCATCGCGGTCGGTCGGTCGCAGGACGAGTTCGCGGTCGTCGCCAGCGACATCAATGCGATGCTCGACGAGATCGAACGCCTGATGGGTGCGGCGCGCACCGTATCCAACGCGATCGCCCACGACTTGCGCACACCGCTGGGACGCATCCGCGGTGCCCTGGAAGATGCGCTGCAGTCGCCGCAGCCGCAGGAGAAACTGTCGCATGAGGCACACTATGCGATCGACGAGATCGATGCGCTGATCGTGGTCTTCGACAAACTGTTGCAAATCGCCGAAGCCGAATCCGGCGTGCGCCGTCAGCGTTTCGATGCGCTGCCGCTGCGTGAAATGATCGGCGACATCGTGGATCTGTATCGGCCCGCGGCTGAGAACGAAGGCATCGCTCTTGATTTTTCCGCCGAAGGCGAGCCGGTGGTGAATGCGGACCGCGACCTGATCGCGAACGTGCTCGCCAATCTGCTCGACAACGCGATCAAGTACGCCGGCCGCGGCGCACAGGTGCGCGTGTGCGCGATCGACACGCCGCGCGATGCGCAGATCCTCGTGCGCGACGACGGGCCGGGCATTCCCGACGAAGCGATCGGACGCGTTACCGAGCGGTTTTTCCGTGTGGATGCCAGCCGCCATCAGCGCGGCAATGGCTTGGGCCTTTCGATCGTCGCCGCGGTCGTCGCCCTCCACCATGGCACACTGACCTTGGAAAATGCCCGGCCGGGTCTGGAGGTTCGTATCAGCCTGCCACATGGTAAATAGCGTATTTGCGCCGCCGCGTGCGCGAACGCGATGGTTATGCCAGATTAGACAGATGTGCCGGTGGTCGAGGATGCCGCCGGAAATGCCTGACTCTGGCCTGATTCTGGAGATTGCAGCCATGCCGAACACCATTCGCAGCCTCGTATTCGCCGCGTTCGCCGCGCTATGCGTTCCCGCTTTCGCAGCCGGTGCGCCGCCGACGCTCAAGGTCAGCAAGAGCGTGACGATTCATGCTGCGCCCGAGGTGGTCTGGGCAAAGATCAAGGACTTCAACGGCCTCAATACCTGGCATCCCGCCGTGGCCAAGGTCGAGATCGTGGCCGGCGCCAACAACGAAATCGGCGCCGAGCGTCTGCTCACGCTCGCCCCTGGCGGCACCATCCGCGAGAAGCTGCTCGGCTTCGACACGCATCATCACCGCTATCGCTATTCGATCGTCGAAGGCGTGCTGCCGGTGAGCGAATACACCTCGACGATCAGCGTCAAAGGCGCCGGTCAAAATCGCTCGAAGGTCACGTGGTCGGGGAGCTTCAAACGCAAGAATCACGGCGCGCATCCGCCGGCCGGCGAAGACGATGCCAGCGCAACCAAGACGATCAGCGAGGTCTACCAGGCGGGACTGGACAATCTTAAGAAGCTCATCGAGAAGAAGTAGCCGTTTGTTGAGAGACCGTTCTCAATTACCTTGAACCTGCTCCCCTGCTCCCTGCTTCTTTCACGCTAAGAAGCAGGAACGGAATTCAGGGGCTATCACCGACAGACCTTGGCTTGTCGTGTTCCTGCGGCGAAGAGGGTGCTGTCTTGCGGAGCGCGAACGGCAGCGTATCCGGCGCGGCCGCACCCGCGGAAAGGATGAACGCCATCGCCTGATCCACGCTCCAGTCGGTCGCGATCAGGCGATCCAGCGGGACGATCTCCAGATAGCCGCCGGTCGGGTTCGGCGTGGTCGGCACGTAAACCGCCGCGAGTTCCATACCGTTGGCGTCGGTAAATACGTGCGTGACGAAACCGACCGATTTCAGTTCCGGTGAGGGAAAGTCGATCAGCACCACGCGCTGCGTTCCGCCGTCCGGTTTGCTCTGCAACATGTTCATCAGCTTCTTGGCGCCGCCGTAGATGCTGTGCGCGATCGGGATGCGATCGATCAGGCGCTCGAACGCGGCCAGCATACGGCGGCCGAATACGCGGTTCGCCGCAAAGCCGGCGATGTACAGCGCAATGAGGGTCACGATGAAGGCCAAGAGCGAGGTCAGCCAGCCCTGGTTGATGTGTCCAAGCGTTTCCGGAAATGCGCGAGCCAGCGCATCGAACAACGCCGAGACCCATGGCAGGTTGACCTCGGATAACAACGAGAAAATCGACTTGAACACCGCCCAGGTCAGCCAGATCGGGATGAAGGTGAGCAGGCCGGTGAACAAGTAACGTTGAATGTAGAAAGGGCGCATACCGGATCAGTTGAGGAATGGAGCAGCGATGCGTGTGCTACGACGTGGATGCAGGCGTGAAGCTGACCTCGCGCAAGGCTTCATCAGGCAGCGCATAGGCGCTGGCGAGGTATTCGCCTTCGTGGATGATCTGGGGAAACAGGATGTCGGGCAACGCCTGTACCGCGAAGATTTCCTGCACGCCGCCGGTGAACTTGAGCAGGCCGATCGTCTGGCCGCTGCCGATGTGCATGGCCCATACACCGCTCTGACGATCGCTGTTGTCGTCGGTGAGTTCGATGTCGGTGAACGCATTGGTTTTGCGTAGTTGCAACAGTCCAATGAACGCGATCGGCCTGAGGAAATAACGCCATCTGGTGAATATCGATCGCGCCGGTGATGTGGCCGCGCCATGTACACCGCAGCGTGACGCGGCGGATCCTGCAAGCGTTTGGCGACCGCCGGCATATTGCGGAACTCGGCGGTTTTCATCGCCGCGCCAAGCGCGAGACGTTCGCTGTCGGTGGCCATGCCCATCGGGCGGTTGAACGTGCGGAAGTGCGTGTTACGGTACCGTTTGGGACTGGGGATACAACGTTTACGGTCAACTCGGCAACAACACTACCATAAACAGCCCTGTCCCCGTGCAGGTAAGTGGCCAGAACTATTGGAATGTGTGGGTGCCATAGCCCGGGATACATGACATGAGTGGATATCCTGGATAAATAAAGTTTGGAGAACAGATTAAGCGCGTAAGTCTGGATAATTAAAATATCCCTGGATTATCCTCCCGGGATATTTGTTTACGCGCCAGCATGGACAACAGCTTGACAATGGAAGTTCGTTACAGGCTCGGTAGCAGGACCTGCTAGTCCTCAGTCTGTTACGGTGCAATCAGGCAATACGGCCACGTTTACGGTCACGGCGAACCCAGGGTATTCGGTCTACAACTTCAGCAGTACCTGCAGCGGTGACGCGAGGCTTGCGCCTGGTGTGCGGTACGTGTTGCGCACGATGTCGCTGAGTTCAGGGCGATGCTGTGCACCCCAATGCGCCGTCCTCAAGCGTGCGGCGGCTCGCCTTGACCAGCGCTGCTTGCGAGCGCTGCGTCAAGGTCACCGGGGCGCACGGGACTTGGGTTGCCGGTTCGATGTTGACGAACATCATCTCACGCTACGCCTTGCGCATGTGCCGCTGGGCGTAGGTAGATAAGTAAGCATGCACAACAGAATGCGCGCGCGCGGTAGATCGCTTACTGGCGACCGCGCACGAACTGTTCGGCAATGGCCGCTACGCGCTGCCCGAACAAACGGGCCGTTTCCAGATCACCCGGCAGAGGGCCTTCTTCGGGGCTGGCATCCGACGGCGATTGCGCCAGCGCGCCGCCAAAGCCGGCGAGATAGTTCACATCGTTGCGCTGTGCGGCCTTGCTGTTGGCCGGCAACATGCCCGTGCCTACCCAGATCATCCCGTGCTGCTGGGACAGCGTCCACAGGTACTGGATCGATGAATACTTGTCGCCGTTCATCGATGCGGAATTGGTAAAGCCCGCGGCGATCTTGTCTTTCCACTGGCCGGTGGACCATGGCCTGGATGAAGCTTCGGCAAACTTTTTGAAGTCGGCTGACGCGCCGCCCATATAAGTCGGCGTGCCGAAAATGATGGCGTCCACGCCGGCCAAGAGCGCCCAGGTGTCATCGGTAACCTCCGCCACCGAAATCAGATGCGCTTGCGCACCGGCGGCCTGCACACCGGCGAGTACGGCTTGGGCCTGCTTTTTAGTGTGGCCATAACCGCTGTGATAAACGATTGCAACGTGTGCCATGAGAATCCTCTTTGTTGGTTAAGAAGGGTAGGAAAAATACCAGCGCACATCATGCGCACCGGCGACGCCGGTTACGGCAGATCGAACACCAGTACTTCGCTGTCTTGGCCGCTCGAGAGCTTCACCACCGCTTCATCGGTGAGCTTGGCCGCGTCACCGCTCGATAACGGCGTGCCGTTGACGTTGAGCTTACCGCGCACTACATGAACATAGGCACGGCGGCCTTGGGCGATCGGCAAGGCGGCCTGTTCCGCGCTATCGAAGTAGCCCGCGTACAGCGCTATGTCCTGATGTGCCTTAACCGAGCCATCGCGGCCATCGCCACTGGCAATCAGGACCAGTTTGCCACGCTTGCGTGTGGTGTCAAAATGGCGCTCTTCATAGCTGGGTATCAGGCCCTGTTGCGCGGGTTGTATCCAGATTTGCAGGAAATGCGTGGTCTGGGTGGGCGTATAATTAAACTCGCAGTGCCGCACGCCGGTACCCGCTGTCATGCGCTGCACGTCGCCTGGGCGCAGCACGCTGGTGTTGCCCACGCTATCTTTGTGCGCCAGGGCGCCACCGAGCACGTAGCTGATAATCTCCATGTCGTGGTGGCTGTGCGTGTCAAAGCCCATGCCGGGTATGACGCGGTCTTCGTTGATCACACGCAACGGCCCAAAGTGCATATGCCGTGAGTCGTAGTAGTTGGCAAACGAGAAGCTGTGATACGACTGTAGCCACCCATAATCGACATAACCGCGTTCCTTAGATAGCCTTATTTCAATCATTTTGATAAACAAACCACCGTTAATTCGTTAAGAAAAGTAAATTCTACGGAACTCTGCTATAGTTGACTGGTATTTATTTGAATTTTTATGTCAGAAATTTTGAACGATGACGCTCTCACTCGAATCCTTGGAAGCACTCGATGCCATCGACCGCAAGGGCAGTTTTGCCGCCGCCGCACACGAGATGGGCAAGGTGCCCTCGGCGCTCACCTATGTGATCCGCAAACTCGAAGACGAGCTTGACGTACTGCTGTTCGACCGCCGCCGCCATCGCGCCGAACTGACGCCCGCCGGACGCACGCTACTCGACGAGGGCCGCCACCTGTTGCAGGCCGCCGACGAGTTGGAGCGTCGCGTCAAACGCGTGGCCACCGGCTGGGAGGCCACGCTCACCATTGCATTGGATGGTCTGATCCACTTCCAAGCGCTGCTGCCGGTGATCGAGGATTTTTATGCGACCAACACCGCTACGCGCCTGCGCTTCACGCGCGAGATGCTGGGCGGCGCGTGGGACGCGTTGCTCGCCGGGCGCGCTGATTTGCTGATCGGTCCGCCGCATGTTGGGCCGGCACAAGGTGTGCGGACGCGACTTTTGTGCAACATACCGTTCGTGTTTGCGGTAGCCACGCATCACCCGCTGGCGCGGGCGCCTGAGCCGCTGGCGACCCAGGTGATTGGGTGTCACCGCATCGTTGCGGTGAGCGATACCTCGCGTAGTCTGCCGCCGCGCACCATCGGCATTCTGGCTGGACAGGACACCCTGGTGGTAGCCACCCTAGCCGACAAACTGCATGCGCAGATTCGCGGTGTGGGCTGCGGCTGGTTGCCTGTGCCGCTGGCGCAGCCCTATTTGGATAGCGGCGCGCTGGTGGCAAAAACCACCGTCGAAGACCGCAGCACCAACCCTCTCCAAATAGCCTGGCGCAACCACATGAGCGGCAAGGCCCTGCATTGGTGGATCGACAAATTCAACGATCCGCATCTGGTGCAAGCGCTGGTGATGCAATAGCGCGCCATCCTGCATGGGTTCGCTTTGCAGCTAAGAACTTATCCTTATATTCCCACCGGCCCCCCGATCAGAAGCATTTCGGGGGCGGGCTCTTCGGGTTGTCCCGCCAAAGCCACCATGCGACAAGCATCCTTCCCTGGAGCGCTGCCGTTCCCGCGTGCGGCCTGATGGCCGCCCGCGACCTGCCTCACCCGCATGTCACATGCGGCGCTCGGCAGGAGGTTGCGCGCTGGTTTTGAGGATGTTTCCAGCCTTCAGCCGGCGCCATGGTATGGGAGGGGATCAGCCAGGTCATGGTTGCCAGAGGATCTCTACGAAGCCCGAACGGCCCGGTGTCCGGTAACCCTGCACGAGCGTGTCATCGCGGCCGGTGAGATTTTCTGCACGCAAACGCAACTGCCATGCCGGGCTGAGCGCGATCGACATCCGTGCGTTGATCAGCGCATAGCCGGCGTTGGTTGCCGAAATGTCCCGAGTCGGGCCGGAAGCTGTCAGCTCCAGACCGGCGCTGATGCGTGGCGTGATCTCGCGC
Source organism: Rhodanobacter sp. (assembly GCA_031274955.1). GTDB lineage: Bacteria > Pseudomonadota > Gammaproteobacteria > Xanthomonadales > Rhodanobacteraceae > Dokdonella_A. The sequence goes on from JAISPQ010000094.1 coordinate 10,134, forward strand.
ATGACCAGTACGTTTGCCTTCTTGCGTGCGCGGCGCAGCAGTTCGCTGTCATCGTCGAGGTTGCGCGGGTTCTGCCAGGTCGCATTGGCAGCGATCGACCACGGCCCGGATTTCCAATCGGCAGTGAGTTCCGTGCCATCGATGCGTGCGCGGCCGATGTTTTGGGCACGATTCAGCGGACCGACGAAATTGATCAGATCCTCGACATCGGTGCGATAACGGCTTGCATTGATGTTGAGTCCATCGATCGGCGTCAACTCCAGGCCGAGCTGGCTGCTGTGCGAACGCTCCGGGCGCAGATCCGGATTGCCGGCGAAATAACCGCCGAAGCCCGGTGAAAACTGTTCGTTGAACGTGGGACTGCGAAACCCCTGTCCGAAGCTGCCGGTGATGCGTGCCCCGGCACTCACGCGGTAGCCCGCACCGAGCGCGCCGGTATTGGCGCTGCCGAAGCGGCTGTTGTCGTCGCGGCGTCCCGAGAGTTCCCAATCCAACGCATCAAGGCGGCCCTGCCATCCGCCGTAGACGCCGGTGTTGTGGCGATGCTCGTCATAGATGGTATTGGTCAGCTCGGTATCCGTGCTGAGGCCGTGTTCCTGGTAGTAGTCGATGCCGGCGATCAGATGCTGCTGCGGAGCGATGAGAAAATCGTTCTGCCAACCGATGCTGTTGCGATGGGAGGTGAGCGATGCTGCATACACCGGCGTGGTGGTGCTCTCACGTTCCTGTCCGACGCTGATGCGTTCGCTCCACCACGCGGTGAGTTGGCCGGATAGATTCATGCCCATGACCTGTTCGATCACATGCGAGCGGCCCTGCACCGTTGAGCCGTTCGGAAACTCGACGTTCGCGTCCGAAACAAGCAGATTCCCCGATAGCGTTTGCGCACCCATCGCATACGCACCCTGTGCCGCGAGGTTGCGGCTGCGATAGCCATCGTCCAGGCCATCGTAAGCATACGCATTGTCCGGCGTTGCGGTCGGATAACCGGTGACGTGGCGCAGGCCGGCGATCACGCTGAAGCCGCCGTTGTCGCCCCATTGGCCGTAGCCCGCGCTGCCGGAGGCGTCTGCGTGTGTGCCGTACTGCACTGCGGCCAGCGGGCCTTGCAGCTTGCGCGTGAAAATCTGGATCACGCCGCCGATCGCGTCCGACCCCCAATAGCTGGCGCGCGGGCCACGCACGATCTCGATGCGCTGGACGGCATTCAGCGGAAGCTGCTCCCACGCGAGCGCGCCGGTGTTGACCGAGGCGATGCGCACGCCATTGAGCAGCACGAGCATCTGATTCGGTGCCGTGCCACGCATGAAAACACTCGTTTGCGCGCCGGCGCCGCCGGTGCGTGCGACTTCGATGCCGGCTTGCAGGCGCAGCAGATCCAGTAGATCGGCCGCGCCGCTGGCGTCGATATCCTCACGCGTGATGACGCTCACATCGGCCAGCGTCTGCGCGATAGTTTCCGCAACTCGCGATGCGGTGACCTGTACGGTCGGTTGCACAGCGACGCTGTCATCGGCGCGTGCTGTGGCCGCCAGCGCGACCGCGATGGCAGTAAACAACATCTTGTAGCGGAACATTAAATTCTCCTGATCGCACACCCGCGAGGCCAGGAGTCTTGGAAGGAAACACGCGCACAGGACGAACGGCGCCCTTGCTCGTCCGTTGCCCTCCGCAACGCCTGGAGCCAGGGGCTGTCATCAATAACCAGACGGCCGCCTGGTTATTGATGACAGACCCTTTGTCACCGTTTCGTATGAACAACGAACATACGGCAACACGCCTCGGGCCGGTCTCCGGGCTTGCAAGCGATGGAATCCATCGGCCGGATCGCCTTCCCATCGCAGTGCGACAGTGGCGTTCGATCCGGTTGCGCTTGCTTACCGTTGCGGGGGCAGCGCTGGAATTGAGAAGTGCGACCAAGGATGGTCGCTTTCTGATTTTTGCGATCATGGACGATCGCAAGAACTTCTCTCACCAGCTTCCCGTTTCACCCCGTGCATCGAACGACGCCGGGGCACCCGTGGCGGCGCGCAGTGTAGCAGGTTGTTGAGAAAGGGCGATCCATCCCTGGATCGCAGTATCTCAACGGTCTGATAGTCGTCTCTTTCGACTCCACTCTTGATGGAAATGGCAAAGAATGGAGCAGGGTCGAGGGAGCAGGGGAAAAGCGCCATTCTCCCTGTGCGAAAACACCTCCTACGCTGGCTTGGGTTACCCAGAAGGGCAAGACGGTCCGTCCTGGCAGATGAGCGCTTGACAGGATTCCGCATAGAATGTGGAACGGCTCACAGTATTAGCTGTGTTTTCGACAATCTGTGAAGCACGCGATGCGGATACGGAAGTTCCTGTGTTGCCGGGCCGACCAAGCCGTGGGTTTGCCGATCTCGTCGTGCCGCGAAGAAAAATCGCGCCTTTCGCCTTCCACTTGGGGTTTCATCTGAAGAAGACATCTGCCATGAAAGCATCCAAATCCACAACGATCCGCAGTCCTGCCCGGTACGGCTGGATTCCCGACCTGCCCGACCAGCGCGACCAGCTTTACGGCGTCATCTACAAAAAAGTGCCGGCAAAACTCCCGGCAAAAGTCGATATGCGCGCGCAATGCTCGCCGGTCGAGGACCAGGGCAACCTTGGCAGTTGCACCGCCAACGCGCTGGTCGGCGCACTGGAGTTCCTCGAACTCAAGCAGAAGCAACCGCTCGTGGATCTCTCGCGTCTGTTCGTCTACTACAACGAGCGCGTCATCGAACACAGCGTCAGCCAGGACGCCGGCGCCATGCTGCGTGACGGCATCAAGACACTGGCCAAGCAAGGCGTCTGCCCGGAAAGCCAGTGGCCCTACCTCATCAATCAATTCGCCAAAAAACCGACGGTGACCTGTTACACAGCGGCGCTCAAACACACGATCGACAACTATCAAAGACTGTCGACGACGGATGAAATGCGCGCCTGCCTCGCCGATGGCTACCCGTTCGTGTTCGGTTTCACCGTGTACGAGAGCTTCGAATCGTCAACGGTCGCCAACACCGGCGTAGTGAACTTGCCCAAGCAGAGCGAACGCACGCTCGGCGGCCATGCCGTGTGTGCCGTGGGCTACGACGACAAGGCGCAGCGCTTCATCGTACGCAACTCGTGGGGAACGGACTGGGGCCAGAAGGGCTATTTCACCATGCCCTACGCCTACCTCGCCGATCGCAATCTGTCGGATGATTTCTGGACGGTACGACAGTTCGCGGACGAAACGACGACCGGTAGTCAGTCGAAGAAATCCTGACGCGGGCGAACGAGGATGTCGTTGCCGCGGTAGTTCGGGAATTCAATTCGCCCATGCTCTTTCAGGCGAATGCCCGCACCATCGCCGCTGCGCCGACGATCAGCCAGAGCCAGAGCAAGGCCGCGAGCAGCAGCGGTTTGGGGCCCAACGCGCGCAATTTGGCCACGCGCGTTTCCAGGCCCAGGGCGGCCATGGCGGCGGCGAGCAGCAGCGTATCCAGCGTCAGCAGCGGCGCCTTGATCGCGGGCGGAAATGTGACGAGCGAGTTGATCGCGCTGACCGCGACGAAGGCCAGGGCGAACCACGGCAGAGCGATCTTCGTCTTCGCCCCGCTTTGGGCGCGAGCGAATTTGACTTGCCGCCAGCCGAAGAAGAACAGCACGGGAACGAGCAGCATCACCCGCGTCAGCTTGACCACGACGGCGCTGTCCGCCGTGGCGGGATCGACCGCGCTGCCGATGGCGATCACTTGCGCGACTTCATGCACCGTGGCGCCGGTGTAGAGGCCGAAGTGCGCCGCATCCATATGCAGATACGGATAAATCACGGGATAGAGAAAAATATCCAGCGTACCGAACAAGACGACCGTGGCGACCGCGATCGCGGTCTTGGCTGGATCGGGCTTGAGCACACGCTCGAGCGCGAGCACGGCGGCCGCGCCGCAGATCGCGCTGCCGGCGCCGGTCAGCAGCGCGCTGTCGCGATCCAGGCCGAATAGGCGCTGGCCCAGCGTCGTGGCGAGTGCGAGCGTGGCGGCGACGACGATCGCGTCGATGGCCAGGCCAGCCGGCCCGATCGCCGCGATCTGGTCGAACGACAGGCGCAGGCCGTAGAGGATGACGCCCAGGCGCAGCAATTTCTGCTGGGCCGTAAGCACTCCGGGTATGAACGCGGTGGGCAACTGGGCGCCGAAACTGTTGCCGAGGATCATGCCCAGCACGATGGCGATCGTCAGTGAACTGATCTGCGCGTGTTGCAATGGAGCCCAGTCGGCCAGCAACAAGCCGGCAACGCCCAGGGCAAGGGCGAGGGCCAAGCCGGGCAGATGACGCTGAACGATGCCGGCGGCCGGTTTGGCGGAAGGAAGGGTGGCAACAAGGGTATTCATGGCGGAGCGTCCTTGGGAAGTGACTATTTTCATCATCGTGATCGATAAATAAATTGAAAATTATTTATCTAATGAATAAAATTTTTTGATGATCGGCATTTCCTTGCGCCAACTCGAAGTCTTCGTTGCCATCGCCAGCGAAGGCAGTGTGCGGGCCGCGGCCGAGCGGCTGCATCTTTCGCAGCCGGCCCTGAGCATGGCGTTGGCCGAACTGGAATCGCAACTTGGCGTGGATTTGTTCGAGCGCAAGCGTGGACGGCTGTATCTGGGCGAGCGTGGCCGCGAGGCTTTGTCGCTCGCGCAGGAAATTCTCGAACGCACGGCGGAACTCAAGCGCGGCATGCAGGGCCACGGCGCGGTGCTCGAAGGCGAGTTGCGCCTGGGCGCGAGCAATACGATCGGCAACTACATGGTCGGTGATCTGCTGGGCGCATTCATCGCCGAGCACCCAAAGGTGGCGATTCGATTGGCGGTCGAAAATACCGACACGATCGTCAAGGGCGTGCTCGACCATGCGCTGGATCTGGGGTGCGTCGAAGGCACGGTCACGCACGTCGATATCCAGGTGCGTCCGTGGCGCGAGGACGAACTGGTGATCTGTACGCGCCCCGATCACGAACTGGCCAAGCGCAAGCGCCTGCGCGCGGAGGATTTCGCCGGTGCGCGCTGGATCCTGCGCGAGGGCGGCTCGGCGACGCGAACGTTCAGCGAACGCATCCTCGCCACGTTGCCGCCGGGAGCGGCGGTGCTGGAACTGGGTCAGAGCGAAGCGATCAAGCAGGCGGTGATCGCCGGCCTGGGTATTGCCTGCCTGCCCGCGGTCGCGGTCGCCGACGCGGTGAAGGCGCGACGATTGATGGTGTTGCCCACCCCTTTTCTCGACCTGCGCCGACGCTTGTCGTGGGTGTTGCGCCGGTCGAAATATCATGGCGCTCTGGTGGGCGCGTTCCTCGACAGCGCGGCGGCGATCATGCCGCCCACGCCCGCACCGCACCGCCGCCAAAGTAGTCGCCCACCAGCCGCAACTGCTCGGCCACGGTGTGGGCGCGGTTGACGATGTCGCCGAACGCGGCGTTACTGCTTGCGGCGAGGGAGTTTATTCTGCTTCCGGCAGAAATAACCCGATCACATCATTGAGCCAACGCCGGCCCAATTCCGTGGTAATCAGACACGCGGGATCGGCCTGGATCCAGCCGCGTTCACACGCGATGCGCAGCCGCTCCGTCAGCACAGTGGGATCAAGGCCCGTGCGCTGGGCGAACAGCGCCATCGGCACGCCCGCATGCAGCCGCAGTGCGTTCATCATGAATTCGAACGGCCGATCGCGGTCGGCAATTTCATGGACACTGCCCAATGCCCAGCCGCGTGCTGCGCGCTGCAGATAACTGCGCGGCGAGCGTACTTTCGCGGTGCGCACGATGCGCGTATTCGCGGTATCGCTGAGCTTGCCGTGCGCGCCGGCGCCGATGCCCAGATAGTCGCCGAACATCCAGTAATTAAGGTTATGTGCCGAGCGCAGGCCCGCGGTGCGCGCATACGCGGATACTTCGTAGTGCACGTAGCCGGCCGCGGCGAGCTGTTGCTGACACGCCTCTTGCATATCCCACGCGCTGTCTTCGTCGGGCAGCGGCGGCGGTTGCGCGGCGAACAGGGTGTTCGGTTCCAGCGTCAACTGGTAGTGCGAGATATGCGCCGGCCGCAGCGCGATGGCGCGTTCGATATCGGTGAGTGCGCCTTCGCACGTTTGCTTGGGCAGCGCGTACATCAGATCGAGATTGATGTTCTGGATCCCCGCCTCTTGCGCCTGCGCGATAGCGCGTTCGGCTTCGTCGGCGGAATGAATGCGGCCGAGCCGGCGCAGCTTGTCGTCGTCGAAACTCTGCACGCCCAGGCTCAGGCGATTCACGCCCGCGCGCAGATAGCCCGCGAACTGCCCGTGCTCGACGGCGCCCGGATTGGCTTCGAGCGTGATCTCGGCGGCGTGAAGCACGCCGATGCGACGCGCGACACCATCCAGAATCCGTGCGATCGCTTCCGGCGGAAACAGGCTGGGTGTGCCACCGCCGAAGAAAACGCTGTGTAGAGCGCGTCCGTGCAGCGCGGCCGCGTGTTCGCGTAGATCGCGATCCAGATCCGCCAGCAGCGCATCGACATACGCGGTCACCGGTAACGCGCCGTTGTGCGCGTGCGAATTGAAGTCGCAGTACGGGCATTTCCTCACGCACCACGGGATATGGATGTAGAGCGACAGCGGCGGAAGGTTCATCGTTTTTCTCACTCTTCCCGCTGCACGAAGAGAGTGAAGGGGATGAGGACGCGTCGTTTTTTCACACCCAGTCTTCATCCATCAGCAATTCGCGTAGACGAGCGAACGCGAGGCCGCGATGGCTGATACGGTTTTTCAAAGCCGGATCGAGCTCGGCGGCGCTCGCGGCGCGCTCGATGTCGAGGAAGATCGGGTCGTAGCCGAAACCGTGCGTTCCGCGTGGCGCGGAAAGAATGCGGCCGTTCCAGCGGCCTTCGGCGATCAACGGCGTCGGGTCCGTCGGCGAACGCAGCAATGCGATCGAGCAGTGGAAGTACGCGGTGCGGCGGGCTTGGGCGATATCGCGCAGCGCGTCGAGCAGCTTTGCGATGTTCGCGTTGTCGTCGCCGTGGCGGCCGGCATAGCGCGCCGAGTACAGGCCGGGCGCGCCATGAAGCGCATCCACGCACAGGCCCGAGTCGTCGCCCAGCGCGGGCAGGCCGGATTCTCGCGCCGCGTGGCGTGCCTTGAGCAACGCGTTCTCCACGAAGGTGGCGCCGGCTTCCTCGGCGTCGCCGATGCCAAGGTCGGATTGCGCGACCAACTCGATGTTCAGCCCAGCGAGGATGGCGCGCATCTCGGCCAGCTTGCCCGCGTTGCCGCTGGCCAGCACGATACGGCGTATCGCCATCAGGCGTCAGCCAATGCGGCGCGCTGCTTTGCGCACAATTCGCTTACGCCCTGGGTGGCGAGGGCGAGCAGGGCATCGAGTTCTTCGCGGCGGAATGCATGGCCTTCGGCGGTGCCTTGCAGTTCGATGAAGCCGCCGCCGTCGTTCATCACGACATTCATATCGGTATCGCAAGTCGAATCCTCGGCGTAGTCCAGATCGAGTACGGGCACGCCGTGATGAATGCCGACCGACACCGCGGCGATGGCGCCGAAAATCGGTTCGCGCTTGAGCGCACCGCGCGCCTTGAGCCAGCCGATCGCATCGACCAGCGCGACATAGGCGCCGGTGATTGCGGCAGTGCGTGTGCCGCCGTCGGCTTGCAGCACGTCGCAGTCGAGCGTGATGGTGCGTTCGCCCAGCGCCTGGCGATCCACACAGGCGCGCAGCGAGCGGCCGATCAAGCGCTGGATTTCCATGGTGCGCCCACCTTGTCCACCGCGCGCCGCTTCGCGCTGCGTGCGCTGACCGGTGGCGCGCGGCAGCATGCCGTATTCAGCGGTCACCCAGCCCTCGCCCTTGCCGCGCAGGAATGGCGGCACTTTGTCCTCGATGCTGGCCGTGCACAGCACCTGTGTATCGCCGAAGGCGATGAGCACGGAACCTTCCGCATGGCGTGTGTATCGGCGCTGGATCGTGATCGGGCGCAGTTCGTCGGCGCGGCGGCCGCTGGGGCGTGCAGAGGAAGACATGCGATGCGTTGAAACGGTGAACGGAATGCGGAGTCTAACGTAGCGCGGCTGTACGCTTGCATCGTGGCATACTGCACAATCCTGTCCGCACGGTGTCCCGCATGTTGCGAAGCATGACCGCTTTTGCCAGCGCCCAAGCCGACATCGATGGCGGCACGCTGGCGATCGAACTGCGCTCGGTCAATCATCGCTATCTCGAACTCGGCCTGCGCCTGCCCGAAGAACTGCGTGTGCTCGAACCGATCATGCGCGAGCGCGTGGCGGCGAAGCTCGCGCGCGGCAAGGTCGATCTGGGTTTGCGCTGGAAGCCGGCAGCCGCCGATACGGCGCTCGCGTTCGACGAGGGCCTGCTGTCCCGCCTGGCAGACACTGCGCGGGCGCTCACGGCGAAGTTCCCACAACTGCACGTGAATTTCACCGAACTGTTGGCATGGCCCGGCGTGCTGCTCGAACGCGAGACCGATCATGAAACCTTACGCCGTGCCGCGCTAAGCGTGCTCGATGGCGCGTTGTCCGAGATGATCGCCGCACGCCATCGCGAAGGCGAACGCCTCGGCGGTTTCATGCGCGAGCGACTGGATGCGATTCAGCGCATCGTTGCCGACGTGCGCGCGCATCTGCCGGAGGTGCATGCGGCGCTGCGCGCGCGTTTCGATGCGCGTCTGGCCGAACTCAGGCAGCCGCTCGAACCCGGCCGCGTCGAGCAGGAAGTGGTGCTGCAGCTCCAGCGCATCGATGTCGACGAGGAACTGGATCGCCTGACCGCGCACATCGCCGAAGCGCGCCGCGTGCTCGGTCTCAAAGAGGCCGTCGGGCGCCGCCTGGATTTTCTGATGCAGGAATTCAATCGCGAAGCGAACACGCTGGGTTCGAAAGCCGCCGATCCGCGCACGACCAATGCCGCGGTCGAACTCAAGGTGCTGATCGAACAGATGCGCGAGCAGGTACAGAACCTCGAATGAGCGGCACGCTTTTCAGCATCGCCGCGCCATCCGGCGTGCCGCAGGCGCGCCCAGGTTGAATGCAATGTTGAACCCATTATGCGCCTGTGGGTTTTTCCGATTTATTTCCGAAAAACCATAGAATTCCACCAACAAGGGCCAGGCCAATGCGGATCAGCCAACCCACAGTCACTCCCCAGCTATCAATCCAGGATAAGATCCTGAACTCCATGTTGAGAAAGTTCAAAACAATTGAACCAACTCCAAAGAAAAACAAGTATCCACCAAGCTGTTTCATTGAAAATCTCCTTGTGTGAAAAAGTGAGTTGCGTGGATGATAGCTTGCATCTGAATTAACTGGCGGCAAAGCCGTTCGGGTTGAACACAATGTTGGCGAAGTAATCGGTCCGGACGTACCGAAAACCGTTCCGAAAGGAAGTCGCTTGCATCTGATGCTGCCTATACAAATCAACAAGTTAGGTGCGAGTTTCTTGAGAGGCACTGCCACAATTAAGATTGAAGATAACGCCACCATTGGTATGCCTTTTTGCCTGACCGAAAAGGCTACGATCAAAGAACTGAGAAAACCGCTCCTCAGCCTTGGTAAAGTTGGGCTCGTCAACAACAACACCGGCGAGACTCAAATTGCACTCAACGCGGATAGGTAATTTATCAGCGTACTGCTCATTGAAAAATACTGCGGATATTCCGGCAAGTTGAAAATTGAATTTTCCATCTTGGAGCCTAAAAATTTTCAACCGTGCTTGCTCGATTGGTTCATGCTCAAAAACATAAAGCATGAATGCAGTTTCGCCATTTTCTTTGCCAAGCGGCAAATCAGCTTCAATTTGCGCCACAAAAGCCGGAGTGAGATCGAGATCAAATTCGTGTGAGTATAGTTTTGGCTCCCATTCCTCTCCCTCAACTTCTTTTGGCGCGGCGATGATTTCCAGGTTCCAGCCAACCCGCCAACCATTTTGACCAAGGCCAACATAAGCCATGAAGCTCGTCTCGGCAATAGAGAATATTTGATCTGAAATTTGGAGAAGTGACATTGTTGGGTTCCTAATGCCTAACGCCTGAATTAACCGGCGCGCGTTAGCGCATCTGGGTTGAACGAATGTTAGGCCGACAGTTTACGCTGAGAAAGTAGAGAACTGATATATGGCGAAGATGAACCAGCCCAACCACAATGGATGCAACGACCAGACAAGAACTCATGCGAACAATTTGGATAATCGTACAAAACATGCGCACACTCCGGGCATAGCGAAGCCATTTTTGATGCAGCAACGAAATACCTGCACCCACACTCATCGCACTCTCTTTCCACTTGGTTGTTCATAGCCTAACGCCTAAGTTAACCGGCGCGCGTTAGCGCGTCCGGGGTGAATAATTTGTTAGGCATCGACTGATGCCCTTACTTGCATGAGCGCGAAACCTAAAAGATTTAAGCCTCGCCACAAATTAGGATTGTTCGCTTTCTCATTGTCCGCCGCGAGCCCAATACCCCAAATTCTATCCACTGGGCTTGCTTCAACAAGAATTCGTGAGGTTGTTTGCCTAAGAAATTGGCGTAAATCGAGATTTTGAGTGAACTTTGCTTCATTCGCTTTTACGACAATAGAAAAACGGTGTTTAACCCAGGTGGCTTCGTCAAAGCCCCGTACCTTCCGCCCAAGGATCTTAGCTGCACCAGGATTCGGCGCTTTTAGGACCTCTGATCTGGTTGCTTCATCGCCGAACAAAGCTGCTTTCTCTGCCATCATAAAGTGTTCGGCTGTTGCGTATCGCTGACCATTGACAATGAATGGGGCTGCATACCATTGGCTGAAACACGATGAAGTCACTATATCTTTGTTTTTCTGATGCCCCCAAAAGAAGATGAACTTGAGTTTTTTACCCGAGTTAAATTTTCCACGCAAGTTTTCGACGAACTGAGTGTCTTGCATCGGTGCTCCTAACGCCTAAATTAACCGGCGGCGAAGCCGTCCGGGTTGAATGCAATGTTAGCAAAGTAATCGGCCTGGATGTGCCGAAAACCGTCCCGAAAGAAAGTCGCTCGCATCTGATGCTGCTATACAAATCAACAAGTTAGACGCGAGTTTCTTGAGAAGCCAAACCCTGCCACACGCCTTCTAGCATATCAAGTGAAACTGGCAGCCGACCGGGTTTGAACGGTGCACCAAATGTATCGCAGTAAGTTAGCGCATTTGTTCCACTGATCTCAGCTCCCGACCAAGAGCGGCGCGTCTGAGCAAGTAAAACTGAAGGAATTGCGGCACGCAATGCAGAAAAAGCTTGCCCCATGATTTGCTCTGCCTCGGGTAGATCGCAGGCGATGGCGGAGAGCACGGAGTAGGCGTACCGACAAGTATTACGATCAATGCCACTTGTCATTTCATTGCGCACGGCCAGAAAACCGTCGGGTGGGAACACCTCACACTTGGATGGGCCAGGCGCCCACGCGGAGAATGAATAAAATTCCCAGTGTATGGAATTTTCGTTTGTGTCAGGAGAACCGTGTGTCCATTTGCGGTGTGCCTTTTCATTCCATCCAATTTGGCCAAAACGCACATAAGTCTGATTAGGTGATCCGGTTTGGCGGAGATCAAATTGAGTCATGCGCAATGAAGTCCGCCCCCGAGCCGAGGACAACAATGGCGTCAAATCAGGAACCAGTTGCTGCCAAAGCGAATAATCCCACAGCAGTGGTGCATCAGGTGCGGCTAGTAGCAAGCGCACATCGTATTGGCGGCTTACATGGGGGTGGAGGTCTATGCTCATATGTTGAGATTCCTAGGATACCAGCCTAACGCCTAAGTTAACCGGCGCCGAAAGCGTCCGGGTTGAATGAATGAAAGGGACTTCCCCGTCCCGGGAGCCCCGCGCATAGACGGCGATACGGCAACAAAGTGCCAAGATGGGAAGTCGCGCTTCTCATCAATATACTCGTTTTTTGGAAGGGGAAGCCCATGACTATCATAACCGTAGGAATCGATCTGGCAAAGAACATCGGTTCTTCCGGTAGTTGTGTGGGATAGAGGTTGACGCGCGCAGAGTCAAGGTTAGTCTACCGGGATGAACGACGCCGCCACCTTCCAGACCCTCCTCAAACTTGCCGAGCCTTGGTA
>JAISPQ010000141.1 GCA_031274955.1 Rhodanobacter sp.
TGCTCGAACTCATCGCCGCCTTGCCCGCGTGCCTGATCGGTATGGAGGCGTGCTCAGGTGCACACCACTGGACCAGAGCATTTCAAAAGCACGGGCGCACCGTGCGCCCGCTGAAGGCCGCCGTGGTGCGAGCAGAGGCAATGAAGTATCTCGAACACCGCCTGGCTGGGCCAACACAGTGATTGGCGATCTGCTCAGTGAAGTCAGTCGTCTGGACGAGCGCATCGCCCACTACGACCGCCACATTGCCGGCATGGCGTGCCAAAGCACGCAGGCGTAGTAGTTGATGCAACTGGCGGGCATAGGCGAGTTGACCGCCACGGCGATAGTCAGCACCGCAGGCAATGGCAACGACTTTGAGCGCGGCCAGCCCATCTGTGCCGAAAACGGAACAGTCACGTCGGTATATATATCCGCTGCGGTTCCCGTGCCATATTTTCCGCCTGAGGTCCGCTCACATCGGCGCCCTCGAATCGAATTTCCGTACTTCAACCACCTTGGGAGGCAATAACCATGCTACGAATTCAAACGATCCTCGGCGCCATGCTCGCCGCTGGCGCAAGCCTCGCTTACGCCGCCGCGCCGGTTCTTCACGTTACCAAGAGCGCGACCGTCAACGCACCGGCCGCCAAGGTCTGGGACGCGGTGAAGGACTTCAACAGTCTCAATACCTGGCATCCGGCCGTCGCCAGCAGCCAAATCGTCGAAGGCGCCAACAACAAGGTCGGCGCGGTGCGTCTGCTCACGCTCAAGGGCGGCGGCACGATCAAGGAAAAGCTGCTCGGCTTGAATCCCGCTGCGCACAGCTTCAAGTATTCGATCCTCGAAGGCGTGCTGCCGGTGAGCGACTACACCTCCACGGTCAGCGTCAAGGCGAAAGGCGCCGGCAAATCGGTGGTGACCTGGTCGGGTGATTTCAAGCGCAAGAACACCGGCGATCATCCGGCCGCGAACGAGGACGACAAGACCGCGACGGATACCATCGGCGGGGTCTATCAGGGCGGCCTGGATAATCTCACCAAGATGTTCGGCAGCTGACAGCGTTGCTTTGCTTGTCATTCCCGCGCGCTTCTGGCGGGAATGGCGATTGCGTTGAAGACTCGCATGTGGAGGTTCGTATGCGTCGTATTTTCCTGTTGATCACGCCATTGCTGTGTCTCGCACCGGCGCTCGCCATCGGCGATTCGCCTTCGCCTAGCGTGGGGGCGTGGAACAGTTATCTGCACAAGCAGCTTTACGGCGACCGTGAGATCGGCGAAGTCGACGAAAACTATATGCGTCTGGACGGGCCGGCCAACACGCCCGATCCGGCATCGACACCGCTGAGCCTGCACTTGGGCAAGGCCGCCGCCGGCAAGATCAAGCAGGTGCGGATAATCATCGACAACAACCCGTCGCCGCTCGCAGCGACGATGGACCTGAAACCCGGCGTGCCGATCGATGAGATCGATCTGCGCGTCCGCGTCGACCGCTTCACTTCGGTGCGTGCAATCGCCGAAGATACCGACGGTCGCCTGGAAATGCGCAGCACCTGGATCAATGCCGCCGGCGGTTGCTCGGCGCCGCCCTCCGCGGCAGGTGGCGGCCAGCTCGGCGACATCCGCTTCCGGCCGTCGGACGATAACAAGTCGTTGCTCGTCAGCCTGCGGCATCCGAACAGTTCCGGCTTCCAGATCAATCCGGTATCAGGCGATCCGATTCCGCCGCATTACGTCCGCCATATCAAACTGAGCGCGGGCGGGCAGACGATCCTCGAAGCCGACACCGGTATCTCGATTGCCGAGAATCCGAGCGTACGTATATCCAGCGCCACCGCATTGGCCGGGCCGATTCGTTTCGAGGCGGAAGATCTACCGACGCTGAAAAACTACAGCGCAACATGGAACGGCAGCGCGGCAAAGGCAGCGGGCACGTCGAAATAGGCCGACATAGTGAAGCGTTTACGCCGCGCGTTGCTGGCCATCACTTGCCTGCTGTCGGCGATGCCGGCGATGGGCGGCGGGGAGTTCGCGCTGGCCGAAGTCGCGCCCGGTGTCTTCGTGCATGCCGGCAAACCGTTGCCGCTGGATGCGCCGGGGCACGACGACATCGCCAACATCGGTTTCATCGTCGGCTCGAAGTGCGTCGCCGTGATCGATACCGGCGGCTCGCTGCGCATCGGCCGCGCCTTGCGCGCGGCCATCCAACAACGCAGCCGATTGCCTGTGTGCTATGTGATCGACACCCACGTACACGTCGACCACGTACTCGGCAATGCGGCGTTCAAGGCTGACAAGCCGAGCTTCATCGGTTCTGATCTGCTCACCGCGGCGCTCGTGCGCAGCCGGGAATTTTTTCTCAAGCAATACGCCGCCGATTTCGATGCACCGGCGGATGCGGCGCAGATCGTTGCGCCGGATCGCAGCGTCGCGCCCGGCGAAACGCTTAGCCTCGATCTGGGCGAGCGCCATCTGCAACTACGCGCCTGGCCGAAGTCGCACACCGATTGCGATCTGACCGTGTTCGACGACAAGACGCGCACGCTATGGACCGGCGATCTATTGTTCGTGCAACGTCTGCCGGCGCTCGACGGCAGCGTGAAAGGCTGGCTCGGCGTGATCGATGAGTTGCTCAAACTGCCCGCGCCGCGGCATATCGTGCCGGGCCACGGCGCGGTCGGCAGCGATCTTGCCGCGATGCTGGCGCCCGAACGTGCCTATCTGCGCATGCTTGAACAAGGCGTGCGTGCGCAGATCGCGGCGGGCAAGCCGATGGACGCGGCGATCCGCGAAGTCGGGGCGAGCGAAAAGGGCACATGGCTGCTGTGGGGTGAGACCCATCCGCACAACGTCGCGCGCGTCTATCAGGAACTCGAGTGGGAATGATGCGGCGGCGCGATTTCCTGCGCGCCGGCACGGCGACCTTGCTCGGTGTGGCGGCACGGCGCGCGATGGCGCAACCCAGGCGCCCGCGCGTGGTCGTTGTCGGCGGCGGCTTTGCCGGCTCGTACAGTGCGCTCGCCTTGAAACGGCGCCAGCCGGATTTCGATGTTGCCCTGGTGGACCCCGACGAGCGCTATGTCGCCTGCCCGCTAAGCAACGAGGTTCTCGTCGGCCTGCGCACGCTCGACTCGCTGACCATCACCCGCGCCGGCCTCGCCCGTGCGGGCGTGCGTTTCATGCGTACGCGGGCGACCGCGATCGATGCGCAGGCGGGAAACCTGCGCCTGGATAACGGCGCGGCGCTCGGCTACGACCGCCTGATCGTCGCCCCCGGCATCCGTTTTCTGTGGGAGCGCATCATCGACTACGACGAAACCGCGGCGCAACGCATGCCGCATGCGTGGAAGGCCGGCGCGCAGACCGCGCTGCTCGCCGCGCAGTTGCGTGCGATGCGCAACGGCGGCATCGTCGCGATCTGCGTGCCCACCGGCCTGATGCGCTGCCCGCCCGGGCCCTACGAGCGCGCAAGCCTGATCGCCGATTTCCTGAAAACGCACAAGCCGCGCTCGAAGGTGCTGATCTTCGATGCGAATAACCATTTCCCGCGGATGGACCGCTTCATCGAAGTTTGGAAGCGCCTCTATCCGGGCCTGATCGAATGGATTCCATTCACCGACGGCGGCACGCTGGTGCGCGTCGAAGTGGAAAAATCGATGCTGTATACCTTCGGCGGCGCGCATCGCGTGGATGTCGCCAACGTCATTCCGCCACAGGCGCCCGACCAAATCGCGGCCGACGCGGGGCTGGCGAGCGGACACGGCTGGTGTCCGGTCAAGCCGGAATCGTTCGAATCCAAAACGCTCGCTCGCGTGCACGTGATCGGCGACGCCTGCATCGCCGATGCGATGCCGAAATCGGCGTCGGCGGCGGTCAGCCAGGCGCGCCAGTGCGTACTCGCGGTCGAAGCCCTGCTCACCGATCAAGAGGTGCCGCCGCCGCAATTCGACAGCGTGTGCTACAGCCGGCTCGCACCTGATCGCACCTTGGCAATCAACGGCCGCTTCCGTATGGAGGCAGGCGCGATAAAGTCGGTGGAGCAGGCCGCAGACGCCGACATTGCGGGCTCGCCGGACGCCGCCGAACGTTGGTACAAAAGCACCGTCGCCGATGCGTTCGGGGTTTGAGCCGCATTTCTCCTTCTTCCGCTTGCGGGAGAAGGCCGGGATGGAAAATTCAGGATTTGCGAAAAGCGCCAGCCTCGCCCCCGCTCCCACGGAAATGACGAGCAGGGGCTTACAGGCGACGAATCACACCAAAGGATTGCGCACGCGCAGGTTGGGAAACCGGCTGAAATCGCGGTCGGCGCTCCACAGTTCGCGCACGCCATGGGAAAAGCACAGTGCCGCGATGCGCGCGTCGTGCACCATCGGCCCTTGTAGTTTGGCCTTGGCGATCAGTTCGCGCAAAGCGGACCAGTGTGCGGGGGGTTCCGAAAGCAGATGTAACGTGGGGGATTCCAGCCAAACGTCAATTTGCTTCAATGCCACATCAACTGGGGTTGGCACATGATGGATGCGCCGGTTCGTGATGACGCCATAGAACTCATGTAGACACGGCCACGGAATAGCCCACGCCGCCTTGCTCTCAGCCAACTCGCTGACGAGCTTGGCTGCTGCAGGATGGAAGGGATTTTCTGCGCGATGCGCGTACACCAGCAGGTTGGTGTCCAGCGCAATCATGCGCCACGGCCTTCGTAAATCGCGTCGCGAATCTGCTCCCAAGTGGCGTTCTGAAATTCCGGCGTCAAGCCTTTGCCGCCATGAAAGCTGCCATCGCGCAGCTTGAACTTTGGCTCATCCTTCTTCTCCGCCATGATCTTGCGCAGTCCCTGTTCGATCAGCGATTTCATCGTCATGTTACGCGCGCCGGCATAGCGCCGCGCCTGCGCGAACAGAGCGTCGGGTAGTTCGATAGTGGTTTTCATATAGGTGCCCTTGGTAAGGGATATGGGCGACCATATCAATATATTCCAAGTCGGACGCCAATGGGAAACCGGGATGGAAAATTCAGGATTTGCGAAAAGCCGTAAGGCGCACTCTCGCTCGTCATTCCCCCGATCAAAAGCACTTCGAGGGCAAGCTTTTCTTGGAGCCTGTCTAGCATCTCCCCCAGCCCTGTTCTTTCATCCTCCGGGGCGACACAAGCCCGCCATGACCGTTCGCGGCAATGACGGATGGCAGACCAGGATGTCTTCCGCGTTGTCGCCCTGTATCGTGAACTGGTTCGACATGGATGCGATCCGGTCTATGCGATAATGGTGCACTGCGGGCGGACCGCCCGATGTGTGCTGCGCACCCCCTTCCCCACCCTCATGACTGCTTCTTCTCTTGCCGCACCCGACACGCCGGCGCAGACCGCGGCGCGCACGGCGTTTCCGATCCTTTTGATGTTGAGCACCTGCCATCTACTCAACGACATGATCCAGTCGCTGCTGTCGGCGCTCTATCCGATGCTGAAGACGAACTTCGCGCTCGATTTCAGCCAGATCGGCCTGATCACACTGACCTTCCAGATCACCGCTTCGCTGCTGCAACCGCTCGTGGGCATCTACACCGATCGCCATCCGATGCCGTATTCGCTGGCGCTGGGCATGGGCTGCACGCTGAGCGGCCTGCTGCTGCTATCGCACGCACCGAGCTTCCCGATGCTGCTGCTGGCCGCGGCGCTGGTGGGTTCGGGCTCGTCGGTGTTCCATCCCGAATCCTCGCGCGTGGCGCGGATGGCATCGGGCGGACAACACGGACTCGCGCAATCGCTGTTCCAGGTCGGCGGCAACGCCGGGGCGGCGATCGGTCCGCTACTGGCGTCCTTCTTCGTGATGCCGCGCGGCCAGGGCAGTATCGCCTGGTTCGCGGTCGCTGCTCTGGCCGCGATCCTATTGCTCACGCGCATCGGCGCGTGGTACCGCCAGCAGGTTCCGGCATACCGCGCGGCACGCGCCACGAAGACACACGCACAACTGTCGCGCCGTACCATCGTCATTACGCTGCTGATCCTCGGCGTACTGATCTTCTCGAAACATTTCTACCTGGCAAGCCTGTCGAGCTACTACACGTTTTATCTGATGAAGAAGTTCGCGCTCACCGGGCAGGATGCGCAGATCCACCTCTTCATCTTCCTCGGCGCGGTTGCGGTAGGCGCGCTGGCCGGCGGTCCGATCGGCGATCGCATCGGCCGCAAGTACGTGATCTGGGGTTCGATCCTGGGTGTGTTGCCGTTCACGCTGCTGTTGCCGCACGCCAACTTGTTTTGGACGACGATCCTGACGATCGTGATCGGCTTGATCATCGCTTCGGCGTTCTCGGCAATCCTCGTCTATGCGCAGGAACTCTTGCCCGGACGCATCGGCGTCATCTCCGGGGGGTTCTTCGGATTCGCATTCGGCATGGGCGGCATCGGCGCCGCCGTGCTCGGCAGGCTCGCCGATCACATCGGCATCGAAGCGGTTTACCAGATCTGTGCGTTCCTGCCGGCGATCGGTCTCTTCGCGTGGTTCCTGCCATCCACGCCACGGGCGCTTGTGCGAAAGCCGGCATAGCGCCATCGATAGTCATTCGATTAAGCTACGGCGCCCGCCCACACCCCCATCTATCGAATGATTCCGGAACTCGGTCAACTTGCCCTGATCCTCGCCTTGCTGTTGTCGGCCGCGCAATGCGTGCTGCCGATCCTCGGCGCACACACCGGCAACCGCGCCTTGATGGCCGTCGCGCGGCCGGCCGCCGCCGGACAGGCGGTGTTCGTCGTGCTGGCGTTTGCGATCCTCGCGCATACGTTCGTGACGAAAGATTTTTCGGTGCATTACGTCACATCGAATTCGAACTCGCTGCTGCCGTGGTACTACCGCTTCTCCGCGGTATGGGGCGCACACGAAGGCTCGCTGCTGCTGTGGGCGCTGATCCTCAACTTCTGGACTGTCGCCGTCGCCGCATTCAGCCGCCATCTGCCGGAGGCGTTCATGGCGCGCGTGATCGGCGTGCTCGGCTTCATCGGCTTCGGCTTCCTGCTGTTCATGGTGTGGACGTCCAATCCGTTCGCGCGCGAGCTGCCGGTGCCGGTGGACGGCAACGATCTCAACCCGATGTTGCAGGATCCAGGGCTCGTCATGCACCCGCCGACGCTCTATATGGGCTATGTGGGCTTTTCGGTGGCGTTCGCCTTCGCCATCGCGTCTCTGCTCGGCGGCGAACTCGATGTGCGCTGGGTACGCTGGGCGCGGCCGTGGACGAACGTCTCCTGGGGCTTTCTCACGCTGGGCATTACTGCCGGCAGTTGGTGGGCGTACTACGTGCTCGGCTGGGGCGGCTGGTGGTTCTGGGATCCGGTCGAGAACGCCTCGCTGATGCCGTGGCTGGTCGGCGTCGCGTTGATCCATTCGCAAGCCGTCACCGAGAAACGCGGCTCGTTCCGTGCCTGGACCCTGCTGCTCGCGATCTTCGCATTCTCGCTCTCGCTGCTGGGCACCTTCCTCGTGCGCTCGGGCGTACTGACCAGCGTGCATGCGTTCGCCAGCGATCCCAAACGCGGGCTGTTCATCCTGTGCTTCCTCGCGGCCGTGGTGGGCGGCTCACTGCTGCTCTACGCACTGCGCGCGCCGAAGGTCGCCGGTGGCGAACCGTTCGCCGCGGTTTCGCGCGA
>JAISPQ010000211.1 GCA_031274955.1 Rhodanobacter sp.
AAGCTGAAGAAACAGGGCCGCGTCATCTCGCCCGTGGTCATCCAAGGGCGCAAGATCGCCAAGAGCTTCTGGGGCAAGGCTTGGTGCGACAACCTGGAGCGTTATTCCGACTACGCCAATCGGCTGCCGCGTGGGCGTACCTACGTCAACAACGGCTCGGTGATCGACTTGCAACTGACGCGCGGAAAAGTCGAGGCATTGGTCAGCGGCTCGGAGATTTACAAGATCAAGATCGACATCGCCGTCGCCGCGTCGGCGCGCTGGAAAGCGATCTGCGCCGACTGCGCCGGCTCGGTCGGCTCCATCGTCGAGCTTCTGCAAGGCAAGCTCTCCACGCACGTGATGGAGCGCGTCTGCCGCCCAGCCGACGGGCTGTTCCCAACGCCCAAGGAAATCAAGCTATCGTGCTCCTGTCCCGATGGCGCGTACATGTGCAAGCACGTCGCGGCTACGCTGTACGGCGTGGGCGCCCGGCTCGACCACGACCCTGACCTCTTGTTCACCTTGCGCGGCGTGGAGCGCAGCGAACTGGTTTCCACCGGTGCGGATCTGTCGATCACGCAAGCGGCCGCCGGCAGCGAACGCGTGCTCGCCGGCGATGATGTCGCTGCACTGTTCGGCTTGGCCCTGGAAACCGCGCCGCCCGAGAAAAAGACACCCCCCGTGAAAAAGGCGACCGCTACGAAAAAGACGCCTGCCGCGAAAAAGGCGACCGTTGCGAAAAAGATGCCTGTCGCGAAGAAGGTAACCGCTGCGAAAAAAGCCCCGCACACACCCGCGAAAAGCGTGCGCACGCCCAAAGCCGCCAGCAAAACAGGACGAACAAGCACACGTGAAGGCTTAGGAGGAAGGAAGTAGGGAGCGTTTTCACGGGTGCAGAGGTCACAGCGCATCCTTGGCGAAGTACGCCGTCGCTTTTTTTAGAATCTCCACGTGCATCTTCAGCCGCGTGTTCTCTGCGCGCAACCTGGACAGTTCCATCTGCTCTGACGTCACCAGCTTGGTGACCGCGCCCACGAGCTTGCCAGCTTCGGCTGCCTTCACCCAGTTGCGCAGCGTTTGCTCGACCAAGCCCAATTCCTTGGCCGCCCCCACGATGCCTACCACCTTGGCGTGTTTAACAGCCTGCTCCTTAAACTCGGCTGTGTACTCCTGCTTCGGGATCTTCTTCATGTTTCTTCCTCTAGGTTTCGATGTTATATCTATCGACCCTTGGAAGATGAAAAACAGTGGGCAGCTCAGTCATTCCTACTCCGACCTCACCCCGTCGTTGTTTCTCAAAAGAAAGATTCGGCGAAAAGAGGTATTCTGGTCGTCCTTGGCAGTCCAGCACGCGCCGGGTCTGCCTTTTTGCAGGCGGCCGCCGTTGGCGCGCCGCGTTCACAGGAGTCGGATGATGGGTGGTTTGAGTATCTGGCATTGGTTGATCGTGCTGGTCGTCGTTGGAGTGGTTTTCGGCGGCACCAAGCGTCTTAGCAACATCGGCGGAGACCTCGCCTCGGCGATCAAGAGTTTTCGCAAGGGCATGCAGGACGACGACAGCGATCGCCAGCAGCAGTTGAAGTCCGACCCGCCACCGGCCCAGCCGGCGGCCAGCGAGAGCAAGCCGGATCACGTCGAGTGATCGCGCGCGGCCATGCGGCCGCGTCGGTTACGGAAAACGCGCATGTTCAATATCGGCTTCGGCGAAATCCTGCTGATCGCGGTCGTGGCACTGATCGTGCTCGGCCCCGAGCGCCTGCCGCGCGTGGCGCGTATGGCGGGCGCGCTGTTGCGACGCGCGCGCACGAGCTGGCAGAGCGTGCGCGATGAAGTCGAACGCGAACTGGCCGCCGAGGAAATCAAACGTAATCTCCACGATATGCAGCGCGACGTCGATGTGCGCGCCGACGTGAAGGCGGCCGCCGCCGATATCGACGACGCCCTGCGCGGCGTCGAACCACGAACCACGCCGCCCAATGAGCGAAACTGAGCATCCACAGGACGGCGAACAGTCGTTCATCTCGCATCTGATCGAACTGCGCGAGCGTTTGCTCAAGGCGTCCGTAGCGGTGTTGCTTGCGCTCGTCGCGCTGCTGCCGTTCGCGAACAAGATCTACGGTTGGCTGGCGATCCCGCTGATCAGCCATCTGCCGCAGGGTGGTTCGATGATCGCGACTGAAGTCGCCTCGCCGTTCCTGACGCCGCTCAAGCTCGCGTTCTTCGTCGCGGTTCTGATCGCGATGCCGTTCGTGCTGTACCAGCTATGGGCGTTCGTCGCGCCGGGCCTATACCGCCACGAGAAACGTCTGGCGCTGCCGATCCTGGTGTCGTCGGTGTTTTTGTTCTACCTCGGTTGTGCGTTTGCGTATTTCTTCGTGCTGCCGGCCGTGTTCATCTTCATGATGAAGATCGCGCCCAGCGGCGTGGCCGTGATGCCGGATATCACGCATTATTTAAGCTTCGCGCTCGGGCTTTTCCTCGCCTCCGGCCTGTGCTTCGAGATACCGGTCGTGGTGGTGATTCTGGTCGCGCTGGGCGCGGTGACGACAACGCAACTGGCGCAGAGCCGACGCTATGCGATCGTCGGCATGGTCGTGGTGGCGGCGGTGCTGGCGCCGCCGGATGCGCTTTCGATGATTCTGCTCGCCACGGCGATGTGTCTGCTCTACGAACTGGGCATCCTCGGCGCGCGTATGCTGATACGCCCTGGCATCGCCAGACAGACGACGGACGGCGTCTGAGAACCTGTCCAAGAACTTATCCTTATATTCCCACCGTCTCCGGCGCGGGCGGAGGGAGACATTAGACAGGCTCTAAAACCTTGCGATCGCATCCATTTATCCGATACGCACTGGCGCTCGTCCTTTGTCTGGGCGTGACGGCGGCGCTGGCGGACCGAAAACAGGTGGCCGCCGCGGGCAGGCACGTGTTTGCCGTGACGTCAGCGGCTAGCGTCGGTGCATCGCTGCACACTGGCGATGTGATCTTCCAGACCTCCCGTTCCTCCCAAAGCATCGCGATTCAACACGCGACCGGTTCCGTGTGGAGCCATATGGGCATGATCGTCCTGCGCGAGGGCCGGCCCTATGTGCTGGAGGCAGCCAAAACCGTGCGTTACACGCCGCTGGCGGACTGGATCGCGCGCGGTGAGCACGGCCATTTCACCGTCAAGCGGCTGCGCGACGCGGACAAGCGACTGACCTCAGCGGCGATCGAGCGGATCGGGCACGAGGCACAGATCTTTCTCGGCCGCAGTTACGACACGACCTTCGAATGGTCGGACGATCGTCTGTATTGCTCGGAACTGGTCTGGAAAATCTATCATCGGGCACTGGGCATCGACATCGGCCAGTTGCAGCGCATCCGCGATTTCAATCTCACCGATCCCAGCGTCGTTGCCGTCATGAAGCAACGCTACGTCGGTGCGGTACCGCTCGACGGGACCGTGATATCGCCGGCCGCGATGTACGCTTCGCCGCTGCTGGAAACCGTCGTGGAGCGTTGATTCTTGGAGCTTATCCTTATATTCCCACCGGACTGGTGGAAATATAAGGATAAGTTACAAGTACTCCGTATCGCGCAAGCCCCCTCAATCCGTCGGCGGCAGCACATTGATGACCTCGGGAATCGTCGTCACTCCGCGCGCGATCTGCGCCGCGGCCGACATGCGCAGCGGCTGCATGCCTTCGCGGTAAGCCGTTTCGACGATTCCGGCGAGGTCCAGGTTCGGCTGGATCAAAGCGCGGATCGTCGGAGTGACACGCAGCATTTCGTAGACGCCGGTACGGCCGAGGAAGCCCGTCTTGCGGCACTCCAGACAGCCCTTGGGGCCGAAATGGCGCACCGGCGGCGCCAGCGCCCAGCGATGCGTCAGCGCGGCCCAGGCCTCTATATCCAGCGGCGCTTTGATTTTGCAATGCGGACACAGCGTGCGCACCAGACGCTGCGCAACGATGCCGGCCAGCGTGGACTGCAGCAGATAATGCGGCACACCCAGATCGAGCAGGCGCGTCAGCGCGCTCGCTGCGTCGTTGGTGTGCAGCGTGGACAGCACCAAGTGCCCGGTCAGCGAAGCCTGCACCGCCATCTGTGCGGTTTCCAGATCGCGGATTTCGCCGACCATGATGATGTCCGGGTCCTGCCGCAGCAGCGTGCGCACGCCGGCGGCGAAGTCCAGGTCAATCGCCGGCTGCACCTGCATCTGGTTGAACTCGGGACTGACCATTTCGATCGGATCTTCGACCGTGCAGAGGTTGATGTCCGGCGTTGCCAGCACCTTGAGCGTCGAATACAGCGTGGTCGTCTTGCCCGAGCCGGTGGGGCCGGTCACCAGCACGATGCCGTGCGGACGCTCGATGAACGCGCGCCAGGTCTTTTCTTCGTCCGGCGAAAAACCGAGCTGGCGGAACTCCTTGACCACGATGTCCGGATCGAAGATACGCATCACGATCTTTTCGCCGAATGCGGTCGGCATCGACGACAGGCGCAGTTCCACTTCGCGGCCGCCGGCCGAGCGCGTCTTGATGCGGCCATCCTGCGGCCGGCGCTTCTCCGCCACATCCATGCGGCCGAGGATCTTGATGCGCGAAGTCACCGCGATCATCACCGGCGTGGGCATGTCGAACACTTTATGCATCAGGCCGTCGATGCGGAAGCGGATCGGGCTGGAATCGCGGCGCGGTTCCAGATGGATATCCGACGCACGCTGTTCGAAGGCGTATTGCAGCAACCAGTCCACGATGTGTACGACATGGCGATCGTCCACGCCGACATCGCCGGATTTGCCCAACTCGACCAGTTGCTCGAAATTGAGGATCGCGCGGCTGTCACCGGCGTCGATCTTGGCGTCTTTGGCGCGCTGGATCGAACGCTGCACGCCCCACCACTGCGTAAGATAACGCGCCACATCGATGGGGCTGGCCACCACGCGCTGGATATCGCGGCGCAGGATCTGGCCGAGATCGCTGATCCAGCGCGTATCGAACGGTTCGGAGGTCGCGAACACAACCCGCATCGGCGTCACCTCGACCGGCAGGATGCGATGGCGGTTCGCATAGGCGTGGCTGACAACCTGCGTCACCGCGGGCACATCGATCTTCATCGGATCGATTTTCAGATACGGCAGACCCGCGCGCGTGGCCAGCCATTGCGTCAGCACTTCCAGACTGAGCGGCTTGTCGGGATGCCGGCCATCGGCCAACTTGAGGCTGGCGATCAGCACCAACGGATGCAGTTCGTTGCGGCCGTGCGTAGTGCGCACATCGGCGCGCACGCGTTTCACGTCCGCATCGGTCAATAAACCATCGGCGATCAGCGCGGCCAGGCATTCGTCCAGATCGAGCCGGCGATGCCGACCGAATCCCGGTGAAGCAGACTGGCCGTTAACGGTGTGATGAGTCGCGCTGGCCATGTCGATGGAATTCTCAGGATATGCCAAACCGACCGCTATACTAACGCGCTTTTCGCACGTGACTTTGTGAGCTGCGCATGCCGGGACCGACTTTCCAGGACATCATCCAGACCCTCAATCGCTATTGGGCGGAACAAGGCTGTGTCTTGCTGCAACCGCTGGATACCGAAGTCGGCGCCGGCACGTTTCACCCGGCGACTTTTCTGCGCGCGCTCGGCCCCGAACCGTGGACGGCGGCGTATGTGCAGCCCTCGCGCCGGCCGACCGATGGCCGCTACGGCGAAAACCCGAACCGGCTGCAGCACTATTACCAATATCAAGTGGTGATGAAGCCGAACCCGGACGACATCCTCGAACGCTACATCGGTTCGCTGAAGGCGCTGGGTATCGATCCGCTGGTACACGATCTGCGTTTGGTTGAGGACAACTGGGAATCGCCGACGCTCGGCGCCTGGGGCCTGGGCTGGGAAGTCTGGCTCAACGGCATGGAAGTCACCCAGTTCACCTATTTCCAGCAGGCCGGCGGTCTGGAATGCAG
>JAISPQ010000197.1 GCA_031274955.1 Rhodanobacter sp.
AGTTCGTTCAGATCGATCAGCGGGCCATTGCCGCCGCCGTTCTTCGACTCGTCGTATTCCTCGTCGTCGAAGTTGAAGTTGCCGCCGCGATTGCCCTGCGGATGGTTGCCGCCGTGGCGACCGCGGCGATCGCGTCGGCCGCGCCGGGGACCACCCTGGTTCTGCCCCTGCTGCGGGCCGCCGCCTTGTTGCGGGCCGGCCTGTGCGGCGGGATTGCCATCGCCGGGGTCGGCAGGCAGTTCGGTGTAGGTTTCGGCCTGCTCCGAAGCGAAGTCCTGCCGCGGTTGTTGATGCCGGCCGCGTGGGCTGTTTTGTCGAGGCTCGGAACGGCCTTCGCTAGCGGCGTCTGCGCCGCTATCGTTTATTTCGTTTTCGGACACGGGCAATCCTCGCTGGGCGCCGTTGGTGGAATTAAAGGAGGGAAGGGATTCGGAAAGAAGCCGGCGGAGCGCCAAAGGCTTCCGGATACCGTGGGGTTCACGTTAGCACCGTATCCTGCGGGCGTCCAGTTGCGATAGCACAAACCGTGCTGGCACAAACCCCATGGCCCAACGAAAAATCGTGGAAAAACCATCCGATGGCTGGTTTCCGGCGCTGTGTCTGCATGCCATCAAGCGATGGCCTTGTCGATGATCTGCGTGAGTTGCGTCTTGCTGGTGGCACCGATCTGCGTCGCCTGCACCTTGCCGTCCTTGAAGATCATCAGCGTCGGGATGCTGCGCACGTTGTAGTTGCGCGGGGTCTTCTGATTGTGGTCGATGTTGATCTTGACCACCTTCAGCTTGCCCTTGTAGGCAACGGCGATGTCATCGAGGATCGGCGCGATCATCTTGCAGGGGCCGCACCACTGCGCCCAAAAATCGATCAGCACGGGAACGGACGATTTGAGGACCTGTTCCTCGAATTGATCGTCGCTGACGTGCGCAATGTGTTCGCTCACGGGAAATCTCCGGATACGGGAAACAGGAGCGCCAACGGCGCACTTTACGTTACACTCGGCAGGTTTCCACCGGTGTGAACGGGACGGAAAGATAAGGAAGAGGCGCGGAAAGGCACGTCCCATTTCAGCCCAAACCGCGAATCCGCGCAAGTTGGGGGCATCGCGATGTATTGCAAGTGCGACATCGCGGCGCCATATCGCAAAGGTATTCCCTCCCGTATCCACGGGAACACGCGGGCGGCGAATCATCGCCCAACGTCCGGCGCATGCCGACGTCTTCATCGCATCACTCAGACTTACGTTGAATGTCTCAGCATCCGCTTACCGATATCACTTTTGAAAGTTTCGACCTGCACCCGCGCCTGCTCTCGGGCCTGAATGCTGCCGGTTTCACCCGCTGCACGCCGATCCAGGCACTGACGCTGCCGATCGCGCTGACCGGCCGCGATGTGGCCGGTCAGGCGCAGACCGGCACCGGCAAGACCGCCGCCTTTCTCGTCGCGGTGCTCAATCGTCTGTTGACCCGCCCGCCCGTCGCCGTGCGCAAGATGACCGATCCGCGTGCGGTGATCATCGCGCCGACCCGCGAACTGGCCATCCAGATCGACAAAGATTTCCACGCCATCGGCCGCGCCACCGGCCTCACCTCGGCACTGATCTACGGCGGCGTGGACTACGAGAAACAGCGCGATTCGCTCAAGACCGGCTGCGACCTCATCATCGCCACGCCGGGGCGGCTCATCGATTACCTGAAGCAGCACGTGTTTTCGCTCAATGCGATCGAGGCCCTGGTCATCGACGAGGCGGATCGCATGTTCGACCTGGGCTTCATCAAGGACATCCGTTTCCTGATGCGGCGCATGCCGCCGCGCGAGGAGCGCCAGAGCATGCTGTTCTCGGCCACGCTCAGCCATCGTGTGCTGGAACTGGCCTACGAACACATGAACACCCCGGAGAAGCTCACCGTCGAAGCCGACACCGTCACCGCCGACCGTGTGCGGCAAGTCGTGTACTTTCCGGCCAAGGAAGAAAAACTGCCGCTGCTGCTCAACCTGCTGTCGCGCATCGAAAATCAACGCGGCATCGTCTTCATCAATACCAAGCTCGCCGCCGAAAGAGTCACGCACGCGCTCGAAAAACAGGGTTTTGGCGTCGCCCTGCTGTCCGGCGATGTGCCGCAGGCCAAGCGCGAGCGCATGCTCGGCAAGTTCCAGCGCGGCGAGATCGAGCTCCTGGTTGCCACCGATGTCGCCGCACGCGGGCTGCACATTTCGAACGTCAGTCACGTCTTCAACTACGATCTGCCGCAGGATGCCGAGGACTACGTGCATCGCATCGGACGCACCGCGCGCCTGGGCGCCGAGGGCGATGCGATCAGCTTCGCTTGCGACCTGTACGCCATGTCCCTGCCCGATATCGAAGCGTATATCGAACAGAAAATACCCACCGCACCGGTGACCGAGGATCTGCTCGTCGTACCACCGCGGCACGTGCGCACAGCGCCGGTCGTCGCCGTCAATACGACCGAGGAAGCAGCCGACGATGCGCGCAATACGGCGGGTGCGCCGCCCAAGAGCGGGCGCTCGCCTCGCCATTCAGGGCCACGCTCGGGCGGATCGGGTACGCACCGGCATCAAGACGATAAGCCGCGTCCGCGTGAGCGCCAGGAAAACCGCGCGATATCCGGTCGCGATGGAACCGCCGCCGCAGTGACCGCTCAACCCCAGCCCGCAAACAGCCAGACATCATCCGCCGCCGTGGATGGCGCCCCGCGCAAGCGTCGCCGTCGTGGCGGCCGCCGCCATCGGCGCGATGGCGTCGAAGCCAATGCCGGCGCCGTCCACAACGAGGGGCGCGATGCGGCGGCACCATCGGCACATGCGCCCGAACGCAAGTCGCGCCGTGAGCATGCGCCACGCTTGGAGCGCGCTCCATCCGCCACGCCAGCCCATCCAGCGCCGTCCGCACCGGTACTGCCCAAGCCGGGATTTTTCCGTCGCATTGCCCGCTTTTTCGGTTCGCGTTAGTGGAGAAGAAGCAGGGCACAAGGAAAAGCGCTCTTCTCCCCCGCGAAAGTGCCCCTGCCTTTGCAGTCCCGCCTTGGCGTGAAAGAGCAGGGCGCGGGCCTGAAGCAACGCTCTCAGCGTAAGCTTTGCTACGCTTGTGCGTCTATCGTAGCGAGATGATTCACATATGCTTTTGCGGTTTTCCGGAATCGACCATGGCCGTCACAGCGAAGCGGTGGCGCTCACGTGCTGTGTAGCACTGGCCGTGCTCGGTCTGTGGTTGCTCGCGCGCATGGTCTGGTCGCTGGTGCCGCGCGATGATGCTTGGATCGAAAGTCCGCTGCACACGGACGGTACTGCGCTGGACGCTACCGCACCGGCGCGCTCGGCCGCGGACTGGCATCTGTTCGGCACGGCCATGGCACGGCCTGGCGCGAGCGGCGCCGCTGCAAGTGCCTCGTCGCTGATCCTGCGTGGCACCGTCGCGCAAGCCGACCCCAAGAAGGGTGTTGCCGTGATCGCCGAGGCCGGCAACGGCGAACGCGCGTTCGGTGTCGGCGATGAAGTGGTTTCCGGTGTGCGCCTGGACGCGGTCTATCCCGGTCATGTCGTCGTGATGCGCAATGGTGCGCAGGAGACGTTGAATCTGCCGCGCGACACCAACCTCGCGCCGGCCGACATCATGCGGCCGACGTCGGGCTCGGCGAGCAGCCGAACCCGCACGACGGCACCGGTTGCGGGCCGTTCTGCGGATGCACCCGCCAATTCCGCGGCCAATGCGCAGAACATCAAGGCGCCGGGCGATTGGCAGCAACAGGTCGCACAATGGCGGCAGAATCCCGATGAGTTGATGAAGCGCGTGCAGGTGATTCCAGTACTGGAAGGTGGAAAACTGAGCGGTGTGCGTCTGTCCGCCGGCGCGGATACGGCGCTGCTCGGGCAGATCGGGCTGCGCCCGGATGATGTGGTCACCGCCGTCAACGGCATGCCGGTGGATTCGTTTGCGCGCGGCCAGCAGATTCTGTCCAATCTGGGCAGCGCAAGCGCGGTCCGTGTCACCGTGCTGCGCGATGGAAAGCCGATCGAACTCAACGTCGCCCTGCCATGAACCCGATGTATAAAAAGAAATTTTCCGTCATGCGCCGTATCGTTGCGCCGATCGTGATCGGTCTCTTTTTTATCGATGGCCGGATCGCATGCGGTCAGAACGCCCCAGCGCAGGACACGCCGCCGGCGGAAGCGCGGCCGGGCCATGCGGTCACCGCGGATGGCCGTCACACGTTGAACATGAAGGATGCGGACATCCAGGCGTTGATCGCCACGGTCAGCGAGATCACCGGCAAGAACTTCATCATCGGGCCGAGCGTGTCGGGCAAGGTCACGGTGATTTCCGCGCGGCCGATGAAAGCGGACGAGATCTACGATGTATTCCTGTCGGTATTGCGCGTGCATGGCCTGGCAGCCGTGCCGTCCGGCAGCATGGTCAAGATCGTGCCGGAAACCGTCGCGCAGCAGGATGGCGCGCCCGGCATCGGTACGGCGCGCACGCATGCGAGCGACGAAATCGTCACGCAGATCGTGCCGGTGAAACACGTATCGGCCGCGGAACTCGTGCCGATTCTGCGTCCGCTGATGCCGCAGAACGGCCAGATCATCGCACATGCGGCGTCGAACGCACTGGTGGTATCGGATCGCGCCGGCAATGTCGAGCGGCTGGTCGGCATCATCCAACGCATCGACACGGTGTCCGATGCGCAGGTAGAAATGATTCCGCTCATGCATGCAAACGCCACGGAACTGGCGCGCACACTCACATTGCTGGCAGACGATAAAACCGCGCAGGCAAACGGCGATGCGGCGCGCGTGTTCGCCGATACGCGCACCAATTCGATCCTGCTCTCCGGCGCGAAGAACGGGCGTTTGCGCCTGCGCGCGCTGATCGCGCATCT
Organism: Rhodanobacter sp.; assembly: GCA_031274955.1. Classification (GTDB taxonomy): domain Bacteria; phylum Pseudomonadota; class Gammaproteobacteria; order Xanthomonadales; family Rhodanobacteraceae; genus Dokdonella_A. The sequence goes on from JAISPQ010000197.1 coordinate 4,896, forward strand.
GGATGCGCCGATCGACAACGGTGGCGACACCCAGGTTATCTATCTGCACTACGCGAACGCCAAGGATCTGGTGCCGATCCTGCAAGGTGTGGCGGCGACACTCAGCGGCGTCGCGCCGCCAGCGGCGGCGAAAACCGGTGAAAGCGCAGGTTCGGGCGGTGCGGCGTCACCGGCGACGATCCAGGCACACGCGGAAACCAATGCGCTCATCATCAGCGCACCGCCGGCGATCTTCCGTTCGCTCGCGGCGGTGGTGAGGCAACTCGATATCCGCCGCAATCAGGTGCTGATCGAAGCGGTCGTGGCCGAAGTCGCCGATCAGACCGCGGCCGATCTTGGCGTGCAGTGGCAAATGGCCGGCAGCCGTCATGTCGTGGGCGGCACGAATTTCACCAGTTCCAATCTGCCCGGCAATAACATCATCGCAGCCACGCAGAATCCGCTGGGCGTCGGCAGCGGCTTCAACCTTGGCTACCTCGCGGGCACGATCGCAGGCCCGGACGGTACGCCGATCGCCAAGTTGGGCGCATTGGTGAGCGCGCTGCAGAGCGACGGTAAATCGAACATCCTGTCCACGCCCTCGGTGTTGACGCTGGACAATCAGGAAGCACAGATCAAAGTGGCGCAGGAGGTGCCGTTCCTGACCGGCCAGTACACGACCGGCGTGATCGGCGCGGCGAACACCGCGACCAATGGCTCCACCGGCGTGACGACGCCGTTCCAGACCATCGAGCGCCGCGATGTCGGCCTCGTGCTCAAGGTCAAACCGCAGATCAACGAAGGCGAATCGGTGCGCCTGGACATTCATCAGGAAGTCTCCAACCTGCTGCCGCCGGTGCAAGGCGCGGTGGACCTGGTGACCGAAAAGCGCGAGCTCACCACGAGCGTGCTGGTCAAGGACGATTCGCTGCTCGTGCTCGGCGGCCTGCTCGATAATCAGGTCAAAGACAATGTGCAGAAAGTGCCTGGTCTTGGCGCTATTCCGCTGCTCGGCAATCTGTTCCGTTATCGCACCAACAGCCGCGCCAAGACCGATCTGATGGTGTTTCTGCATCCGAAAATCCTGCGCGATGCGACCACCGAAGCGGCGGTTTCCAGCGAGAAATACAACTACATGCGCACCGAAGAAATACAGATGCGCAAGGAAAACTGGCCGATCACACCACGTGCGCAGCGGCCGGTGCTGCCGGAAATTCATGATTTCCTCGCCAGCCCCACGCTCGACGGCCAACCGGATAACGCGCATCCCAAACCCGCGCGAACGCCACCGGCACGGACGGATCGGCATCCATGAGCGAACGCGCCGCGCCGGAGCCCAAGCCTGCGCGTCCGAGTTTTGGTTATGCGCGGCGTCACGGTGTCGCATTGACGCTTTGGCGCCATGGCGGCGCAGATATCGCCTGCCGCGAAGGCGTGCGTCCCGAAGTGCTGGCCGAACTGCGCCGTCACCTTGGTGTACCGCTGCATTTCACCGCGTGCGCGCCGGATGACTTCGACCGCCTGCTGCGCGATCTGTACGAACAGGGCGACGATGCGCGCACGATGGTTTCCGATCTCGACGAGCGCATGGACCTCAAAGCGGTCGCCGATGAATTGCCCGAGCCCGAAGACCTGCTCGAAAGCGACGACGACGCACCGATCATCCGTCTGATCAACGCGTTGCTCACCGAAGCGGTGAAGGAAGGCGCATCGGACATTCATATCGAACCCTACGAAAACCGTCTCGTCGTGCGCTTTCGCCTGGACGGCGTGCTGCGCGAGGTGCTCGCTCCGCAGAAGGCCATCGCAAGTGCCGTGGTCAGCCGCATCAAGGTGATGGCCAAGCTCAATATCGCCGAACGCCGTCTGCCGCAGGATGGACGCATCGGCTTGCGCATTGCCGGGCGTCCCGTGGATGTGCGTGTTTCGACGATTCCCGCCGGCCGCGGCGAACGCGTCGTATTGCGTCTGCTCGACAAGCAGGCCGGCAAGCTCGATCTCGCGCAACTGGGCATGGACGAAACCTTGCGTCTGCGTCTGCAAGACATGATCGCGCGCCCGCACGGCATCCTGCTCGTGACCGGCCCGACCGGCTCGGGCAAGACGACGACGCTGTATGCCTCACTGCTGAAGTTGAACGATACCTCGCGCAACATCATGACCGTCGAAGACCCGATCGAGTACTACATCGACGGCGTCGGCCAGACGCAGGTGAACACGCGCGTGGACATGACCTTCGCGCGCGGCCTGCGCGCAATCCTGCGCCAAGACCCGGATGTGGTGATGGTCGGCGAAATCCGCGATCTGGAAACCGCGCAGATCGCCGTGCAGGCATCGTTGACCGGTCACTTGGTGCTATCGACGCTGCATACGAACTCCGCGGCCGGCGCCATCGCGCGCCTGCGCGACATGGGCGTCGAGCCGTTCCTGCTCGCATCGAGCCTGATCGGCGTGTTCGCACAGCGTCTGGTGCGCGTGCTCGATCCGGCCACCCGCGAAGCGTATCGTGCAACGCCCGCGGAACTGACCTCGTTCGGCAAACCCGCGCACACGCAAGCCACGCTGTATCGACCGCGCGCGGATGTCGTGGCGAAAGGCGGAAGACACGCCGGCTACCGCGGTCGCACCGGCATCTACGAACTGATCGGCGTCGACGAAACCTTGCGCCGCATGATTCACGAAAACGCCTCCGAAGCGGATTTCGAACATGCCGCCCGCACGCACTGCCCATCGATCCTCGAAGACGGCTGGCGCAAATGCGTCGCCGGCATCACCTCGACGGAAGAAGTGTTGCGCGTCACGCGCGAGGATTGATCCGCTGGCAGATAATGCACCGTAAAGCAGCGAACAATCCGGATGGGTACAGGCAGGTCATCCCCTGGTGCAGCTTTTGACCGATGGTTCTTGATAAGTCTTTCTTGTTGTCATACACTTATGACGACTCACCCAGGTATCTTGCCGATATGAATACCGACTCATCCGAACTGCGTATCAATGCCCGCCTGACGGGTACGGACGCACGTCACTTCCGCGAATTGCAAAAGCGCGAAGGGTTGTCGGCATCGGACCTGCTGCGCGATGCGCTGCGTGCCTATCACAGCGAACGTCTGCGCCCGCGTGCGCAGGTGGCGAAGTTGCTCAAAGCCAGCGGCTTCATCGGCGGCGGCGAAGGGCCGGCGGATCTGTCGGAACGCTACAAGGACTATTTGTCCGAGTCGCTTGAGCACAAGTACCCCATGCGCGTGCAGGAACGATGATCCTCGCCGATTCGGGATTCTGGATCGCGCTCGGCAATCGCCGCGATCGTTATCACGAGGCGGCGCTGGCTGCGCTGGAACACTTTGGTGCCGAGGGATTTGTCAGCACGTGGCCGGTGTTGACCGAGGTCACGCATCTGCTCACCTCGCGCGTCAGCGTCGCGCAGGCCATTGCCTTCATCGACAGCATTGCACGCGGAGCCTGCGAGATTCCCGATCCGCCATCCGATGTGTTGCCGCGCGCGCATATGCTGATGCGCCGCTATAGCGATTTGCCGATGGACTTGGCCGACGCTTCGCTGGTGATTCTCGCCGAGGAACTGGAAGAAAGTCGCATCCTGTCGACGGACCGACGCGATTTCGACGGCTATCGCTGGAAGCATAGGCGCCCATTCAAGAACTTGTTGATTTACTAGCGATAAAAATGCCCGCGTTTGCCTATCAGGCTCTGGATGTCAGCGGTAAGACTCAACGCGGTGTCGTGCAGGGCGACACCGCGCGTGCGGTGCGCGGGACGCTGCGCGAGCGCGGCCTCAATCCGCTGGTGGTCGAGGAAGTGCGCGAAACGGCTGCGAAAGACAGAAATTTTTTCGTGCGCCATCACCTGGGCAGCGCGCAACTGGCATTGCTGACGCGCCAACTCGCCACGCTGATCGGCGCCGGATTGCCGATCGACGAAGCCCTTGGCGCGTTGTCCGAGCAAGCCGAAAACCAGCGCCAGCGTGCGCTGACGGTCAGCCTGCGCGCGCGCGTGATGGAAGGCGCGAATCTTGCACAGGCGATGGCGGAAGCGCCCGATACGTTTCCGGAAATCTTCCGCGCCACAGTGGCCGCGGGCGAGCACTCCGGCCGGCTCGACAGCGTGCTCGACAAACTCGCCGATTACGCAGAAGCACGCGATGCGCTGAAACAGAAAATTCTCGCGGCGCTCATCTATCCCGTGTTATTGACGCTGGTCGCGATTGCCGTTGTCGCGGGGCTCTTGACGTGGGTCGTGCCGCAAATCGTCGGCGTATTCCAGAACCTGCATCAGGAGTTGCCGCTGGCGACGCGCGCCCTGATCGGCTTATCGGCGTTCCTGCGCACATGGGGTTGGCTGATTCTGTTTCTGCTCGTGTTTGCGATCCTCGCCGCGCGCTTTGCACTGCGCACCCAGGCGATGCGGTATCGCTGGCATGCGTTGGTCGTGCGTTTGCCGTTGATCGGGCGTTTGACGCGCGCCGCGAACACAGCGCGCGCCATGCGCACGCTGGCGCTGCTGGCCGACAGCGCGGTGCCGCTGCTCGACGCACTGGGCATCGCGGCGCGGGTGGTGCCCCATCTGCCGATGCGTGAAGCCTTGCAGCGTGCGGCGTTCAAGGTACGTGAAGGCAGCGCGTTTTCGCGCGTGCTCGGCGAGAGTGGGCTTTTCCCGCCGGTGGTGTTGCGTCTGATTGCCAGCGGCGAACGTTCGGGAGAATTGCCGCGCATGCTCGACGAAGCGGCCGCGCAGCAGCAACGCGAACTGGATCGCTGGTTGACAGCGCTCACCGCGGCGCTGGGACCTGCGGTGATCCTCGCCGTCGGTGCGCTGGTGCTCTTTATCGTTTTGGCGATCCTGCTGCCGATCTTCGACCTGAACCAGATGGTGAAATAGGAAGCCGCGAAAAAGCGGGCATTTTCACCGTGCAAACCCTGCGCTTTTCTCCTGCTCTCTTAGAACTTATCCTTATATTCTCACCGCCCCCCGATCAGAAGCATTTCGGGGGCAGGCTCTTCGGGTTGTCCCGCCAAAGCCGCCATGCGGGCGCGCTCGGCTCGACCTGACCACCCGTCAGACGCTTCGCCAAGCGCGCCAACCTGACAACTTTGGTGGGGCAACGCGGACTGGTGGGAATACAAGGATAAGTTCTTAACCCTGCTGCCTGTATGCTTTAGATATCCCATTCACGGCGTTCGCCCAGGATGATCCGATTCGAAAACGTCAGCAAGTGTTACCAGCCCGGTGTGGACGCGCTTTCCGAACTCAACTTCGAGATTGGCGTGGGCGAAATGGCCTTCGTAACCGGCCGTTCGGGCGCTGGCAAGAGCACGTTGCTCAAACTCATCAGTCTCGTCGAACGTCCCACGCGCGGACATATCACGGTCAATCGTGCCGATCTGACCCGTTTGGGTTTGCGCCATATTCCGCAGCATCGTCGCGGTATCGGCATGGTGTTCCAGGATCATCGCCTGTTGATGGACCGCAGCGCGTTCGACAATGTGGCGCTGCCGCTCTTGATCGCCGGCACTTCACGCGATGAAATCGGTAAGCGCGTGCGCGCCGCGCTCACCAAGGTCGGTCTGCTCGAACGCGAGAAGGCGTTGCCGGTGACATTATCGACCGGCGAACAGCAGCGTGTGGGCATCGCACGCGCGATCGTCGCCAAGCCGCCGCTGATTATTGCGGACGAACCTACCGGCAATCTCGACCCGCATTTGTCTTTGGACGTCATGAGGCTTTTCGCCGAATTCAGCGCGGTCGGTACCACGGTGCTGATCGCCAGCCACGATCTGCTACTGATCAAGCGCATGAACAAGCGCGTGCTGGTACTGGATAACGGCCATCTGATCGACGATTTCCGGCCGCCCGTGGAGGCTTCATGAGCCGTCAAGCCCATCGTTCCGGGTCCAAGCCCGTAGCGCCCGCGCGAACGGAATCCCGCTGGCCGCATGTGCGTATTGCATTGAACAACCGCTGGCTGGCATGGCGTAATCTGCATTTCCACAGTTCCCTTGCGGGTTTGCAGCGGCTGATTGCACGACCGTGGGCGACCGCATTCACCGTGCTCGTGCTCGGTTTTGCGCTGGCGTTGCCACTGCTGTTTTTCCTGGTCTATGACAATGCCCGTACGCTTTCCGGCAACCTGCGCGAAGCGCGCGAAATCACCGTGTTCCTGAAACCCACACTCAACGCAAGAGCGGCTAATGCGTTGGCTTCGGAAGTGCGCGCGCGTAGCGATGTGGCAGCGGTCGTGGTGCGCACGCCCGAACAGGGGCTTGCCGAATTCCGCCAGTTGTCCGATTTTGGCGCGGCGTTGGATGCATTGCAGGACAACCCGTTACCGAGCGTGCTAGTGATCACGCCGCGCGGCAACGATATGGCGGACAATCCACCGCTGGTGGGTACGCTCAAGGCCGATACGACGCGTGTGGATCTCGTCCAGTACGATGCGGCGTGGCGGCACAAGCTTTCCGACATTCTCCATTTCAGCGAGCGCTTGGTCATCGTGATCGCGGCTTTGCTCGCGTTGGTTACCACGTTGGTGATCGGCAATACTGTGCGTATGGATATACAGACACGTTCCGAAGAGATTGCCGTCATGCAATTGGTTGGCGCCAGCAACGGGTTCGTGCGCCGTCCGTTTCTCTACATCGGTGCGTGGTATGGCGTGTTTGGCAGCCTGCTTTCGCTGCTGCTCATCGCGATCGTCGAGTTGGCGTTGGCCGAACCCATCCGGCAATTGCTCGATGTCTACGCACACAGCTTCTCTTTGCATGGAATAGGCGTGATGAACGTATTGGCCACCATCGGTATGGGCGCCGTGCTCGGCTGGCTCGGCGCCTGGGTCGCAACGGCTCGCCATTTGCGCGCCGGACGGCCGCAGCGATGAATATCGATACACCCCATACCAGCACAGTCCCCATTGAAGCGCCGCATGTGCTGGTGGTCGATAGCTCGCGCGTCGTGCGTCAGATCATCGAGCGCATGCTCAAGGCCGAGTTGCCGGATGTCGTGGTCACCGGATGCGGCAGCGGCACGGGGGCTCTGGCGCATATGAAATCGGGCCATGCGGACCTGATTACGACGGCGCTGCATTTGCCGGACATGGACGGGGTCGAGTTTGCGCATCTGGTGCGCGAAACCTCCGCGCAAGCCCGTGACGTTCCGATCATCGTGGTATCCGGCGATGTGCAGGAGCGTCTGGTCGCACGCACGCTCTCGAACTACGTTACGGACTACTTCGACAAATCGCTCGGCATGAACGCACTGGCCGCCTTCATCCACGGCTATGTGTGTCCGATCGATTCCATTGGCGGTGATGTGCTGTACGTCGAGGACAGCCGTGTGGTTGCGTTCGCGACGACGCGCATGTTGCGGCATGCGGGTTTCAGCGTGACGCACGTCGTCAGCGTGGAAGACGCGCTGGAGCAGTTGAAGGCGATGGTCGCTGCGAACAAGGTGCCGGGCTTTGATCTCGTGCTCACCGATGTGAGCTTGAAGGGCGATCTGGGCGGCGGCGACCTGCTCGACTGTATCCGTCATCAGTTCAGTTATTCCAAGAGCGACTTGCCGGTGTTGATCATGACCGGCGACAACAATCCGATACGGCAGGCCGCCCTGCTGCGCGAGGGTGCGAACGACCTTGTGTACAAGCCGGTCAAGAATCGGCTGCTGATCGCCAAGCTCCAGTTTCAAGTGCGCGTAGTGCGTCAGCGGCGCGTGCAGGCCGCCGCGTGAGCGAGGATCGCGTCAAGCTCGATCCGTCCTGGAAGGCGCGCGTCGGTGCGCAATTCGAGCGCCCGCCGATGATCGCACTCGCCGAATTTCTGCGCGCCGAGAAACGTGCCGGCAAGGTGATCTATCCGCCGGGTGCGAAGATCTTCGCCGCGCTCGACAGCACGCCGTTCGATGCCGTGAAGGTCGTCATCCTCGGACAGGATCCCTACCACGGCCCGGCACAAGCCCACGGATTGTGCTTTTCGGTGCTGCCCGGTGTGCCGGTACCGCCGTCGTTGGAAAACATCTTCGCGGAGATCGAGCGCGACCTGGCGATCCCACGCCCGGACCATGGCTGCCTGCTGCCGTGGGCGCGCCAGGGCGTGCTGCTGCTCAATGCGGTACTCACCGTCGAACGCGGCCTGGCCGGCTCGCATCAGGGCAGGGGCTGGGAAGGCTTCACCGATGCCTGCGTGGACGCGCTCAACCGCGAACGTGAAGGGCTGGTTTTCCTGTTGTGGGGCAGCTACGCGCAGGCCAAGGGCAAGCTGATCGACACGCGTCGTCATCGCGTGCTCAAGGCGCCGCATCCCTCACCGCTTTCTGCGCACCGCGGCTTCATCGGTTGCGGTCACTTCGGAAGCGCCAATGCTTGGCTGCGCGAACGAGGCCAGGCTCCGATCGACTGGCGACTTCCGCCGCGAGCCGAATTGGACCTGGATCAGGTTCAGCCCACATAAAGTACGGCATCCTCGACCGTTTGCGGTATTGCAAAGAAATCCTTTTATAAAACAAACGGTTGAAAAGCGCTCCCTGCCGAAGCGCCCATTCATAAGCCTTGTAGTACAATACCGAAGAGTTTAGTAATCCGCGGGCGGCCCCAAGAGCCCGTGGAACTCTCAACCGATTTAGCACTCAAAGGAGGTGAGTGCTAATGTGCTCTCCATATCTTTCAAGGAGTCCCCACGAATGAGCAATGCTTTGGTTGCCAGCAACTTTCCGATTCCCAGTGCGCTTGGAAGCCTTGATGCCTATATCAATGCGGTCCATCAGATTCCGATGCTGACGCAGGAAGAGGAACAAGACCTGGCCCGCCGCTTCCTCGACGAAGCGGATCTTGAAGCCGCCAAGAAGATGGTGCTTTCGCACCTGCGCTTCGTAGTGCATGTCGCGCGCGGCTATTCGGGCTACGGCCTGCAGATCGGCGACCTCATCCAGGAAGGTAACATCGGCCTGATGAAAGCCGTCAAGCGTTTCGATCCGAACCATGGCGTGCGTCTGGTTTCGTTCGCCGTGCACTGGATCCGTGCGGAAATGCACGAATTCATCCTGCGCAACTGGCGCATCGTCAAGGTGGCGACGACCAAGGCGCAGCGCAAGCTGTTCTTCAACCTGCGCAAATCGAAGAAGCGCCTGGGTTGGATGAATGCCGAAGAAGTGAACACGGTGGCGCGCGAATTGGGCGTGCCCGCTTCGGCGGTGCTGGAAATGGAAGCGCGCCTGAATGGCCGCGATGTCGCATTCGATGCGCCACCGGATGCCGACGACGACGAACGCCCGGCACCGGCGGCGTTCCTGATCGACCACGCGGCCGACCCCTACACCTCAATCGAAGCGGAATCGGAAGAAGAATCCAGCCTCGATACCTTGCAGCGCGGACTGGCCAAGCTCGATCAGCGTTCGCGCGACATCATCCAGCGGCGCTGGTTGAAAGACGGCGAAAAAGCCACGTTGCAGGAACTGGCCGACGAATACGGCGTCTCCGCCGAACGCATCCGCCAAATCGAGGCGAACGCGATGAAAAAAATGCGTGCACTGTTCGCGGCGTGAAACCAGCCGTTCCGCACTACGGCCCGCTTTGCGGGCCGTAGTCGTTTTAGAATCGCGTTTTTGCCGCAACGCTGGAATCGATGCTGCACGGGAAGAAAATCGTCGTCGTAATGCCCGCCTACCATGCGGAGAAGACGCTCGCCGACTGTTACGCGGCGATCCCGCACGATATTGTTGACCAGGTGCTGCTCGTGGATGATGCCAGCGACGATGCGACCGTCGCCGTCGCACAGCGCCTGGGCATCCGCACGCATCGCCACACGGTCAATCGCGGCTACGGCGGCAACCAGAAGACCTGCTACGCGCTCGCGCTGGGCGAAGGCGCCGACATCGTCGTGATGCTGCATCCGGATTACCAGTACGAACCGCGTCTGATTACCGCGATGGCGGCGATGGTCGCCTCGGACGTCTACGATGCGGTGATCGGCTCGCGCATCCTCGGCAACACCGCGCTGTCCGGCGGCATGCCGCGCTACAAGTACATTTTCAACCGCATGCTGACCGCCGCGCAGAACCTCGCCGTCGGCGCGAAGCTCTCGGAATTCCATACCGGTTATCGCGCGTTTTCGCGTCGGTTGCTCGAAACGTTGCCGCTCGCGGCGAATTCGGACGACTTCGTGTTCGACAACCAGATGCTGGTGCAAGCACTCGCGTTCGGCCAGCGCGTCGGCGAGATTTCGTGTCCGACGAAGTATTTCGCCGACGCGAGCGAGATCGATTTTCGCCGCTCGGTCGTGTACGGCTTGGGCGTGCTGTGGACGAGTCTGGTCTATCGGCTGTGGCGCTGGAAGCTGCTGCGCTCGCCATTGTTCTCGACCGATGCGGCACTGCGTCTGCGCGCCTTGCAGCCGGATGCCAAACCCGTGTCGCCGTGAAGCACGCCGCGCACGCATACGCCTGGTGGGGACTGTTCGTGCTGGCCTGTGCCGCCGGCATCTGGCTGCGCGTCGATCAATTGGCGGCGCAGATGCTGATCGATGACGAGTGGCATGCCGTGCGCAAGCTGTTGGATGCGGACTATGCCAGCATTGCCACGCACTTTGGCGCTTCCGACTACTGCATTCCACTGACGCTGTACTACCGCTGGTTATTTGAACACGGCGTGTTGAATGAGTGGCGTATGCACCTGCCGCTACTCGTGGCCGGCGTTGCGACATTGTTCGTGCTGCCGTGGTTGCTGCGCCATGAATTGTCGCTGCCGGTACGTGCGTTGTGGATCGGTTTGCTTGCGATCTCACCATCGCTGATCCATTTCAGCCGCATGGCGCGGCCCTATGCGCTGGTCGTGCTGCTCGGCCCGCTGGCGATCCTCGCGTTCCGCGCTTGGCAGCGTGAACCCTCTACATGGCGGCGCTGGTTGCCGCTATATATCGTCGCAACCTGCGCGGCTGGCTGGCTACACCTGCTCTCGCTCGTGTTCACGCTGTGGCCGTTCGCCTTCTATGGCTTGGCTGCGTTGTATGGCCTGGTCGATCCCGCAACGCGCGTGCGCAGTGCAAGAAACCTCGTCCTACTGTGTGCTGTGGGCGTCTGCGTCGCGCTCGTGCTCACCGCGCTGCTCGTGCCACCGATCCTGCACGACTGGGCTTCGATGCGCGTCAAGGCGGGTATGGATAGTGTCACGCTGGAAAGCCTGTATCGCACGCTGCTGATGCAGTTGGGCACCGGTCACGCATGGCTCGGCGCGCTGCTCGCCGTTGCGTTACTGGCCGGTAGCGCACGCCTCTGGCGGCGTGACCGCGAATTCGCCGCGCTCGTGCTGAGCGGTACGCTGGTCGGCAGTGTCGTGATTTGTCTTGCACGGCCGGTCTGGATACAGCACGCTCCGGTATTGCTGCGGTATACCGTGGCGCTGTTGCCGTTCCTGCTGCTCCTCGTCGCCGAAGGCATCGCCGCGGCGATCCAGCATGTCGCTGCACCGTGGAACACTGCGCTCACAGCCGCGATCATTGCCGCGCTCGCCGCGTTCGGACCGTTGCCGTCGTGGTACTACCGGCCTAATCAGTTCATGGAACATGCGCTGTTCCAGTTCGATTACGACCCTGAATTCAATCCCTATGTGCAGTTGCTTGAACTCGGCCCCGTACCGGCGTTCTACCGCACGCTTGCACAGCGTGCGCCGGGTAGTGTGACGCTGATCGAAGCGCCACGCCTCGCCATATCGAACTACATGCCTGAAGCGTGGTACCAACCAATCCACCGCCAGAACGTAAAGTACGCGCTGGTCGGAACCGTATGCGGCGTGGGCGAGTGGGATGTGCTGCCATCGACCCAGGGCATGCCGTTCAAACGCCTCGTCGAACTCGGCGACGTGCTGGCCGGCGCGCGACGCGGTGATTATCTCGTGCTCAATCTCACCTCGTGGACGCTACCACCAGGCGAAACGTTTCCGGCATGGCCCGACATGGCTGCCTGCACGGACAAAGTCGCAGCACGGCTGGGCGTTCCCCTGTTTCGCGACGACACTATCGTTGTCTGGCGTTTACGGTAGACAGGAGAAGTTATAGTTCGACCCGCGTACTTGGCGCGCGTCCGGCGATGCGCGGCTGCCGGGCGAAAAATTTCCGACATGTGGCCCGACAACATGGCCGCCTACACGGGCAAGGTCGCCGCGCGGATGGGGCCCCCGTCTTTCGCGACGACGCCATGTCCACGTCCGGGTATGAGCATTAAAATTCATTAATAATCAATGGATTGTGTATATTGTGAACAACCGACCGCTCGTCGTTGATCTGGATGGCACCTTGATTCGATCCGATGTACTCATCGAATCGGGATTCGCCTATCTGAAAGAATCGCCGTGGCGCTTTTACAAGCCGATCCTGTGGTTCGTGCGCGGTGGCAAACCGGCACTCAAAGCGGGGCTGGCGCAAAGCGCCCACCTCGACGTCACCGTCCTGCCCTACGATCCGGTCGTGCTCGACTGGCTCAAGAAAGAACGCCAAACCGGGCGTTCGCTGGTACTCGCCACCGCCAGCCACGTGGCCGAACTGACCATGCTGCTCAGCGGATACGGTACAGAGTTTAAAATCAATTTTTCATGAACACTTAGATGAGTAATTTTTACGATTGAAAACTGGGGCTTATTATGTTTTTCTTTGAAACTATTTTTATAAAGAAACGCATTACAAATACACATAGCCCGAGAAATACAAGCCCCAATCCAAAAGGCCAAGGCGCGGCATGCTTGGGTATATCTGCCAGGCCATCACCAAACACCGCTGAGCCAAGGGCATATATGATTATAATACCACCCATGGCGACCAACATGCCAGCACCAGAGGTATCGCGCTGCCGCAACCACAGTACCCGCCCGCACATCAGCATGGCAACGATTCCACTACACATGGCAACGATCATCAACCAGTAGAAAACACGATCCGAAAGCATCATCAGCACCGTCGTAAGAGAAGTCGCTCTTGTTACGCGGGTACGCAAGCGGTTTGCAGATTGCATGTCCTCAAAGATGCCATATACCGGATCCATAATTGGGCGCGCATGATGAATAGCTTTCGACATCGGCACAAAGAATGTTGCGGGTTGCTGGATAAACAGTGGAACCAGATACGCACGACTCGTCTCAAAAACCTCCGGACACAGGTGCTCTTCCATAAATTCTTTAGAGTACCAGTTCTTACCGATGGCGCTTTCACAACTGGCGGGTAAATGCAGCATGTGCAATGCAGCGTCCGGATCGGTCGCGTGTGGCAGAACCGCACCCAGAACCGTGTCAGTTATGTTTGCCCGCTGAATAGCTTGCGTAACACCGTAATCTGACGGATTCATTCCTTTGAACAGCAGAGGACAGGTGATGCCGATCAAAACCAGCAAGGTCGCGGTTCGATAATAATATTTCCGGGCATAAATAGTGGCGGCAGCGACAGCCAACAGCACTGCAAACCATATATATTGTTCTTTTGATAATCCAAGGAATAAGATGCCGATTCCCATTGTTATACTGACCCCTATAAGTGAACGGGTTCTGCCAGTCCAAAGCAACCACAACGAAATTATGCAAATAAATAATCCGAATAACTCCGAGAATTCATTATACAACGTATTGAAATATATTAGATACGCAAAGTCCCCGAACAGCATTGAAAAAATAATCGAGACAATCAGAACAACCCATGCATCCGCGCTTAACCAAAGAATGATTACCATTGCCATGACAACTGCCGCTGCTTTCAGGCCGCCGATAATACGAAAGTCGATCAGAGATCCAATGGTACGGAATCGTGTGGCAAGGTATGGATAGATGTTGTCAACCGAAACCAGACAGAGGTCGATTTTATATTGACGATTCAGCAGCAGACGATTTACCGGGCTGTTGATATGACCGCTGGCTTGTGGCGTGCCATCGGTATAATCCTGCCACAGACCGAGGCACCCTTCGACACGAATAAAGTCATAATTATTTGCGTAGGCAATCAAAGGTTGTGATCCAACGATGGCAAACATTTTCAGTACAGTAAAGGCTATCAGTGCTGCCGCAACGGTGTACATGATTTTATGTTTGCGGCACATGGAATGTCCTCTTTAAAGATGGAGGTTCAGTACAAATCCGCCGAATCCACATCTATTATTATCGACCAGCATACCTGAGGCTCGTCCGGCAGCACGCTCACGTGTTCCAGCCCATCGAAAAGAGCCTGTCTAACTGTCATGCACGCTGGCGAGCACTCCAGATGATGAAAGAAACGCCCCCCATTTGTCATTCTGCGCGGCGCGTAGCGCCGTCGCAGAATCCATACAGGCTTGGATTGTGCAACTCCGCGGAGCTTTGCTCCGCTGCGTGCAGAATGACAGGTGGAGTGGAGGGTGTTCCCTCAACCCTGTTTCCACACTAACCGCCGGCGCCATTGTTCTGATGGGTCTTGCCCTGGGCCTGCCTGCGCAGGCCGCCGAGCCGGCGCAACTCACGGTTTCCAGCGGCGTGGTCGTCAAATTCGGCGCGGGCGCCGGCGTGCTCGTGCGCGACCGGCTGAACACCGGCGCCAATGTCACCTTTACCAGCCTGGCCGATGATCAGGTGG
>JAISPQ010000215.1 GCA_031274955.1 Rhodanobacter sp.
GCCTGCGTGCTGGTCAGCATGATCTCGACACTCACCCTCAGGCGGCGCTGGCCCGCTCCGTCCCGGCGTGTCGTGGAGCAACTCGGCTGGCATCCCGGAGCCGCCCGGCATGCCGGGCAGGCAGCGGTGGCGCTGCTGTTCCTGCCGTTCCTGATCGGGCTCTGGCATGGGCCCGATTACGTGCAAAGCGCGGTCACCATCATGGCGGTGATGCTGGTGCCGATCATGAGTATCGGGGCTAGCGGCCTGATCCCCGTCAGTCGCCGCATCGTCCTGCGGGTCGCGGGTTGCACCGCCGGCGCGGTCCTGGCGGCGGTTTTCCTGTTGTTGGCGCACAGCCTGCCTGACGCCGGGGTCATGGCGCCGGTACTCATTGTCGGCATGGTGCTGGGCGTGGCGATCGGCCGACACATCGAGAACAGCTTGACCTCGATCGCTTACGGCGGAACCCAGTTCGTGCTGGTCATTCTCGTGACCCTTGTGCCGGACAGCTATGCCGGGGCTCACCTCGCGCCGGCACTGGAGCGGCTGGGAGGCATCGCTATAGGCATTCTTCTGCTCGAACCCGTGCTGGTGGTCTGGCATATCGTCGCTCCGGCCCGGCGCGTGCAGGAACCCGAGGGTGAAGATCCGATGGGACCCGGCGGGGTTTGACGGCTCGTTACCGTGAAAGCCTTTCAAGATAGGGGCGAATACAAAGTCGCCGCACTTATCACGGACAGGCTCTTGCCGCTCATTCCATAGTTCAGCGTTTCGGGAGTATCGCGATGGCTGCTTCTGAGAAAACTCTGGCGCTGTACGCCGTGGCTTACTCGGGTATCTGGGCTCTGGCCGCCGACACGGACGGTATCGACGGTGCGCAGGACAATGCAGGCGCTTTCGTCACCCCGGATACCTTGGCGCGTGCGCAGGATCTGGGCGTGGACGCGCTGGTCAAGCAGGACGAGAATGATGCTTGGGGTTTCTTCCACGCGCCGGGGGTGCTTTCCAGCCCCTGTCTCCGGCCTTGGCGGTGCTCAATCGCAACTTCAAGCGCGAGTTCGATCCCAGGGGTATCTTCGGCCAGGGACGCCTCTACTAGATTTCTAAACCCGCCTCACCCGACGAGACCTCCGTCATGCAGACCCGACTCGCCGATTTCATTCGTGATACCCCGGAGGGCCAGGAAGCGGACGCCATCCTGCGCAAATGCGTGCACTGCGGTTTCTGCACCGCCACGTGCCCCACCTACCAACTCCTCGGCGACGAGTTGGACGGGCCGCGCGGGCGCATCTACCTGATCAAGCAGGTTCTCGAAGGTCAGGAGGTGACGGAAAAGACCCGCCTGCACCTGGACCGCTGCCTGACCTGCCGTTCCTGCGAAACCACTTGTCCCTCGGGAGTCCAGTACCACCGATTGCTCGACATCGGCCGCGCCGTCGTCGAAACCCGGGCACCGCGTCCCCTCGGCCAACGTGTGTTCCACCGGGCGCTATGCACCGTGTTGCCCAACCGGAGAGTATTTGAAACTGCCCTTAAGGTCGGTCGCTTGATCCGGCCCTTTCTGCAGGCCGCGCTGGCCGAGAAGTTGCACACCCCAGCGCCGGCCAAGCCGCGTCCGGCGCCGCAGCGCCACACCCGCCGGGTGATTCTGCTCGAAGGGTGTGTCCAGCCCGGCCTCGCCCCCCGCATCAATGCCGCTGCCGTCCGGGTACTCGACCGGGTCGGCATCGGCATCGTCCGCGAGGAGAAAAAGAAGGCCGGCTGCTGCGGCACCTTGCGTTACCACCTGAACGATCAGCAGGGCGGCCTCGACGACATGCGCGCCAATATCGATGCTTGGTGGCCGGCGGTACAGGCCGGCACTGAGGCGATTCTGGTGACGGCCTCGGCCTGCGCAGTCCAAGTGAAGGAATACGGCCACTTGTTGCGTCACGATCCGGCCTATGCCGAGCGTGCCGCTCGAATCAGCGCCTTGGCCCGGGATGTGGCCGAAGTGGTGGCTGGCGAGGAGGCGGCCATCGTCGCCGCGCTAGTCCATGCGCGCGGTCGAAGCGCAGTGCCCGCCCCACTTCGGGTGGCCTTCCACTCTCCCTGCACCCTCCAGCACGGGCAGAACATCCGCGGCGTGGTGGAGCGATTGCTTGCCGCCGCCGGCTACACCCTTACCCCGGTGGCGGACGGCCACCTGTGTTGCGGCTCCGCCGGAGCCTATTCCCTGACCCAGCCTGAACTATCCCGCCAGTTGCGCGACAACAGGCTGGCGGCCCTGGAGGCGGGCAAGCCCGAGGTGATCGTCACCGCCAACATTGGCTGCCTGAATCACCTGGCAGCCGACACGGCCACCCCGGTGCGGCACTGGATAGAACTGCTCGACGAAAGCCTGGGTGAGGATTGATGGTTGATGAGCCCCCCAAGGGGCAGGGTGGGAAGCTTAGAACCTATCCTTATATTATTCATGGCCCGCGCCGGAAGCTGTTTGTTTGCAGGCCAAGGAAGAGCCAGGCAGTGTACCGGGCGTACTCGACCCAGCGATGACGCGGGCATGCGGACAAACAGACCCGGCCCGTCGGGTTGTTTCGCGCAGCCCGCCATGCGGCCGTGCGCCGCTTGGAGTGGTGAACTCCACTATTTGGGAGCAGGGGTAAGATGGGGGCGCGCATGTTCACGCCAATCTGCTGTGTTGCGGAGTGTGTCGAGGTGAGGATGTCGCCGTCCTCGACATAGAGTACGTTCGGGTCGAAACGCACCGGCAGTGCCACGCAACGATGCCGTCATCGGAACCGCACCGCTTGATCTGGTCTAGATTTTCACCACCGAGCAAGGAGCTATCACCATGTCCGCAACTCCTCCCCGCCGCGCGCTGGTCGTCATCGACGTGCAGAACGAATACGTTACCGGCAATCTGCCGATCGAATTTCCCCCCATCGAGACTTCGCTCGCCAATATCGGCCGCGCGATGGACGCCGCGCATGCGGCCGGTGTACCGGTTGTGGTCGTGCAGAATTTCGCCCCCGCCAATACGCCGCTGTTCGCGCGCGGCAGCGTCGGCGCCGATCTGCATCCGGTCGTGGCCTCGCGCGAGCGCGATCACTACGTCGAAAAGTCGCTGCCGAGCGCTTTTGCAGGCAATGATCTCAAAGACTGGCTTACCGCGCGTGGTATCGACACGCTTGCAGTAGCCGGCTTCATGACGCACAACTGTGATGCCTCAACGGTGTTCGCGGCGGTCCACGCGGGGTTGACCGTGGAGTTTCTCGTCGATGCGACAGGCTCGGTGCCGTATGCAAATGAGGTGGGCTCAGCGAGCGCGCAGGATATCCATCGCGTATTCAGTGTGGTGATGCACTCGCGCTTTGCAGCGGTAACGAGCACCGATGCATGGATCGCCGCGCTGAAGTCGGGTATGCCGCTCCAGCGCGACAGCATCTACGCGTCGAATCAACGCGCGCGGGTCAACAAGGCTACAGCGTAACGCCTGCAGGATGGAGGGCTTGCCCGCGCAGGCGAGCCGCTCCTTTCACCCCTTTGGAGCCGGATCGAGCACAGCATTGAAGGTTATCGCTTTGCTGCAATGGGCCGCTTGCCGCCTGTCCGAAAGGGTTGGCAGACTTTGCTTTGGATGTCGCACAGTTGACATAGGTCGTGGAGTAAAAAGTGCCGACTTTGCAAAATGTCGTGGAGTAAAAGGCGCCGGCTCTGCAAAATAGGCTGATTGATCACGGTCGTCACAGAGCCATCGCAATGAGCGTCCGCAATCTGGAATTTCTGTTTCAACCCCGCTCGGTCGCCGTCATTGGCGCTTCGAACCGGCCCGACAGCATCGGTGCATTGCTGATGCACAACCTCCGGCAGGGCGGGTTTGAGGGGCCGGTATGGCCGGTCAATCATCGTCAGAAGACGGTGGCCGGTATGCGCGCATGGCGCGCAGTGTCCGATCTGCCCGAGGCGCCAGAACTGGCTTTGATCTGCACGCCGCCGGCCACGGTGCCTGCCATCGTGGCCGAGCTTGGCCGCATCGGCACACGTGCTGTCGTCGTGTTCACGGCGGGCTTGCAGGCAAGCGGGCAGCCCGATGGCTCGAGCGACGAGCAGAAGATGCTGGATGCCGCCAAGCCGTACGTGCTGCGCATCATCGGGCCCAATTCCATGGGAATGCTGGCAACCGGCGTGCGGCTGAATGCAAGCTTTTCGCGTGCCTTGCCGCTGCCGGGCACGCTGGCTTTCGTGTCGCAATCAGGCGCCATGGCTGCGGCCATGCTCGATTGGGCCAGCATGCGCGGCATCGGCTTTTCGCATTTTGTGTCGCTGGGCGATGGTGTGGACGTGGATTTCGGCGACATGCTCGACTATCTGGCCAGCGATGCGGGCACGCGCGCGATCCTGCTATACGTGGAGTCGCTGCGCGTGGCGCGCAAGTTCATGTCGGCGGCGCGCGCGGCGGCGCGCAACAAGCCGGTGATCGTGGTCAAGCCCAGGCGCGCGCCCGAACCACCCCAAGCCGGCGCCTCGCACATGAGCGCGCTTGCGGACGCGGACGCGGTGTTCGACGCCGCCATCCGTCGCGCCGGCATGTTGCGCGTATCCACCTTATCGGACCTGTTCGATGCCGCTGAAACGCTGGCGCGCGTGCATCGCCTGTACGGTCATGGGCAGCGGCTGGCGATTCTTGCCAATGGCGGTGGCGCGAGCATGCTGGCCGCCGATGCACTGTCGCTGGGCCGGGGCGAACTGGTGTCGCTGAGCGAAACCACATACGCCGCGCTCGATGCCGTACTGCCTTCCTGGTCGCGCGGCAACCCGGTGGATATCATCGGTGGCGCATCGCCGGAGCACTATCTGGCCGCTTTCGACGTGCTGCAAAAAGCGCCCGAAGTCGATGCCATCCTGTTCATGCACGCGACCACGGCGGCGGTGCCCAGCGCGCAGATCGCCAAGACGTGCCTGCCTGCACTGAAGGCTTCTTCCAAGCCCGTGCTGTGCTGCTGGCTGGGCGGGCGCGCCGTGACCCATGCGCAGCGGCACTGCTCGGTGGCGGGTATTCCCACCTACGACACGCCCGAGCGCGCGGTGCGCGCCTTCTTGCAAATCCTCGAATACCGGCGCAACCAACGGGCGCTGCGCGAGGTGCCCGCCGCCGTGGCCGACGATTTTGTACCCGATGTGGCTCAGGCGCGCGCGATCATCACCCAGGCGCTGGATGCCGGACGCTGCGTGCTGGGCGAACCGCGGGCCAAACAATTGCTCGGGCTTTACGGCATCCCGGTGCTGGACACGCAGGTGGCCGCCGATGCCTCCCAAGCCGTGGTGCTGGCCGAGGCCATCGGCTTTCCGGTGGTGCTCAAAATCCTCTCGCCCGACATTGCGCACAAATCCGATGTCAGTGGTGTGGCGCTGAACCTGTCGGATGCTCTTGCTGTGCGCAAAGCCGCCCAGGCCATGCTGTGTCGCGTGCACGAACTACGGCCCGATGCGCGCATCGACGGCATCATGGTGCAGGCGATGGTCCAGCGCCCGCGTGCGCATGAGTTGATCGTGGGTATGACGAGCGATGCGGTATTGGGCCCGGTGCTGGTGTTCGGCCAGGGCGGCACGGCCACTGAACTGATCCACGACCGCACGGTGGCCCTGCCGCCGCTCAACCGCACACTGGCGCGGCACGTGGTGGATCGCACACGCGTGGCACGGCTGCTGGCGAGCTACCGTGACCGCCCGCCCGTCGATCACGAGGCGTTGTATCAGGTGCTGGTGCGCGTATCGCAACTGGTGTGTGATCTGCATGATGTGGTGGAGATGGACATCAACCCGCTGCTGGCGGACGAACACGGCGTGCTTGCGCTGGATGCTCGCGTGCGGCTCGAACGCAATGCGGTCGGCACGCGGCGGCTGGCGATCCGGCCTTATCCTTCCGCGTTGGAGCAGACCGTCATCCTGCACGACCAGACATTGCTGTTGCGCCCGATCCGCCCGGAAGACGCCGATGCCCTGAGAGATTTCTACGTCAGTTGCGCCCCTGACGACATGCGGCTGCGCTTTTTCACGGCGCGGCGCGATATACCGCTTTCCGAACTGGCGCGCTACACGCAGATCGATTACGACCGCGAGATGACCTTTGTCGCCTTCGCCTGCGATGCCGATGGCCGGTCCATGATGATGGGTGAAGTGCGCGTGCTGTGCGATCCCGACAACGTGCGCGCCGAATTCGCGGTGCAGGTGCGCTCGGGCATCAAACAAAAAGGGCTGGGCCGCCTGCTGATGCAACGCATGATCGACTATCTGCGTGCGCGCCATACCCGGGAGCTGGTGGGCGAATGCCTGCCGGAAAACGACAGCATGCAGCGTCTGGCGCGGGCCGTGGGCATGACCGTGCATCGCGACAACCGCATGCTGGAGTGTGTGATGCACCTGGACTTGCAAGGCGAAGAGCCACCGACATCGTGTTGATTCAACGCCTCGATCCGGTCTGGCCGATCAATAACCTGCTAACCGCGCGATGTCGTGACGCGTGCCATCGCCCGGCGTGCTCGCGCAAGCCGGCTTGAGCGCCGACACTTGGTGCGCACAGACAGCCGCGCATGCGGCCGATCCTGTCGCCGCGCTGGACGTGCTGTTCCGGCGCTTGCCCTTGCGCATGGTCTGGGCTGCGTGCGCGCCGGACGGTGTTCACCGGCATAATGGCAAGTGCAATGGATTTCTGAACAGGTTCTTGAGATGTCATCCCAGCCCAACATCCGAACAATGCCCGATATCGCCAATCAAACGCAGCGCGATCATGTACGTAATGGCCGGAACCTGATGTTCTGCGAGGATGCAGCACGGCGCATCCGGCATGTTCTGGATGCCGACGAGCGGATCGCCGATTTCTGGCTGCGCGCGGAGCACGGTGAAAGCCTGCATCCGCACGATGCCGTTGCGGTAGTGGCCAAGGGGATCGTCGGTGGTTATCGAGCCAGCGACATGGTTTAAGGGAGTTGTAAAATTTTGTTTTTTTATAAAAAATACACTGATAAGCAATGGAAATCTGTTGACGAATTTGAAATATTCTGTATTATTACTAAAAATTTGAGGAAATTTTTAGCTGTCAATAAATATCAAAGAAGGAGGGTGTTTAAGAAATAAGACATGCAAGCCATTTTATCAATGTGAGAAATTTATCATGCCGGACAAATAACAAGGCAAGAATATGTTGACAAGAATTCTTTGGGGATTGATTGTTATATTAAACTTGATCAAATTTCTGGGAACGGATATTTCTCCTCCTGGATTTTATATCGATGAGGCATTGGGGGCGGCACATGTCATATGTATCAAACAAACCGGGGCTGATTATTATAATGTGTCATTTCCGCTTTTTAGTGTAGGGGGAGGAGGGGGATACTATACTGCGCCTTATCTTTATGGGGAAGTGGTGTGGACATCGATTTGGGGCAATTCAACTGCGGCATTTAGAAGTTTTTGCGCATTTGTCACGCTGCTCACAATTCTGTTCCTTGTTCTTTATGTGCGGAAAAAAGCGGGAGACCGGACAGCGCTATGGGTGGCGCTGCTGGCAACCGTCTCGCCTTGGGCATTTCAGTTTTCTCGGATTGCGTGGGATCCACCGGTGGCTCCGATGTTTTTGATGGCGGGGCTTTATCTGATGGAAGGGAAATATAGATTCTCATGGCTTGCATCTTCACTTGCATTGGCAGGTGCTGCATATGCCTATCCGCCAATGCGTATTCAATTACCGTTGATCTTGATTTTGCTTCCCGGAACAGACATAAAAAGCAAGGCAAAAATGCTTGGAACCTTTTTGGTACTTGTAATTCCTATCTTCTTGAAGTCGATGGATCCGATGTTTACTGCACGCGCCAGATACCTTGCGCTGACCAGTAACGATCCAGGAAGCCCTTACAGAACCACATCGTTCATCGAGCTGTTCTTCAGATTTATAAAGCAAATATTGAAACATTTTAGTCTTAAATATATGATTGTCACTGGAGATCGTAATCTTCGTCATAGTACTCGGCATTTCGGGATACTGAGTTGGGTGCAATTCGTGGCGTTGATATGGGGGCTGATCTGGGCGTTCATCGATATGACAAGAATAGGCTTGCGTCGTCGTGCAATATTTTGGACTCGCCTATCGGCAGGAGAACAAACGTTACTTGTGCTCGGAGTGATCGGCACTTTGCTGGGAATCGCTCCGGCGGCGATGACATGGGAAGGAATTCCTCACGCACTTCGCTCAATTGGAGCTTGGCCATTTCTATGTATTCTTGCTGGCGTCACGATCGAGATATCGATGCGATGGATTGAAGTACGTGCTCTGGCAGCCTCACGATTGGTTTATGGGGCAATCTGGGTGGCATCGCTCGTGTTTTTCGGGTTGTACTTGAATGTATTTTTTAATAAATATGCAAGTGAATCAGTGAACTGGTTTTTGGTTACGGATGAGCCATCTTTTCAGGCGTATGGAAAAATGATGGGACAGGGGCTGTCTTGTGCCGATGTGAGGTCGATTCGTTGAAAGAACCAATGAGCAATTTTAACGGTTTAACCTCAAATTTCGTGCAGTGCTTGCAATTGAGTAAGGAGTTCTTTCTCAATAACCTGCTAATTCGTGGTATCGCTGATTCCACGCAACAATAACGGGTCCAGACGCACGTCGAACCAGTTCAATCCCCAATGCAGATGCGGCCCGGTCGCGCGTCCGCTCATGCCGACGGCACCGATCACCTGACCTTGCTCGACATGCTCGCCGACCTTCACGTCGATGCGCGACATATGCAGGAAGTTCGAGCTGACGCCGTGGCCGTGGTCGATCAGCAGTGTGCCGCCGGTGAGATACAGATCCGCGTCTGCAAAGGTAACGATGCCGCTCGCCGGCGCCGCGATCGGCGTGCCCTGCGGTGCCGCGATGTCCATACCCGCGTGCGGCGCTTTGGGCACGTCCTTGCCGTTGGCGACATAGACGCGCTGATTGCCGAAGCGGCCGCTGATGCGTCCGTGCACCGGCCAGATGAAGGTTTGCAGAAAATCCTCGCGTGCATCGTCGCGCGCACGCGCGGCGACTACGCGCGCCTGTTCGCGTTTGATGCGTGCGGCGATCTCCGGCGGAGGTTCCACCGTTTGCGGGGGCACGCCTTCGATGCGCTCGACCGGCCAGTCGCGCGGTGTCACTTCGATCTGTACACGTTGCGCTGCGCCATTGGCGCCGCGAAGTTCGATGGACACCGGACCTTTCTCGTCGCGGCCGATGCCGAACACGACGTCGCCCGCGCGCGTGACGCGCAGATCGCGACCGGCATAACTGACCTTGCTGCCCGGTGCCACGTGCGCGATCACGAGTTCGCCCTGCGACGCGCTGGCTGGGAATTGCACGGTATTCCTCGCCTGACAGGGAATGGCGAAGAAGGCGCAGATGAGCGCGGCGATGGCGCTCGCCGCCGCATGGCGGACGCGTGCGGTCATCGCGCGAACTCCAGAGGCGCGCCGCGCACGCTGTCGTCGAGCCGGCCGCGCTGCCAGACCGGGTGTCCATTGACCCAGGTCGCGGCGATGCTGGAGTGGAACGTCGTGCCTTCGAACGGCGTCCACGCACAGCGCGAGAGCACTTGCGCGGCGGTCACCGTATGCGGTGTGTGCGGATCGACCAGTACGAGATCGGCGTGGTAGCCCTCGCGCAGAAAGCCGCGTTCGCGCACGTCAAAAAGCAGCGCCGGTGCATGTGCGGCCGCTTCGACGACGCGCTCCAGCGTGAGCCGCCCTGCAAACACGCATTCGAGCGCCGCTTGCAGCGAGAACTGGATCGTCGGCAATCCCGACGGCGCTTGCGCGTACTTCGCGGCTTTCTCGGTGACCAGATGCGGTGCGTGGTCGGTCGCAAGCACGTCGATGCGGCCCTCGGCCAGCGCCTGGGTGATCGCCGCGCGATCGGCGGCGGTCTTGATCGCCGGATTGCATTTGATGAGGTGGCCCAGGCGCGCGTAGTCCTCGTCGCAGAAATGCAGAAAGTGCACACAGGTTTCCGCGGTGATGCGCTTGCCGGTGAGCGGGCCGGGTGCGAATAGCGCGCATTCCTCGGCGGTGGAAATGTGCAGCACGTGCAGCCGCGCGCCGTGACGCTGCGCGAGCGCGATCGCGAGCCGGGTCGATGAGATGCACGCCTCGCGCGAGCGGATCAGCGGATGCTGTTCGGACGGAATATCGTTACCCCAGCGCGCGCGCGCGGCGGCTTCGTTGGCGAGGATCGTCGGCGTGTCCTCGCAGTGCGTGACGATTGGCACCGACGCCGCGCGGAAGATCGCCTCGAGCGTGGCCGGATCATCGACCAGCATGTTGCCGGTCGAGGCGCCCATGAAGACCTTCACGCCCGGCGCAGTGTGCGGATCGAGGCGACGGATTTCGTCGAGGTTGTCGTTGGTCGCGCCCAGATAAAACGCGTAGTTCACGCACGAAACTTGCGCCGCGCGTGCGTATTTGGCCGCAAGTGTCGTGCGATCGGTCGTCGGCGGCCGGGTGTTGGGCATGTCCATGAAACTGGTGACACCGCCGGCGGCGCAGGCGCGTGATTCGCTCTGGATGTCGCCCTTGTGGGTGAGGCCAGGGTCGCGAAAATGCACCTGATCGTCGATCAGGCCCGGCAGCAGCCAGCAGCCGGCCGCATCGAACACGCGCTCGCCGGGGCGCGCGGCGAGCTGTCCGTCGATGCGCTGGATGCGGCCCGCGCGGATGCGTACATCGGCGTGGAAGCGGCGTCCCTCGTTCACGAGTTCGGCGTTGGTAATCAGCCAGTCAGTCATGGTCGTGTCGTTCTTCCCGGAGCAGCGCGGCGCGCGTCGGCCAGAGTCGGAACGCGGACGGTACCGGATCGAGGCCGCCCGCGCACAAGGGTTGGCAGCGCGCGATGCGGCACAGGCCGAGCCAGAGGCCGCGTAGCGCACCGAAACGCGCGATCGCGATGCGCGTATAGTCCGAACAACTGGGATGGAAACGGCAGCGCGTACCCAGCAGCGGACTTAAGGTGCGCTTGTAACAACGGATCAGGAAAATGATAGGCCGGGACATGGGGCTGCATCGGATGCGCGATCATATGTCGCAGCAAAAGGAATTTTCGGCGGTTGCCGGTGGGATGGACTTAGGCTATAACACGCGGCCGCCAAATCACAACATGGGCCGAGGAATGGCGAAGAACAGTGCAGAATCACGGAAAAAACACAAGAAGTCCGGCAAGGATGAAGCGCGCGTGAAGAAGAATTCGCGTGCAACGGCAAGTGCCGCGCGCAAGAGCGCGACCAAGTCGGCGACCAAAAAAGCCAAACCGGCGATCAAGAAACCGGCCGCCACGAAAAAGAAACCTGCGACGAAGAAGCCTGTCGCAAAGAAAGTCGTAAAGAAAAAAGTTGATGCGCGGAAGGCCGTTGCGAAAAAAGGTGCGGCAAAAGCCGTCAAGAAGGTCGCGCCGGTCAAGAAAGCCAAGCCGATCAAGAAGACAAAACCCGACAAGAAGGCCGGCAAGCTCGCTCCGGTTGAGCGCGCCGCGCAGAAGAAAATGAGCACCAGTACCACTGCCGCCAAAGGCATCAGCGCGCGCGCGACCGTGCCGCTGCCCGCCGACAACGAAGCGACCATGCAGAATGGCCGCTATGCGCTGCCCAGCACGGTTCATATCGACCTTCCCGCCGGTTATAAGCCGACAGCGAAGGAGGAATATATGAACCCGCGCCAGTTGCAGTACTTCCGTGCCCGGCTGTTGATATGGCGCGAGGAACTGGTCGAGGAGAGCCGGCAGACGATCGAGAGTCTGCGCGACGAAGTGCGCGATGTCGGCGACGAGGCCGAGCGCGCGACGCGCGAAACGGAGAACTCGCTCGAACTGCGCACGCGCGATCGGTATCGCAAGTTGATTGCGAAGATCGACAATGCGCTCAAGCGCATCGAGGAAGGCCGTTACGGATTCTGCGAGGAAACCGACGAGGAAATCGGCCTGGATCGTTTGGATGCACGCCCGATCGCCACCTTGAGTCTGGATGCCCAGGAGCGCCGCGAGCACCTCAAGAAACAGATGGGTGACTGAATTCACCGCGCACGTTTGACAACGACGCCCCGTCCGACGGGGCGTTCGCGTTTTGCGAGCCGGCGTTTTTTGGTATGGATCGGCGGAAAATACAGGACGGTAGAGCACAGGATCGAACGGCATGCGCACGCGCACTTATTTCGGCACCGATGGCATCCGCGGCCGCGTCGGCGAGTGGCCGATCACCGCGGAGTTCATGCTCAGACTCGGCCGCGCCGCCGGTAGCGTGCTTGCCGGACCAAGCGGCAAGGCTACCCTGGTCATCGGCAAGGACACACGCGTATCCGGTTATATGTTCGAATCCGCGCTGGAAGCCGGACTCGTCGCGGCGGGCGCCGATGTGCGCCTGCTCGGGCCAATGCCGACCCCGGCGGTCGCCTATCTCACGCATTCGCTGCGCGCGAGCGCGGGCATCGTCATCAGCGCCTCGCACAATCCGCATTACGATAACGGCATCAAGTTTTTTTCCGCGTCGGGCGAGAAACTCGACGATGCCGTCGAAGCGGCGATCGAAGCGGAACTGGAAAAGCCGTTCGTCACCGTCGCCTCGGAAGCGATCGGCAAGGCCGTGCGCATCGACGATGCCGCTGCGCGCTATGCCGAGTTCTGCAAGGCCACGGTGCCGTCCACGTTCGATCTGCGCGGGCTGCATATCGTGCTGGATTGCGCGCATGGCGCGACCTATCAGATCGCACCGAAGGTGTTCGCCGAACTGGGCGCGCAGGTCACCGTGATCGGTAACCATCCGGACGGCCTTAATATCAATCGTGATATAGGATCGACCCACCCGCAGGCCTTGTCGCGCGCGGTCGTCGCCGCGCGGGCGGACCTTGGCATCGCGTTCGATGGTGACGGCGATCGCGTGCAGATGATCGATCGCCATGGGCAACTCGTGGACGGCGATCAACTGCTGTACGTGCTGGCCGCCGATTGGCACACGAGCGGCCGTCTGCAGGGGCCGCTGGTCGGCACGTTGATGAGCAACTACGGACTCGAACGCGCGATGCACGAGCTTGGCGTTCAATTCCTGCGCGCGAACGTCGGCGACCGCTATGTCTTGCAGCGGTTGAAGCAGCATGCGGGCGTGCTTGGCGGCGAAACGTCCGGGCATATCCTCACGCTGGATCGCGCCACCAGCGGCGATGCGATCGTCAGCGCCTTGCAGGTACTGGATGTGCTGGTGCGCAAGCAACGGCCTCTGGATGAAGCCGTCGCCGGTATGCGCAAGGTCGCGCAGAGGACGGTGAATGTGCGCGTAGCGGCGCGCGCCGCCGCGCTACTCGACGATGCGGACGTGCAGGGCACGCTCGAACGCGTGCGCGGCGAACTACAAGGGCAGGGGCGTGTTGTGCTGCGCCCTTCGGGCACCGAGCCGCTGGTGCGCGTCACCATCGAAGCCGCCGACGATGCACGGGTGCAACGGCTCGCGACTGAACTCGCCGATTGCGTAAGATCGGCCGCGGCAAAGCGGGAGTCGATTCCATGAGCGCACAGAGCCCAATCTTCGGTATGCGCAGTCACGGCATGCCCCCTGCATGAAACCGGAATCGTCGGATTGCCAGAACATGTTCCGTTTTGCGCGTCCGGCTTCCTCTGTTCTGGCCGCATTTACGATTGTGGCGATCGTTGCAGGGGTCTGTTGGCCCGGGGTGCATGGCTTCTGGGGACGCGACGATTTCATGCAACTCGCGGCTGCGCGCCTGGTCGGCTCGCCATGGCCGCTGTTCGTGCAGGATGCGTATGTGCCGGCGCCGGGTGCCGTGTTCAGGCCGCTGGGTTTTGTTTCGTTCTGGCTGGGAACCGCTGTGTTCGGCACGAACTACGCGGCGCACATTATCGGCGATCTTACGCTGCACGCCGGCGTGGCGCTTGCGTTGTTCGGCGTATTGCGAAGTGTCGCGATTCCGCGCTGGCTCGCCGCGCTGTGTTGCCTGCTGTTCGCGGTACATCCGGCCGTGGTCGGCACGGCATTGTGGTGGTCGGCGCGCTTCGATCTGCTCGCGGCGCTGTTCACCCTGCTGTCGCTGCGGGCTGCGTTCGCGTACCGCGAACAGGGGCGAACGATCGCTCTGGCTTTCGCGCTGGTATGCGCATTGGCGGCGATGCTTTGCAAAGAAGTCGGGCTCGCCGTGTTGGCCCCGCTGTCGTGGCTGTGGGGGTGCTGGGCCTGGCAGGCTCCAGCGTTGCGCGCGCGTGCATTACGTGCGGTCGTGCTCGTGTGGCTTTGCGCGGTCGTCTATTTCGGCTGGCGCTGGTGTGCGCTGGGCACATTTTCCAGTGACTTGACCGGTTCGCTGCCGATCACTCACGCACTGGCAAAGGGGCTGCTCGACTGGGTGCAGCAGGCGCCGGGTTATCTTTCGTTCGGTGTGCAAATCGGCGGCCTGCGCGGCGCCGTGCTGCTGCTTGCGATCGTGGCGATCCTGGGGGTGGTCAAGTTTTCGCCGGCGTCGCATTCAGGGGTGAAGCCGCATGCGCGGCGCCTGGATCTTGCCGTCTGCGGATTTTGTCTCGTGGTCGTGCCCGCGCTGCTGCAAGCGCCGGTCGCGGCGCTGAATGCGGTGCCGTTGCGCGCGGACATGTCCGCGGTCGAGGCGGCGATGCAATCGCGGCTTTACTATCTCAGCCTCGCCGGCACGGCGGCGCTGCTGGCGGCGTTGCTCGCACAGTGCTGGCAAGCGGCGATGTCGTATTGGCGCGTCGCGCTAGTCGTTCCGCTGGCCGCTGCCGTCATCGCGCTGGGTTCGGTATCGCATACGGATGCGCGCGCGTTCGCACGGCGTTCGGTGCAAATCTCAGGCGTTGCACGGGCGGCCATCGAGGCGGTCGATCGGCTGGATCTGCCGCCTTCACGTTGCCATGTCGTGTTTCTGGGCGTCGAACCCGCGCCGGAGTGGAGCATTTTCGTTTCGATGGATTCGGTGATGAAGGCGTTGAGTCCCGACCTTGCGCGGGTGGCACATTGCTATTTCCACACGGACTATGTGACGTATTTTCATCTGCTCGCGGCGACGCGCGATGCGGCGGATGCCGCGCCATGGGGGCCGTTGCATATCGACGGGGCGGTGGTTCCGTCGCGCCGCATCGGCGATCTGGCGATCGACTATCTGACTCCACCGGCACCGGTCGATACGCGCGAGTTCGCGTCGATGCGTTTCCTGCGCTATCGCGACGGACGCTTCGACGAGGTGAGTGCGCAAGTCCTCGCCGGTACGCTCGCGGTGCGCCTGCAGTAATCGCGTAAGCGCAGGTTGTCGCCTTGGCGATCGGCCGTTATCCTTATGTTTTATTTGACTTGGGAGCCACCATGCGTCGTCCACTGGTCGCCGGAAACTGGAAGATGCATGGCTCGCGCGCGCTGGCCGGCGAGTTGGTAGCACGCGTGGCCGCGGCGTTGCCGATGGCGGCTGAAGTCGCCGTGCTGCCGCCGTTCCCGTATCTGGGCGAGGTGATAGCGGCGCATGGCGCGAGCGGCATCGCATTCGGCGCACAGGATGTAAGCGAACACGCACAAGGCGCGTATACGGGCGAAGTCGCCGGCGCGATGCTCAAGGATGTCGGCTGCACCTACGTGCTGGTCGGCCATTCCGAACGCCGCCAGTATCACGCCGAATCCGATGCGTGCGTCGCGGCGAAATTCGTTGCCGCGCAAGCCGCCGGTCTGGTGCCGATCCTGTGCATCGGCGAAACGCTGACCGAGCGCGAAGCCGGTGCAACCGAAGCGGTCGTCGCGCGTCAACTCGCCGCAGTGGTCACCGGCGCCGGCATCGCGGCTTTCGCCAAGGCGGTTGTCGCCTACGAGCCGGTATGGGCGATCGGTACGGGCCTGACCGCCTCGCCAGCGCAAGCGCAGGCGGTGCATGCATTCGTGCGTGACAAGATCGCGGCGTTGGATGCTACAATAGCAAGCTCGCTGCGGCTCCTGTACGGCGGTAGCGTCAAACCCGCCAATGCGGCCGAATTGTTCGGTCAATCCGATGTGGATGGCGGGCTGATCGGTGGCGCATCTCTGGTGGCGGCGGACTTCCTCGCCATCTGTGCGGCTGCGAACCCATAACACAAAAAGAGCATTCATGCTGTCCATCGTTACCAATATTTTCTATGTGCTGATCGCGGTTGGGATGGTCGTCCTGATCCTCTTGCAGCGCGGCGCGGGCGCCGCGGCGGGGTCGGGCTTCGGTGCCGGCGCATCGGCCACCGTCTTCGGCGCACGCGGTTCGGCGAACTTTCTGTCGCGCAGCACGGCGGTACTGGCGGGGTTGTTCTTCGTGCTCAGCCTCGGCATGGGGGTTTATCTGAGTCGCGCCGGCGGCGGCGGCAGTGTGGCGCAGCCCTCGGATGATCTGGGTGTGATGTCCGGCGTCGCCGCTGCGGAGAAGCCGGCGGCAGAAACCGCGCCAGCTGCGAAGGATGCCTCTGCACAGTCGCAGGCGCCTGCGGCATCCGGTGACAAGCCTGCGCCGACGCCCGTGGCGGCAGATCCGGAAAAGCCAGCCGCCAGCGCGGACAAGCCAGCAGCGCCTGCAGCATCCAACGACAAGCCGGTTTCAGCGGCCGCGACGGTGGAGCCGGAAAAACCGGCTGCCAGCGCGGACAAACCGGCGGCACCTGCCGCATCCGACAACAAGCCGGCGGCAACGGGCCAAGAGAAAAAGCAGGCCGTCATCAGTACGGACAAGCCGACCCCGGCGCCTGCAGCAGCGAGCCCGCAAAAGCCGGCCGCCCCTGCAGGCAAGCCGGCAGCGTCCAAGCCTAAGTCCAAGAAGGGTGACGGGAAGAGCGGAAAGTAAGTTAAGCAGTGCCCAGGTGGCGGAATTGGTAGACGCACTACCTTGAGGTGGTAGCGGGGAGACCCGTGGAGGTTCGAGTCCTCTCTTGGGCACCACTGTTTGATGGGATGGTCCGGGTTTCGTCGTCGGGATCGTCGGGGCCGGTGTGGTGTTGTGGTGGCTTGGCCACTACGATCGCTGATACGCGGGCTGCGAGGAGGTGTATGTGCTGACTGAATATTTTCCGGTCTTGTTGTTTTTCGTGATTTCGGCCGGGGTCGGCATCGCGCTGATCGTCGTCGGCAACGTGTTCGCACCGCGCCGGCCCGAAGCCGAAAAAGCCTCTCCCTACGAATGCGGTTTCGAAGCGTTCGAAGACGCGCGCATGCAATTCGACGTGCGCTACTACCTGCTCGCGATCCTGTTCATCATCTTCGATCTGGAAATCGCCTTCGTATTTCCATGGGCGACCGTGTTTTCCAGCCTCGGCCCCGGCGGTCTCGTCGAGATGGGCATCTTCATCTTCTTGCTCGTGCTCGGCTTCGTCTACGTGTGGAAGAAGGGGGCCCTGGAATGGGAGTGATCGATCGCATCAGCGCGTCGATGCATAATCCGACGCCGCTCAACGTCGTCGATGACATTCTGCTCTCCGGCGATGACGGTCCGCTGCCGCAACGCGGTTTCGTCACCGCACGTTTGGACGACCTGCTCAACTGGGCGCGTACCGGCTCGATGTGGCCGGTGACGTTCGGCCTGGCCTGCTGCGCCGTCGAAATGATGCATGCCGGCGCGGCGCGTCTGGATCTGGATCGTTATGGGGTGATCTTCCGTCCAAGCCCGCGCCAGTCCGATGTGATGATCGTGGCCGGCACGCTGACCAACAAGATGGCGGCAGCGCTGCGCAAGGTCTACGACCAGATGCCCGAGCCCAAGTGGGTCATCTCGATGGGCTCGTGCGCGAACGGTGGTGGCTACTACCATTATTCGTATGCGGTCGTGCGCGGCTGCGATCGCATCGTCCCGGTCGATATCTATGTGCCCGGCTGTCCACCGACCTCCGAGGCGCTGGTCCATGGGATTCTGCAATTGCAGAAGAAAATCCGCCGTACCAACACGATCGCACGTTGAGGAGCCACGGCATGAGCGACGACACCGATGCAAGCGCCGGCTCCGATGCCGAACGTTCCGCGCTCGCGCGGACGCTCGAGACCAGGCTCGGCCAGAAACTCGTCAAGCTGGATGAGACACGTGGCGAAATCACGATTGAAGTACTGCCGGAGAACTGGCTCGCCGTCGCCGTAACCCTGCGCGACGACCCGGATCTGCGTTTCGAGCAGGCGATGGATCTGTGCGGCGTGGATTATCTGTCGTGGGGGCAGAGCGAGTGGGATACCACCGATGTCAGTTCCCAGGGGTTCTCACGCGGCGTCGAAGGCGCGGGGCCGGGGCGTTTCGATTGGGCCCATCGTCCGCGCGACGAAAATATTCCGCATCGCTTCGGCGTCGTGCTGCATCTGTTGTCGGTCAGCAACAACCAGCGCGTGCGCATGCGCGCGCACTGCGCCGACGATGATCTGCCGCTGTTGCCCTCGCTCATCGGCATCTGGCCGAGTGTGGACTGGTTCGAGCGCGAGGCGTTCGATCTGTTCGGCATCGTGTTCGATGGCCATCCCGATCTGCGCCGCATCCTCACCGACTACGGTTTCGTCGGCCATCCGTTCCGCAAGGATTTCCCGCTGATCGGTAACGTCGAGGTGCGCTACGACCCGGAAAAAAGGCGCGTGGTGTACGAGCCGATCGCTTCGGTCGAGCCGCGCGTGCTGGTGCCGCGCACGATCCGTGACGATTCGCGTTACGTGCAGGTGGACGCCGAGCGCAAGGTGGGAGCGAAGTAAGCCATGCAGGAAATCCGCAATTACACGATGAATTTCGGCCCGCAGCATCCGGCCGCGCACGGTGTGCTGCGTCTGGTGCTGGAAATGGACGGCGAGACGATCGTGCGCGCCGATCCGCATATTGGCCTCTTGCATCGCGCGACCGAAAAACTCGCCGAGTCCAAACCGTTCAATCAGTCGATCGGCTACATGGATCGTCTGGATTACGTGTCGATGATGTGCAACGAGCACGCCTACGTGCGTGCGATCGAAAATCTGCTGGGCGTTGAGGCGCCCGAGCGCGCGCAGTACATCCGCACGATGTTCGATGAGATCACGCGCATCCTCAATCACCTGATGTGGCTGGGTTCGAACGCGCTGGATCTGGGCGCGATGGCGGTATTTCTGTATGCGTTCCGCGAGCGCGAAGAATTGATGGACTGCTACGAAGCGGTCAGCGGCGCGCGCATGCATGCCACGTACTACCGTCCCGGCGGCGTCTATCGCGATCTGCCCGAGGTGATGCCCAAGTACAACCCGTCCAAATGGCACAAGGGCAAGGATCTGGAACGCCTCAATCAGTGGCGCGGCGGTTCGATGCTCGATTTTCTCGATGCGTTTACCGCAGATTTCCCACGCCGCGTCGATGAGTACGAAACCCTGCTCACCGACAACCGCATCTGGAAACAGCGCACGGTCGATATCGGTATCGTCTCGCCCGAACAGGCGCTCGCCTGGGGCATGTCCGGCCCGATGTTGCGCGGCTCGGGCATCGAGTGGGATCTGCGCAAGAAACAACCCTATGCGAAGTACGCCGAGGTCGATTTCGACATTCCGGTCGGCACGCACGGCGATTGCTACGATCGTTACCTCATACGCGTCGAGGAGATGCGCCAGTCGAACCGCATCATCAAGCAGTGCGTGGACTGGCTGCGTGCGAATCCGGGCCCGGTAATGGCGCGTAATTTCAAGGTCGCGCCGCCGCAGCGTGTCGAGATGAAAAACGACATGGAAGCGCTGATCCACCACTTCAAGCTATTCTCCGAAGGTTATGCGGTGCCGGCCGGTGAAACCTATGCTGCGGTCGAGGCGCCCAAGG
>JAISPQ010000233.1 GCA_031274955.1 Rhodanobacter sp.
AACACCTGTTCGAACGCCTCGACGACCCGGCGCCGTGCGCGCATGAAATCGCGCGCGTGTTGGCGCCCGAAGGCGTGCTGCTCGTGTTTGGCTTCAATCCTCTGAGTCTGTGGCGGCCCTGGCTGCAAATGACGGCGCGGCGAACGGGCTTGCCGATCGGCATCCGCTCCGCGCGTAGCAGTGCCGCCGCGATCGGCGGGCAGGGCATGGACGTATTGCAGACGCGCTATTTCGGCGCCTTGTCGCCTTGGGCGCGGCCAAGCTCCACGCTCGTGGCGGAAGCGGATAACGGATACCGCGCGTCCATGCTGGCGCGGCTGCGCGGAAGCTGGCTGCTGCTTGCGCGCAAACGACGCAGCGCGCTCACCCCGTTGCGGCCGCGGCGCGATGCGCGGGAGCTTGCGCGCAATCCGCAACTCGTGCCCGGAGCGCACCGGGAATGCGCATGAGCGATCGCGCGCTGGTCGAAGCGTTTACCGATGGCGCTTGCCTGGGCAATCCGGGACCGGGAGGCTGGGCGGCATTGTTGCGTTATAAAAAAGTGGAAAAGTGGATCAGCGGCAATGCCGGCGAAACCACGAACAACCGCATGGAGCTGATGGCGGCGATCGGCGCGCTGGAGGCGCTCAAGCGGCCATCGCCGGTGCGCCTGACCACCGATTCGCAATACGTGAAAAACGGCATCGAAACCTGGGTGCCGCGCTGGCGCGCGAATGGCTGGCGCACCACGGACAAGCAGCCGGTGAAAAATCAGGATCTGTGGGAACGGCTGGTCGCCGCGGTCGCTCCGCACGAAGTGCAATGGCATTGGACCCGAGGGCACAGCGGTCACGAGGAAAACGAGCGCGTCGATCAACGCGCGCGCAGCGAAGCGCTGACGGCGCAGGCAGGAAAACCATGAGGCAGATCGTACTCGATACGGAAACGACGGGGCTGGAAGTCAACAAAGGCCATCGCATCGTCGAGATCGGTTGCGTGGAATTGCTCGAACGCCGTCCGACCGGGCGCGAATTCCATCGCTACCTCAATCCGCAGCGGGCGATGGACGAAGGCGCCACCGAGGTCAGCGGCATCACCGACGATTTGCTCGCCGACAAACCTTGCTTCGCCGATGTCGCCGACGAGTTTCTCGCTTTCATCGATGGCGCCGAGTTGATCGCGCACAACGCGAGCTTCGACATGGGTTTTCTCGAAGCCGAATTCGCGCGTCTGCACCAGCCGGTGCGGCTGGCCGAGCGCGTCAGCGTGCTCGATACTCTGCTGTTGGCGCGGGAAAAGTATCCGGGGCAGAAGAACAACCTGGATGCGCTGTGCAAGCGGCTCGGCGTCGACAACAGCCATCGCCATCTGCATGGCGCATTGCTCGACGCGCAATTGCTCGCCGATGTCTATCTCGCGATGACCGCGGGGCAGGGCGATCTTGGCTTGGGCCTGCACAACGAGCCGGCGAAGGAGCGGGTTCGCGCCGCGGTCGACACGATCATAGATGCCGCAGTCCGCGTCCGTCGCGCCGACGCGGCGGAACTGGCGGCGCACGCAACCCGGCTGGCCGCGATCGACAAGGTGAGCAAGGAGAAGTGCCGCTGGCTGCGCGACTGATCGAAGCGAGCGTCAACGAATGCGCATAAGGAGCGCGGTGACGTTGTCCGATCCGCCGTCGTCGAGCGCGGCGAGAATGAGGTGATCCACGCATTCCTGCGCCGACAGATCTTCGCGCGCGAGAATCGCGGAAATCTGCTTGTCGTTGACTTCTTCGGTCAATCCGTCCGAGCACAGCAGCACCTGCATCCCCGGAGCGAGCGTGCCGCGCAGCGTTTCCACACGCAGGCTTTGCGCATCGGTGACGCCGAGGGCCTGGGTGATGACGTTGCGGTGAGGATGGGTGCGCGCCTGTTCCGGAGTAATGGCGCCTTGGCGGATCAATTCCTGCACATAGGAATGATCCTGGGAAATCTGCTTGAGCTCGCCGTTCCAGACATAGATACGGCTATCGCCGACCCAGCAGGCTTCGTATTCGGAGCCGATAACGTGCAGCGCGACGATCGTGGTGCCCATGGGCAGAGCTTCGGCGCGCCGCGTGGAAACCTGCAGGATGTCGGCATTCGCGCACTGCACCGCGCGCAACAGATCGCGGCCGGCAGCGATCTCGCGCACGACCGTATCGCGCGCCAGTGCGCTCGCCACCTCGCCGTGAGCGTGACCGCCCATGCCGTCAGTCACCAACCAGAGGCCGATATCCGCATCGGCATAGTAAGTGTCTTCGTTGTGTTCGCGGCGCAAGCCGATATGGGGACCGTGTCCGAATTCGATCATGTTTTCTTTGAGTTTCGACCGAGCCTGCCGGATGGGGATGCACTTGTCGCTGCCATCTTCATATTCCACCCAGGTTCGATGCCGGTAGGCATAGCATGAAGGCGCAACGCGAGGGGCGCAAGCGGAAAAAACAGGGACAAGGCCCGAGAAAAAACATTGCGGGGTGGAAGCTCTTGATTTTCCCCTCGTCTCTCGCCCTGCTTCATCATTCCCGCTTGTGCGGGAATGATGAAGCGAAATGGTGGAGGTGGCGGGAATTGAACCCGCGTCCGAAGATACTACGTCCCTGGCTCTACATGCATAGCTCGCCGTTTAGTCTCGTCCCGCGGCAACACGGCGTGCGAAGCGCACCGCAGGACCAGTCAGTTGCGAGTTGGCGATCGACCGACTGACGGCGGGCGAAAGCGATTCCGTGATAGTGACCCTACACCGGCGAGCACGGACACAAGCGGGTTCGGGGCTAGGCCTTAAGCGGCCAGAGCGTAGTTGTCGTCGTTGGCAACTAAAAGTTTGCGGCTGGATTAGCGAGGAAAGCTGCCCCCTCGACATGCACCAAGCGAGTTCGATATCCCCGTCGAAGCCATGTCACCCCCGGAGAAGAAATGCTGGTCGGCGAATTATATGGGATCGCGGCCGGCGCATTCAATGCGCGCGCGCAATGCGTTCAGGCCAGCGGGTTTTT
>JAISPQ010000038.1 GCA_031274955.1 Rhodanobacter sp.
CCCCTTCTTCGGCATCCGCTTGCCGATGTGCTTCCACAGTTCCCGATAGACCGGCACTTCGTTGCCGGGGATGTTGTCGGCCACCGGCACGCGCGGCAGTTTGACGATGCCGCATTCGATGGCGTCCATCAGCGAGAAGTCGCTCATCGTCCATGGGAACAGGGTGCCTTCGGCATAGCCTGATCCGCGCAGAAAAAACGGTGTGGCGGAAAGATCGAACACGCGCGCCAGGCCGAGCTTGCGGTTCACCGCTTCGAGGCCGGAAATCCACAGGCGCGCGGCTTCGTTGTTCTCCTGCGCTTCCTTGCGGTCGTCGCCCTTGAGGTCTTCGCCTTCCTCGTCTTCCTCGCCCTGGCCGGGCGGCTTTTCGCGGTAGCAGTGGTGGGCTTCGTCGTTGATGGCAAGAATGTTCTTCAGGCCCATCAATTCCGGCAGCACACGTTGCAGCATCTGGCCTTCGGTTTCCAGCGTCTGCAATGCCTCGCCACCGCGCCCTTGCAGCAGGCGGCGGCCGCCGCTGGAGACGTCGAACCGCTCGCGCAGGCGGAAGGCGTGATAGTTGGTGATGACGATGCGCGCGTGAGCGATGTCGGCCAGCATGTCGCCGGGTACCAGCTCGCGGTTGGCGTAGTAGCTTTCCGTGTCGTTAGGCAGCAGCACGCGCAGGCGATCCTTGATCGTCAGGCCCGGCGCGACGATGAGAAAACCGCGCGTGAATTTCTGGCTGTTGGGGCGGCGCACGGCATTGATGGTCTGCCACGCGATGAGCATGGCCATGACGGTGGTCTTGCCCGCGCCGGTGGCGAGTTTCAGCGCAAGACGGGTTAGTTCGTGGTTGGCCTCCGTGTTGGCTTTGGCGAGATGATCGAGAAAGCGTTGACCGTTCTTGCCCAGTTGCGGGGCGACCTCGGTGAGCCAGATGGCGGTTTCCACCGCTTCGACCTGACAGAAGAACGGACGGATGCCGGAAAACGGATGGTTGCGCCAGTGTTGCAACAGGCGCGCGGTTTCCGGCGTGACGCGCCACGCGGATGGAGGCAACATCCGCCACTTATCCACTTCCGCGCGCACCGCATTGATGACGGCGGTGTGATCGTACTGCTGCTTCTCGGTGGAGAGTCCTTTTCCTTTGTGGAAGACAAGGGAAGCCTGATCCGCCGCGCCTTTTTGCTTGCGGGGTTTGGGGATCGGGGTAATGAAGTCGGCCCGACGGCGAGACTCCTTGATGACCTGCGTGGGCTGACCGCTGGCATCCAACTCCCAATGACGCGCAGGAGGCGCGTAGGGCGAGTTCAGGATTGGCTGATCGAAAAACGGATTGGACATTGCCGTGTCACTTTCCATGTTGGTTATCGGATGCAGCCTTGACTATGACCGTCCCGGTTTCACATTCTTTTCCAACCCCAGACGCGCCATCGTTACACGCTCGAGCGTCGTTGCCTGGCTGCAACGTCGCGGCATCGAATCTGAGTTCTTCCCTCCTCTCAAAACATGTCGATGGCTCGATAACCGCCGACAACACCTTTAGTCACCACCGCAACCGCATCGTGCGGATGCAGGCTCTCGCAGTGCTCCGCGCGCAGCCAGAAATCGGCGATCCGCTCGTCGGCATCCAGCACATGCCGGATGCGCCGCGCGGCATCCTCGCAGAACATCAGGTTCCGCCCGTTGCGCAATGCGAACGCCTGCTCGTCCTCGCGTTTGACCACGGTTTGCACCGGCGTCTGCAATGCGTCTTCCACACCATTGATGATGTCGGTGAATGGAAAATCGAAGCCCGGCACGAGCTTCACGCGGACCTTCGCTACGCTGCGTTGCGCATGCGGCGTGGCGACGAAACCCTCACCATCGTCGAGCCACGCCCGCACCGATTCGCGATCAATGCTTGCGCGATCGGCGAAGTCCATTTCGAAACGTTCTCGGATCAACTGGCGCGACAACGCCGCCGATGCTGGGCAAGTGCTCGAATACTGCACTTCCACGGCGGCCTCGACGGTGAACTGCCCACTTTCCATGTGTGCGGCGATTTCGACCGGATACGCACGCCAGCCGCTGTTCTCACTCGCCAGTGCGCGCCGGCGCAGCAGATGGTCGAAGCGCACGCGCAGCATCGCACGATCGGAAAGACCGACATGCGAATCGAGAAAATCGCGCAGCAAACGCCGCAGCG
The DNA here is from genome assembly GCA_031274955.1 of Rhodanobacter sp. GTDB lineage: Bacteria > Pseudomonadota > Gammaproteobacteria > Xanthomonadales > Rhodanobacteraceae > Dokdonella_A. Next base: position 2,171 of record JAISPQ010000038.1, read on the forward strand.
AGGCCGGCGTCAGCGGCTCGCAAGACAGATGCCGATCCACGTGCAGATACAAACGCGACATGTGGATGCCGCGCACATCGGTGCGGTGGAGATTCACATAGGCAGCGACACGCGCGCTCACACGCTGCGCTTGTCCACCGGCGTCCGCGAGCAAGATCGGCATTTCGATGCGATCCATGCCGACCCAGTCGAGCACACCGGCATGATCGCGCTGCGTTTGATTGGCGATATCGGGCATTGTTCGGATAGTGGGCTGGGATGACATCTCAAGAACCTGTTCAGAAATCCATTGCACGCGCCATTATGCCGGTGAACGCCGTCCGGCGCGCCACGCCGCCCAGACCGTGCGCAAGGACAAGCGCCGGAACAACATGTCCAGCGTGGTGATGGGATCGGCCGCACGCGCGGCTGTCTGTGCGCGCCAAGTGTCGGCGCCCAAGCCGGCTTGCGCGAGCACGCCGGGCGATACCGATGCGCGGCCAGCACGCTGACACTCCTCAGCCAGCCACGCCAGCCATTCGCGCAGCGCGCTCGCCTGCCGATCGCAAGTCTGCGCAAGATCACCGCGCGCCAGACGATGCCGTGCCAACACATCCAGCGGTACCGGCACGCGGCCATCGCGCAGTGTGACGGACAAACCGGCCGTTTCACGTAATGCGCGCGATAGGCTGCGCGCACGTGCGGCCGCCGTGGCATCGATCGACGGGAACAGCATCGCCTCGATCGCGGCCAGCGGGCCGTACAGTTCCGCATAAGCCGCCAACAAAGCTTCGGTATCCACCGCAGGGTCGCGATCACGCTGAGCGAGCGCGCCGCGTACCACATCGAGCCAGTGCGTTAGCGGAATCACCGCAAGATGTGTTTGTTCCAGCAATGCTTGCGTCAACGGATGGCGCGCTTGGCTGCGTGCGGCGTGCGCGAATTCGTCGGCCCACCATTGCAGCTTCACAACCGCCGGTTGCGCTTCACGAACGCCAAATGCGGCGTGTTCGAGTTCGTGCGCAAGGCATGCGAATACCATACGCGCGCGCCGTATCGGCGGCGCGACAAACTTCAACGCCAGCGCCAATTCCGGCCGCGCCGCATTCCACTTCGCTTCGAAGCTGGCTAGTGGAGTATTGTTGGGCGCTTCATGCATGCCGAAACCTGTTTGAACCAGTAGGAAGCAGGGAGTAGGGAAAGAACAAAAGCCTCCATGTTGTGACACTTTTGTTTTTCCCTACTCCCTACTCCCTCAGCCCTGCTCCCTACCCCCATCAATCCCGAGCGCGGACGGCAATGCGCACGGCCTGTCGAGCACCCGATCGGCGCCCCAGGTATGCGGATCGTCACCGTCGAGATAACCCCAGCCGGCCACAAGTGTGCGGATGCCCGCGGCATGGCCGGTCTGCACATCGCGCAGATCGTCGCCGACGAACACGCTGTGTGCGGCGTCCACCTTCGCCAGTTCGCAGGCACGCAGGAGCGGCGCGGGGTCGGGCTTGCGCACCGGCAGACAATCGCCGGTGACCAGCGCCGTGCAGCGCACACTGAATTCCATCCGTGCGAGCATCGGGCGTGCCAGCCAGCCCGGCTTGTTGGTGACGATACCCCACGCGATACCGTGCTCATGCAGCAGATCCAGCACTTCGGTCATGCCATCGTACAGGCGTGTATGCACGGTCATCTGCGCCGCATACAGATCGAGGAAACGCGGCAGCCACTGGTCGATCATCGCATCGTCCGCACCGGGCAAGCCCTTGTGCAGCATCGCGCGGCCACCGGCCGAGACGACCTTGCGTACGGCTTGCATATCCGGTGGTGGAGCGCCCAGTTCACCGCACAGCCCCTGCACGGCAGCGATCAGATCGGGGGCAGAATCCACCAGCGTTCCGTCCAGATCGAAGAACACCGCACGCGGTGTTGCCGGGCTCATGCCGGCTTGCTCGCGCACAGCAGATAATTCACGTCCACGTTGGTATCGAACCGCGCTGTGCGCGTGAACGGGTTGTAGGCGATACCGCGCAGATCGTCGATCGCAAGTCCAGCCGCGCGCAGCGCCGCTGCGAGTTCGCTGGGCTTCAGGAATTGCGCATAGTGATGCGTGCCGCGCGGTAACAGGCGCAGGACATGCTCCGCGCCGATGATCGCCGCGGCGAACGCGAGCGGCGTGCGGTTGAGCGTGGACAGGAACAGCTGGCCGCCGGGTCTGAGCAAGGTCGCGCAAGCGCCGATCACGCTGGAGGGATCGGGCACATGTTCGAGCAATTCCATGCACGTAATGACATCGAACTGCACGGGCATCTCGCGCGCCAGCGATTCGACGCTGGTTTCGCGGTAATCCACGTCCAGGCCGCTCTCGTATAAATGCAGGCGTGCGACATCCAGTACCTTCGGCGCCAAATCGATCGCAGTCACCTTCGCGCTGGCGCGCGCGAGCGCCTCGCTCAGCAATCCGCCGCCGCATCCCACATCGAGTGCGCACGCGCCCTTGAGTCGTGCGTGTTCGGCGATGTACGCCAGACGCAGCGGATTGAGATCGTGCAGCGGACGCGATTCACCGTCCGCATCCCACCAACTCGCCGCCAGGCGGTCGAAGCGGGCTGTCTCGGCCGGATCGACGTTCGCTGCAATCACTTGCCTTCCTTCTGCAACACATCGGACAGCGTCTTCCATGCCGAATCGGGACGGAAGCGCAGATCGATTTTTTCACCCTTGAACTCGTTCATTTCCTTGCTGAGCACACCCTGCGCCCTGCCCAGATCGGTGACGTAGTAGGTCCACTGCCGCGTGCCGTTGCCGGTGCGTATGATCGCTTTGATCGCAGACCCATCGCCTTCGAGTTGCTTCTGCACGGCCTCCTCGAACATGGACATCTTTTTGGCATCCTCGGGCGTGGGCTTGCCATCGTCTTGCGCGGCATACGTCCAGATAATGACGACGCTCCACGTGTGCTTCACGCGCGTGTCCTCATCGGGCAGGCTGGTGAGCGCGCGCAGGGTGACGGGCTTGCCGTCTTCCTGGGTTTCGCCGCCCCACCATTGGGCTTCCGCAGCCTGCGTGAAACAGGGCAACAGCAACATCGGTACGAGTATCCACTTCACCATCTTCATGAGCATCACCTTCGTCTATCGTTAAATAGTAGCTATTCGTTCCCGCCAGCGCCGCGCGCTGGCACGCAAGACATCCGTATCCAAATCAACCAACACACGTTCGCGCAGTTTGCGACGGCCGGCGATCCATACATCGCTGACTTGGTGGCGCGATGCGGCGTAGACAAGCTGCGAAACCACACCATACAGGGGTTGCGTTTCGATATCGTCGAGCCGGATCGCGGCGAGGTCGGCCTGCTTGCCTGCTTGGATCGATCCGATCCGCTCCCCCCAACCCAGCGCACACGCGCCACCCAGCGTGGCTGCGCGCAGTGTGTTCGCCGCATCGAACGCACCGGCATCATTGGCGACAGCTTTCGCGAGCAAGGCCGCGGTGCGCATCTCGCCGAACATGTCCAGATCGTTGTTGCTGGCGCACCCATCGGTGCCCAGCGCAATGTTCACACCGGCGCACCGCAGTTTCTCGACCGGACACAAGCCCGAGGCCAGTTTGAGATTCGATTCCGCGCAATGCACAACCGCTACACCGGCTTCCGCACAGGCTGCAATTTCGGCATCGGTGAGATGGCACATATGCGCGACGATCAGGTGGTCGTTGACCAATCCGAGCGATTGCATGCGCGCGAACGGCCGCACGCCATGCTCGCGCCGGGCGTCTTCGATCTCGCGCGCGGTCTCATGCAGGTGCAGATGCACCGGCATGTTCAGTTCGTCCGCCAGCACGCGGACACGTGCGAAACTGGCGTCGGACACGCTGTACGGAGCATGCGGCCCGAAGCAGGTATCGACCAGCGCCTCACCCTTGAACTCGTCGCGCACGGCCAGTCCCTTGTCGAAATACTCGTCGCGGCTGCGCGCCCATGCGCTGGGGAACTCGATGATCGGCAGGCCGACCATCGCACGAAAGCCGAGGCGGCGATAGGTCGCGGCCTGCACGTCGGGGACAAAATAGTTTTCGTTGCAGCAGGTGGTACCACCGCGCAGCATTTCGGCGATCGCCAGTTCCACACCATCGCGCACGAATTCCGCACCGACCACCTTCGCTTCGGCCGGCCAGATATGTTCCTGCAACCAGCGCATCAGCGGCAGATCGTCCGCGAGGCCGCGCATCAGCGTCATCGGATTGTGCGTATGCGCATTGACCAACCCCGGAATCAACGCATGCTCGCTCAGCACGACACGCTCGCGCGGCGCGAAACGCGCATCGGCTTCCTCGACGCAGAGCACGGCAACGATGCGATCCGCATCGATCGCGACGGCGTGACGCTCCAGTACGACACCGTGCGGCTCGACCGGCACGAGCCAGCGCGGTTCGATCAGGAGGTCGATGGGAGTCTGCACGTCGGTCATAAGACATTCCGGCGGATAGCACGGCTCGCTCGCTGCCTTCCCCGAACCCTGCCGGGAAGGCAACGATACGCAAGCCCGTGCGCGCCGTGCGTGAACCGGCTCGTCACTTCACGCGCGACATGTATTCGCCCGTGCGCGTATCCACCTTGATCTTCTCGCCTTGCGCAACGAACAGGGGCACGCGCACGACCGCGCCGGTTTCCAGCTTGGCCGGCTTGCCGCCGCCGCCGGAGGTATCGCCGCGCACGCCAGGATCGGTTTCGGTGATTTCCAGTTCTACGAAGATCGGCGGCGTGACGACCAGGGGAGCGCCGTTCCACAACGTGACGATGCAGCTCTCGTTGCCCTTCAGCCACTTCTCCGCATCGGCCATCGCGGCGCGGTCGGCCGCGATCTGCTCGTGCGTATCCGGGTGCATGAAGTGCCAGAACTCGCCGTCGGAATACAGGAATTCCATATCCGTATCGATGACATCGGCGGCGTCCACCGAATCGGTCGACTTCATCGTCATTTCGACGGTGCGACCGGTCTTGAGGTTGCGGTATTTCACCCGCGTAAATGCCTGCCCCTTGCCGGGCTTGATGTATTCGGTATCGACGATCGTGCACGGGTAGCTGTCCACGATAATTTTCTGGCCGTTTTTCACATCGTTCATGCCATAGCTGGCCATGCAAAGCTCCTGTCGAATCAAGGGTTGCCAAGCGGGCTCGGGGAAAGCCGCTAGAATAAAAGGTTATGATCGAACGGATCGGATTTAAGCTGTCTATGATACCCGCTAACCGTGCCCCGACGCAGCCCATCCGCTGGCAGCAGGCGTGGCGGGACGCCATCACCGATCCGCACGAACTGCTGCGCCTGCTCGATCTGTCGCGCCATGCGTCCACGCTTCCGACTGGTGCAGATACAGGATTTCCGCTGCGCGTTCCGCGTGGTTTCGTGGCACGCATGCGGCGCGGCGACCCGCGCGATCCGCTGCTGTTGCAAGTGTTGCCGCAAGCCGCGGAACGGGACGAAGTGCCCGGCTTCACGCACGATGCGGTCGGCGATCTGGCCGCGCGGGCAGGCAATGGCGTACTGCACAAGTACCATGGACGCGCGCTCTTGATCGCCACCGGATCCTGCGCTGTCCATTGCCGCTATTGTTTCCGTCGGCACTTCCCGTATGCCCAGGAGACCGCAGCCGCGAACCGATGGACGGATGCGCTCGAATACCTGCGCACCGATCCGTCGATCAGCGAAGTGATTCTTTCCGGCGGCGATCCGCTCGCGCTATCGACCGCGAAACTGGCCGAATTGACCGACGCTCTGGCAAGGATTGCGCATATCCGGCGCCTGCGCATCCATACGCGGTTACCCGTCGTGCTGCCCGAGCGCGTGGATGCGGATTTGTTGGCCTGGCTGCGCGGATTGCCGCTGCAGCGCATCATCGTGCTGCACGCGAACCATCCCGCCGAGATCGACGTTTCCGTCCAAACTGCCTGCGCCGGGCTGCGCGACGCCGGCGCCACGCTGCTCAACCAGGCCGTGCTCCTGCGCGGCGTCAACGACACTGCCGACACGCTGTGTGAACTGTCCGAGCGGCTTGCGCAAGCGCAGGTGCTGCCGTACTACCTGCATCAACTCGATCGCGTTTCCGGCGCGGCGCATTTCGAGGTCGATGATGCACTCGCACGAAAACTCATCGATACCCTGCGCGCCCGACTACCCGGATACCTCGTCCCCAAGCTGGTCCGCGAAGCGACCGGCGAGTCTGGCAAACGCCCTCTATCAGAGGGTTGAGAAACAACCTGATAATGCGATCCACGAACGCATCGCTCGCGGATCAACACGGCAAGGCGCTGATCCACGTAACGCGTAGCATAGCGCAGCCGCACTGTGTGTCTTACCGGAAAACATGGTCCCATCAATAGTGCACAAAGTGTGATCTCCCACGCCTTTGAATTCGCAATTTCCGGTAATGCAATGCGTGGAATATAAATAGCCCATGAAATGTGACCTCGGTCCTTGCATGCGATGACACGGCGATTGGACTATGCCAAGTACCGCTTACCGCACGGCTGTTCCACTCCCTATACACGCTTTGTGGAGATTCCAGTGACCCAATTCGATGATATCCCCATCAAGTTGCTGCTGATCAATGATTCCGCCGAAGACGCTGAACAGTTCATCAGCGTTTTGCGCAATGGCGGCATCGCAGTGCGCCCAGCACGCGCAAGCAACGAAGAGGAACTTGAAGCGGCGCTGGAGCAGCAGATTCCAGACCTGATCGTGGTGGACCTTGCCTGCCAAGGGATGACGATGTCGCAGGTGCGTGTTGCAGTCGCGCGCAGCGGTCGCGACATAGCGCTTATCGTCGTCGGCCATACGTTATCCGAGGAAGCCATCGTCGCAGCTTATCGCGACGGTACCCCCATGCTCCTGCGCAACTCGACGGATCACACGCTGTTGGTGATAAAGCGCGAGTTCGGCGCACTGATGCTGCGACGCAACGTGCGCCGTCTGGAAGCGAACCTGCGTGAATCCGAGCGCCGCTGCGATACACTGCTGGATTCTTCGCGAGATCCGATCGCCTTCATCCACGAAGGCATGCACGTACGCGCCAACAAGGCTTATCTGGAGATATTCGGCTGCGAGGATTTTGAGGAACTTGAAGGCATTTCTCTGCTGGATATGATCGCCGCCCAGGACCTCGACAAGTTCAAGGCATTGCTTAAGCAACTGTACAAGAACGAAAAGCTGCCGCAATGTATCGATCTGAGAGCCAAGCGCAGCGACGGCAGTACGTTTGACGTTACTATGGAATTCACCACAGCCAGCTACGAAAGCGAACCCTGCCAGCAGATCACGCTGCGCACGCAGATGCCGGACGTCAGCATCGAAAAGGATCGGGTGACGGATCTTTTCAATCGTCGCCACATGGTGACGGCGATCGAACAGTCGGTGGCTCTGGCGGCCAAAGAAGGTAAAAACGATCAGGCTCTGCTGCTGCTGGAGCCGGACGATTTCAGGAGCGTGCTAGACACGATCGGCTTCGGCAACGCCGATGTGCTGCTCAAAGATTTGGCCGCAGCAGTGCGCGCGCACGTGGGCGAAGCGGACATCGTCGGACGTATCGCCGACTTCACCTTCGGTGTACTGACCACGGGCCGCAGCGCCGAAGCGACACATCAACTGACGCAGACGCTACGCGAGACTTTCAGCAAACGCATCTTCGAAACCGGTAAACAGTCGATCTCTCTGACGATCAGTGTCGGTGGTACCCTGATCGGTGAAAAAGACACCAATGCCTCGGACGTCATGAACCTTGCCATGTCGGCCCTGCGCACCGCGCAAGCCTTGGGCGGCAATCGCACACAGTTGAACGATCCAGCCACCGAGGACAAAGTGGCCCAAACCAATGAACGTCATTGGCTGGCGCAGATCGATGCGGCGCTGGCGAATGACCGCTTTGTGCCTTATTACCAATCGATCATCAGCCTGTGCGGCAGCGAAGGCGACTACTTCGAGGTTCTGCTGCACATGGCCGGACCCAGCGGAGACATCCCACCGAACCAGTTCCTACCGATCGCCGAACGCCATGGGAAAATGCCAGAGATCGATCGCTGGGTGATCGCCCACACGATCCGCACCGCCGCCAAAAGCGAGCGCGCCGGGCAGCGCACCTTATTCTTCGTCAAGCTGGCGCCGCAATCGCTCGAAGACCAAACTCTGCTGCCGTGGATCGCACAACAACTCAAGGCGGCGAACCTGAGCGGCAATTCGCTCGTATTCGAAATGCACGAAAGCCATGTGGTGACCAACCTCAAACCGGCGCATGCGTTCGCCAAAGGCATCGAGCAACTACACTGCGAATTCGCACTGGAGCAATTCGGCTCCGGCTTGAACTCGTTCCAGCTACTCACACACATTCCAGCACGTTATCTGAAAATCGACCGGCATTTCATGCTCGATCTGCCCAGAAACAAGGAAAGCCAGGAACACATCAAGGAACTTTGCGAGAAAGCCCGGCAAGCCAATAAAATCACGATCGCCGAGTCCGTGGAAGACGCGGCCAGCATGTCGCTCCTGTTCGGCTTCGGCGTCGATTTCGTACAGGGCAACTTCCTGCAAATGCCGGAGAAATCCTTGAACCGCGCAGAGGCTGTCTGACCTTTCAACCCTGCCGTTCAATCGCTGGTTTCATTGAGCAAATACGCCAGCGTATTGGTCGAGTCGGTGAGGCGATCGCAGACATCGCCCAGCGCGATAGCGACAGTGCGCTGGCTACCTTCGGTGATACCGGCCAAGGCTCCGGCCAACGCACGTTCGCACTGGCGCAGATTTTGGGTCTGTACGGGATGCTCATGCCGCAGGCTCTCGCCGATGGCGATAAGCTGATCGTTCACGCACGCGACAAAGACGTTGACGTGGGCCCATGCGGGACGTGCGGCATTGTCGTGCAATACGGCCTCCAGCGCCATGCATGCGCGTACAAACCGGTTGGCGTTGGCGAGCACGCCTTCGGCCAACGCGATGCGTTTGTGACCCGCCCTGGGTTCGCCACGCAGGCGCTCGACCGAAGCCAGCGCATTCGTGCGTGAGATGCGTGCGGCGATGCGCGCTTCGTGGCGCGCATGATCGTCATCGTCGAATACCGCGCGGAAATATATTCTGTATGCATCGACCATGTTGGCCAGCGCCAGGCGCGGGCGTTCCCAGGTGGGCCACACCACATAGGCGACCAGGGCCAGCGCACTGCCGATGACGGTGGCGATGCCGCGATCGAACATCGTCTCGCCCGGAGAGATGCCGTAGAACGACAGCAGAATGACGATCTCGCCGGTCAGCATCGTGACGCCCAGTGCGTAGTTCATCGTCGTCAATAAGCGAAACCCCATGCACAACGCGCCCAACAAAACCAGTTGCACCCAGACATTGCCGAAGGCGTACTGCACCATCACCGAGGTGAGCAGCAAGCCCGCCAATGTACCCACAACGCGCAACAGACCAAAATTGAAAGTACCGGCAAAATCAGGCTTGAGTACGATGGCCGCGGTCATCGGAATCCAGAAACCGTGCGGCATGCCTAAAAAGCGTTCCCCAGCAACCGCCAGCGCCATACAGGCGCCGCAGCGCAGGGCATGGCGCAAGGCTACCGAGCGTAGATGGAAATTCGCCCGCAGCGTCGCAAAGGGATTACTGCTACGCAACATCACCGGCAAGTCCGCCTCAATTTCCTCGGAACGCAACTCACCCCTGCTGCCGGCCAAATCGACATTGCGTATTGCCGCGCGCAATTGACCGCCCAGCGCCTGGGCCAGCGTCAGCGCCAGGGTGAGCTTGCGTTGCAGGGCCTCATCGCCGTCGGCGGACAGACCCTCCAGAATGCGCTGCGCCGTCTTGAAGCCTTCGGTCGCGTCACTGGCCGCCCGCGCATCGGTGCTGCGCTGCAATGCATCGCCCAGAGCATCCAATACCCGCGCGGTGCATTCGCGCAGTTGCAGCAGGGCTTGCCGTGCCTGGGCACCGGCATCGGCCTGCGCGCTTTCGTTCACGGCATGATCGGGCAATGTGGCGATCACATCGCCGATCGCAAAAAGCCCGAGCCGTATGCGCTCGATGATGCGCGCAAGCACGCGGAAACCGTCCATCGCCGCGCCGGATGCGCAAAATTGGCCATGCAGCAATTGTTCGGCATCCAGCAGAGCTTGTGTCACTGGGGGTACCAGGTTGTGCCGGCTGGTATTGAATGGCCGGTGCACCACGGCCGCAAGCTCGCGATAAACACGTGCCAACACATTGCGTTCGGGTCCATAGCGATGCAACGGCCAGGCAGCCAGGGAAAACAGCATTTGCAGTACGCCGCCGGCGAACACGAGCAAGCCGGCACTGAACGCACTGCGCATGGGCTGCGCAGTGGAGCCGAGGATCAGCAGCATGATCATGCAGGTCAGACCGGCACGGCCGGCATTGGGGCCGATCGCGACGAACATGCCACCGCCAATGCCCCAGATCAGCGCGGCGATGACCATCGGTACCGAATAAGCGCCGAGCACACCGCCGACGAATCCCGACAGACCGGCCGCGAACGCGGTGAGCAACATGCTCTGCATGCGTGCCCGGTATGGCCCGGGCTGATCCTGGGACATCGTGTTCATCGCGCCCGAGGCGATACCCAAGCCGATCCCGACATGATCAGTCGCCACGCCCAGCGCAAGCGGCAGTACCACGCAGACACTATTGCGCAGCGCGACGTTTACCGGCACATCGCGCGGTTTGAGCTTGAGCAGAGAACTGAACATGGCGCGATTCTATCGGGAGTGTACAGTGTTCCGATGCGGCCCCGATGGATCGAGAAAAAAACAGCAGCAAAACCACACGCATCGCTGCTGCTGGATTGTGCGCCGATTACGACGACATCGTACGCAACGCCGCGATGCGCTCCTCGATCGGCGGGTGACTCATGAACAGGCGGCTGATGCCGCCCGCACCGGAAATGCCGAACGCCTGGATCGCTTTGGGCAGCGTCGTTTCGCCCTGATTGCCGGCCAGACACTGCAATGCAGAGACCATGTTGTCACGACCGCCCAGACGCGCGCCGCCGGCATCGGCACGGAACTCGCGCCAACGCGAAAACCACATCACGATCATCGAAGCGAAGATTCCGAGTATGGTCTGCAACACCATCACGATGATGAAGTAGAAAACACCGCCACCCTCGCCTTCCCGACGATTGCCGCTGAGCGCGTTGTCGATGATCGAGCCAATGACACGGGCGAAGAAGATCACGAAGGTGTTGAGCACACCTTGAATCAGGCCCATCGTTACCATGTCGCCATTGGCGACATGGGTGATCTCGTGGCCAAGCACGGCCTGCACCTGATCGCGATTCATGCTGTGCAACAGACCGGTACTGACCGCGACCAGCGCATGATCGCGGCGCATGCCGGTGGCGAAGGCATTCATGTCCGGCGCATCGTAGATCGCTACATCCGGCATGCCGATACCGGCCTTCTGCGCTTCACTACGCACCGTGTCGAGCAACCAGCGTTCGGCCTCGTTATGCGGCTGTTGGATGACCTGCGCGCCGGTCGTACGCAGCGCGATCCACTTGGACATCGCCAGCGAAATGAACGAGCCACCCATGCCCATGACGGCGGCTATCACTAACAGACCGGAATAACCGCCCAACCGCACATGGAACACGCCTTGCACGATGAACAGGACGATGTTCAGCAACACCAGAACGGCGATGTTGGTGGCGACGAAAAGAAGAACGCGCATCATGAAACCTGACTCCGATAGGGTGCGATACGCATACATGATGTGGCGTACACGCGGCGAACTCAAGCTTGGCCCTCCACAGTCTAGCCCTCCTAGCCTGACCCTCCCTGCTCCATGCTCCCTCAACTCTGCTCCCTGCTCTTTCACGACAAGATGTATAATGTGTACACATCCATTACTTCATGCATATCATGCGTACCAATATCGACATCGACGACGAATTGCTGACCAAGGCCATGCACGCCGGACCTTATTCCACCAAGAAAGAGACGGTGGAGGCTGGCTTGCGCCTGCTGGCGCGGCAGGCAGCGTACCGCGAGATCCTCAAGTGGGAAGGCAAGTTGAAATGGGAGGGCGATGACTCCGTTGACTGGACGCGGCCTGTCCGGAACGAGCCCGAGAAGCGAGTCGAGTCACTGATGGTGCAGGAGCCGCGCGCCCGCTATGAGGTCAAGAAGGCAGACACACCGATCCCACGCAAGCGCGCCCGGTCTGGGGCGGTTGTCTCCGGCGATGGCGGCAAGAAAGGGACGCCGCGCCATGCTGGTCGTTGACTCCAGCGTCTGGATCGATTTCTTCAACGCACGTGACTCGGCCGCGCGCGACGAATTGCGCCGCTTGCTGGACGATGGACATACCCGCCTGGTCGTACCCGATCTGGTTCTTTATGAAGTGTTGCGCGGCTTTCGCGATGAGCGGGCCATGCGCCAGGCGCGCCAATTGCTGCAAACCCTCAGTGTGGAACCTTGTAGCGACGAAGACATGGCGCTTACCGCCTCCGAACATTACCGCCATCTGCGTGCGCGGGGAATCACCGTACGCAGCGCCATCGATGTGCTGATCGCTGCCTTCTGTATCGAGCGGGGCTACCTGCTACTGCACAGTGATTGTGACTATGACGCCTTCGCCGTACATCGCGGCCTGCGCGTGTGGGGACACTGATCGTGGTTTACATCCTGTTGTTTCGCGGCGTCGGCGGCGCGACCCAGTTGCCGACCGCGCCTTTGCGCGCAGCATTGACCACAGCGGGCTTTGAAAACGTCGCCACCTACATCAACAGCGGCAACGCCGTGCTGCGCAGTCCGCTGAAACGCAAGCAGGTCATCGAACGGGTAGCCGCCATCGTGGCGGAAAAGTTCGCCTTCACCAAAGCCATTTACGCGCCCACGCTGGCCGAATGGTCGGCGCTGATCGCCAACAACCCGTTCCCGCAAGCCGCCGCTACGCCGAAATACCTGCACGCTGCGCTGCTGGAGAAAAAGCCGCCAGCATCGTCCATCAACGCCATTCAAGCACTCGCCAAGGAAGGCGAGCAGTTTGCCGTGGCGGGCGACGCCGCCTACCTCCACACGCCGCACGGCTTCGGCCGATCGAAGATGGCCGAGCGTTTCGACAAACTGATCGGCGTTGGCAACACAGCGCGCAACTGGAACACCGTATTGAAACTGCAAGAACTGGCGCTTGCGGCGTGCTCATAACGTCTTCATTGGAAATTTGCATGAACCCTTTCGTCCATTTCAGTACCCTGGCCCGCTACAACGTCTGGGCCACCCGGCGTCTGCTCGGCACCGTGGCGGCCGTGTCCGATCCCGACTACCGCCGCGATATGGGTCTGTTCTTCAACAGCATTCACGGCACACTCAATCACCTGCTGGTAGGCGAGCATCTGCTGTGGTTTCGCCGTTTCTCCCAAGGCGTGTCGCCCCGGATTGCGCTGAATGCCGAGGAAGAACCCGACCGCGCCCGTCTGGCCGAGCGTCTGCTGACGGGCGCGGCGCGCTGGCAACCGTTGATCGAAAGCTGGCCGGCAGATCGTTTTGATGGCGCGTTGAGCTACACCTCCACGCGCGGCCAGTCCGTCACGTCGCCGTTTGCCGCCACGCTGGTGCACGTGTTCAACCACGGCACACATCATCGCGGGCAGATCACGGCGGCGCTTACCGCGCTCGACCAACCCTGTCCTGAGCTCGACATGGTTTACATGCTGCAAGAGGAGGCCGCCCAGCGATGAGCGCAGTGCGGCAGGTTGGAATGGATTCTTTCTTTCAAGCGAAACCTCAAACGCAGGGATGACGCGTGACCATCGGGCCGCAGGCGGTTGAGGCAAAGCCGGATTCAACCCACCGCATCTCCCGAACGGTGCGCTACCCACGCGCCGATCAGCGCGGAGGCATATGGAATTGCCTGCGCGGCGAGGATCGCGATCCACAAGCG
>JAISPQ010000100.1 GCA_031274955.1 Rhodanobacter sp.
ATCAGCGCCGCATGCACGTCCTTGGCCATCCGGCTGGCGTCGCCGCAGACATACAGATGCGCGCCTTCGCGCAGCCACGCATACAGTTCGCGTCCTTGCTCGCGCAGACGCTGCTGCACATAGACCTTGGCCTGATCATCGCGCGAGAACGCCAGGTCCAAACGATGCAGCGAACCCTCGCGCAATGCCGCCTGCCACTCGATCTGGTAGAGGAATTCGCTGGTGAAATGACGATTGCCGAAGAACAGCCAGTTGCGTCCGCGCGCGCCGGTTTCGCGGCGCTCCTGCACGAACGCGCGGAAAGGCGCCACGCCAGTGCCCGGACCGATCATGATGATGTCGCGTGCGTCATCGCGCGGCAGCCGGAAACGCTCGTTCTCCTCGATGAAGATCGGCAACCGTTGCTCACCCTCGGCCGCCGCGATGAACGACGAGGCGGCACCCCAGTGACGTTCGCCATGCGCGTGATAATCGACCAGCGCCACGGTGAGATGCACCTCATCACCCACGGCTTTCTGGCTGGAAGCAATCGAATACAGACGCGGCGCCAGCGGCCGCAGCGTGGCGACGATTTTCTCTGGCGTCCAGGCCGCCTGATAACGGCGCCACAGGTCGATCGGCTGGTGATCCGCCAGCACTGCGTTCAACGCGGCGGACTGATCGGGCTGCAGCAGCCGCGCCAGTTCATCGGTGCCGCTCGCCTGTGCCAAGGCGGTGATCAATGGGCGACTCAGACGGGTCAACTCGCGCTCGTGGCTCAACCACTGGCGCAGCGGTAGGGTACGTCCATCATGCTTCACGGCCTCCTCACCGTCGAGCCGCAGCAGCGACAGCCATTGCTCGACCAGAGCCGGCGGGTTTTGCGGCCACACGCCAAGGGCATCGCCGGGTTCATAGCTGAGGCCGGAACCTTCCAGAGACAGTTCCACATGGCGCACGTCGCGCTCGGCATCACGCGCCACGATGCGCTGGTTGTCGAGCACGGCCGCAGCGAAAGGATGCTCGCGCGAATACGCCGCGCGGCTGGGCACCGGCTGCAACACGGCAACGCGCGCCGTCGGTTGTGCTGTGCCCAGCGACTGCTTGGCTTGTTCCAGGGCGCGTTCCGACCACGGCGTGGCCACGGCGTCCACATCCACGTCCGCCTCGCCCAACGGCAGGAAGCGCGTAGCGCCAAGCTCGGCCAGGCGCGCGTCGAGCTGACGGCCGATGGCGCAGAACTGCGGATAGCTGGAATCGCCCAGACCCAGCACGGCATAGCGCAGGGCAGGCAACTTCGGTGCACGCTTGCCGAGCAAAAACTCGACCAGACCGCGCGCATCGTCCGGTGGCTCGGCATCGCCCTGGGTGCTGATGACGAGGATCAGCCGCGTTTCCTTCGCCAGCTCGCGCTGAGGATAGGTATCGGCGCGCATCAAGCGCACCGGCAACCCCGCCGCCTCGGCACGCGCACTCAATTGGGCGGCGACACGCTTGGCCTGGCCGGTTTGACTGCCATAGAGAATGGTCAGCCGTTCGGCAGCGGCCTTGAGCGGCGGCGCAGGAACGATACCGCGTTGCAGGTGCTCGGCGCGGTTCGCGCTCCACGCGGCGATCCAATACAGCCCCGCCGGGCTCAAGCCTTCGGCGAGCCGTTCGAGCGTAGCCAGTTTTTCGCCGCTGATGGATGCCGGACGATCTTCCGTCGCGATGACTGCGTTCACGTGGATTCCTTTGGCCGTCTATACTTCTAAACAGTCAAGGTACCCGTGTCAGGGGGCTATGTGAAAGGACATGTCGGCATATGCATATGCCCATATGCTTATTTCCGGTTTGGCCTCGTGTCGGGCACGCAGTGGCAGTGGGGATGGGGGCCTCGAAAAACCGTGACGAGCGAAGAAAACTTGTGCCGTGTTTGAGCCGCTACGCCGTGCGCCAACGCACACCGAGGTGTCGTTTGAGTTCCAGTGCCGACAGGTTGGTCTTGGTCGAAGCCAGAAGATACAGCGCTTGATACCAGATGGTCGGGGGCAGTTCACTCTTCTCGAACAAGGTACCGCTGACCAAGATGGTCTGGTGCTAAAATGTCTGCGATGTTCAAGGTGTGAAGCTAAAGAACGGCATTGCTAAGGAGAAAATATATTTAGTTCATGAGTTAGATAAAAATGCAACAACAGTAACTAATTGATCTTTAAGTAAATTTTGATAATTTGTTGAAGATTTCAATAGTGACTAAAATTTGTTTATTTTCTTTATCAGTATGCGTCGAATCCATCGCTGTGGATTGATCCGTGGGGGTGGTGCCGCCGGGGGAATGCAGCAACCCAAAAGACATGGATGCCGTGCGTGATCAATTCCTCACGGACAATCCGGGAAGCGCGCATGACGCAGGCGGAAGACAGCAAGATAGCGGTCCACATGGTAGCGGTACAGAAAAACCTGAAATTTATATTCCATCGAAAACCCCGATCCCTGGAAGCACTAAAGGCGGATCGTACGCTGATATGACTTTCACGGACGCCCAAGGCAGGAAAGTGTACGTTCAAACCGTGGATAAAGGCCCAGTCAACGGTATGAGTCAACGCGAATGGGATAATGCAAATAGAATCAGTAAAGACGATCCAGACGCCATTGTGATTACTGTTCAAAAAGGGGCTGCGTCAGCATCAGGATCATTAAATACGGCGGGAATGTAACCTGGAGCCGTATGCCGCAGATAAGGAAAACGTCATGGTAAGTACATTGAGAATGCCAACCCTAGAAATTTTCATGACAAAAGAAGATGAACGGGAATTTTCGAAGCAACTCCTCCAGGCTTTGCCTGAAATGACATTTATTGATCTTGATTGCTGGGAGACATCGGAACCGGTCATTAGAAAATCCATTGCGGATTGTACCTCTCGATGGAACGAATGCGCGTTATTGAATAAATCAGTTACACCTTTGGAGCGTTATCGATCCTATCATGTAAATAAATCAGTACATGGGTATTATGAGGGCCATGTTATTGGACCTGGAATCATTCAATATTCAAGATCAAAAGAAGAGGATTATGATCCCCCTGGGTTTAGAAGTGGCAGATTTGCGGCATCATATCATACTGACAAAGAACCAAGCATGGATACCTATGTAAAGACAGTTTATAAAATATTCAAAAAAGGAGCGAAAAAATTATTTTTTATAAATTCTGAAACAGGGAAGATTGTAGATAGGTCTAGCCCTGGAGCTTTTGCCTGGCCAGATGCAATCAGGCAATACGATATGGTGAATGGAAAGTATCTTTGTTCCCATGCCCGTGCATACTGCACATCAGATCTAAATACCAAAGTCCCTGAATACCTTGTCGAAAAATTAAAAGAACGTTCTGCTGATTAGAATCGCATAAATCCGTGTAGGTTGGAGTGAGCAAAATCGACCTACAACTTATCCAGCAGCATCGCCGGCCCCATTCGTTCTTTAACCATTCCTCTTTTCGCGGGCGCGCATCACTTGC
Organism: Rhodanobacter sp.; assembly: GCA_031274955.1. GTDB lineage: Bacteria > Pseudomonadota > Gammaproteobacteria > Xanthomonadales > Rhodanobacteraceae > Dokdonella_A. The sequence goes on from JAISPQ010000100.1 coordinate 3,473, forward strand.
GAGCGCGAACCACTGTGCAATACCACCGCCACCACGCTACCGGGCGGACAAAAGCTCAACTACCTGTATTACGGATCGGGCCACCTGCACCAGATCAACGTCGACGGGCAGGTCATCAGCGACATCGATCGCGACCCGCTGCACCGCGAAATCCAGCGCACGCAAGGCAGCATTGACACGCAATGGCAACTGGACCCGATGGGGCGCACGCTGCGGCACTGGAGCGCGCGCACGGGCTACGGCAAACGGCGCGGGTATCTCCATGAGCAAAGTTACAGCGCCGGCAGCGAACAAGAACGCCAGGCCAACGAGTGGCAAGCGCTCAGCCGCCCGCAAAACAGCGACGTGCTGCTCAAGGGCTGGCGCTACGACGGGCTGGGCCATCTGCAACAAAGGCGCGACCGGCTGCTGGGCGAACAGCACTATGCGCACGACGCCACCGGGCGCATCCTGAGCAGCCGCAACATAGAGGCTGGCACGGCGCAACACGCGCGCAACGATCCGCTGTGGCATAGCCGCGGAGAAGCGCCGCAACAGAAACCCGGCAAGGAAGAGTACTTCCGCTGGGACGATGCCGACAACGCCTTGCCCAGCGCTCCGGGCTTTGCCGACACCGCCAGCACCGGGCGCGTGGAAAGAAACCGCGTGCGCGTGTGGCAGGACATTCGCTATGAGTACGACGGCCTTGGGCGTGTCACCAGAAAGCAATCAGGAAAGCGGCAAACGTTAAAGCTCAAGTGGAACAGCGAAAACCAACTGATCGCCAGCACCACGGAACAACCCAGGGTCAGCACGCAGCATGTGCGCTACCATTACGATGCAGTGGGGCGCAGAATCGGCAAGACCACGCGCTTTGGAACGACGTGGTTCAACTGGAGCGGGATGCGGCTGATCCAGGAGGAGCGCGGAGCCAGAGTCACCACCACGGTTTATGAGGATCAGGATAGCTACGCGCCGCTGGCCCGCATAGAACACGGCAAAGACCAAAAGGAGATCAGCGAAAAACAGATCTTCTACTTCCACACCGACATCAACGGCGCGCCCGAGGAACTGACCAGTCACGA
>JAISPQ010000130.1 GCA_031274955.1 Rhodanobacter sp.
GTGATCGCGCACCCAACCTTCGAAGCTCACATAGCCCCCGGCCGAGGCGTGGCCGAGCGCGCCACGTTCAGGGGCGACGTCGATGGGGATTTCGCTGAGGGAAAAACGCTTCATTGCCCGATCCGACCGCCGTGCCGAATGGGCGAGACGGCGGAATTGACCTATCGCCTATCATACCGTGCATGGATGAGACTGCGTTGTATCCCCCCGCTGTGACTGTATCGGCCATCCAGATTCCTTGCCGGGATGGCATCACGCTCGGCGGGCATCTATGGCTGGCGCCGGACGGCGGCACCGCCGGCACGCTCATCATCAATCCTGCCACCGGAGTTCTCGCCCGCTACTATCACCGCTATGCCCGTTTCCTGGCTGGCCACGGGTTCGACGTGCTCACCTATGACTATCGCGGGATCGGCCTGTCGCGGCCGGATCGTCTGCGCGGTTGCGGCTATCGTTGGCAGGACTGGGGTCAATACGATTTCGATGCCGTCCTGCGCTTCGCGCGTGGTCGCCGGGCCACCGGACCGCTGCTCGTGGTGGGACACAGTATTGGTGGTTTCTTGCCGGGCCTGGCCACCAGCGCGCCACTCATCGATCGGATGCTGACGGTCGGCGCGCAATTCGCCTGGTGGGGCGACTATGCGCCACGGCAACGGCTTGGCCTGTTTTTGAAATGGCACATTCTCATGCCGGCCGCCACCCTGATCCATGGCTATTTTCCCGGCCGCAAGCTCGGCTGGCTGGAGGATTTACCCGCCAGCGTTGCCAACGAATGGAGCTTTCGCGGCCCGCGTTTCGAGCGCAGCCACCCACGCAGTGAGAGACAGGCCGTTCTCTCACGGATGGCGGCGGTGACGGCGCCGATCCTTGCCGTTGCCGTATCGGACGACGAATTCGGTACCGTGCCGGCCATCCAGCGCACACTTCGATACTACGCCCAGGCGCCACGCACGGCGGTGCGGATCGAGCCGAGCGATTATGGCCGCCAGCGTATCGGCCATTTCGATCTTTTCCACGCTGACCATACCACCAGCTTCTGGGCCGATACGCTGATGTGGCTCAAGGATGAGCGCAATCCCTGGCCGGCGCGCGTGTTGCATTCACCACCGCATGCGATGCCTGATGGCAGCGCATGAGCGCTGTGGCTGTTGCCAAACTCGCGCATCCTGCGCTCGCCAACGGCAACCCTGCCCTCGGCTCCTGCCTCGGGCGTTCGCCACCGCATGCGATGCCTGATGGCATCGCATGAGCGCGGTGGCTCACCCACCCGACACCGGCGGCACAAACACCACTTCGTCGCGGTCTGCCAGCGGGTGTTCCCAGCCGACGAGCGTATCGTTCACGGCCACGCGCAGGCGGTCCGCGGACATCGTGAAACCATGCGCGGCGGCGACCTCCGTATAAAGCTCGCGCGGCGTGCGCGCGTTGCTTGTCCGTGTTTCCTCGCTGCGGCCCGCGCGGTCGGCGAGGCTGGCGAAATACAGCAACCGATAATTCATGCGACGCCCCTGCCCTTGCGCACCCGGTGCTTGCCGCCGCTTTTCTCGATCAACCGCAGACCGTCGATAACGATTTCGTGCGATAGCGCCTTGCACATGTCGTAGATCGTCAGTGCCGCGATGCCGGCGCCGGTGAGCGCTTCCATCTCGACGCCGGTCTTGTGCGTGATCGCCACCGTGCAGCGGATCGCCAATTCCGACTCGGTAGCGAAGTCGATCTGAATCCGGCAGTTCTCGATCGCCAGCGGATGGCAGAACGGAATCAGCTCATGCGTGCGCTTTGCGGCCATGGTGCCGGCGATGATCGCGGTATCGAGAATCGGGCCTTTTTTTGAGCGCAGGCCCTGCTCGCGCAGCGCGCGCGCGACATCGGCCGGAAAGCGCACGCGTGCTTCGGCGACCGCCGTGCGCCGCGTGGCCGGTTTCGCGCCGACATCCACCATGCGCGGCCTGCCGTCTGCATCGACGTGACTGAGCGTGGTCTTTGTCACCCTAGCAATCATGATGGTTTGCACCGCCCAAGATGATGAAAGAAACGCTCGCCGTTCCCGCACAAACATCTCCTACCTCGTCATTCCCGCGTGCTTTTAGCGGGAATCCATGGACTTTCGCTTTTCCGTGCCTCGCAAAGCAAGAGCAACGTCCATGGATTCCCGCCTTCGCGGGGATGAAAGCGCACTTTTCCGAATCTCGAACCCCGGCTTTCACGCTAACGATCATGATGGTTTGCACCGCCCAAGATGATGAAAGAAACACCCCCTCCCCCACCCCTCTGCCACAAGGGCAGAGAAGAGAAAAGCGTGCTTTTCCCCTGCTCCCTACTCCCCACTCCCTGCTCTTTCACCCTACCCTCCAATCGCATACATCTCGATATGATCGCGCGCAGCCGGCGTTGCCGCGCTGCGGATTTCGCTGTAACGATCCTCACGCGCCTGCCACACCGCACGGATCAGACCGGAGAGTTCCGCGTCGCTGGCGCCGGCGCGCAGGGGGCCACGCAGATTGTGTCCCGCGTTCGCGAACAGGCAGGTATACAGCCGGCCGTCGGCCGATAGCCGCGCGCGCGCAGGCGCCGCAGAAGGGTTCGGTGACCGAACTGATGAAACCGATCTCGCCGGCGCCATCGGCGAAGGTGAATCGCTGCGCGACCTCGCTGCCATAGTTCGGCGTGAGCGCGAGCAGCGGCCAGCGTGCGTGAATGCGCGCGCGCAATTCGGCACTCGGCACCACGCGATCCAGGCGCCAGTCGTTGCAGGTACCGACATCCATGTATTCGATGAAGCGCACGATATGACCGCTGCCGCGGAAATGTTCGAGCAGATCCAGTACCTGCGTATCGTTGACGCCGCGCATGACGACGCAGTTGATCTTGAGCGGTGCGAACCCCGCGCGCTGGGCGGCATCGATGGCACACAGCACGGTCGCGACATCGCCGCGGCCGCCGGACATCGTGCCAAACGTGCCCGCATCGAGCGTATCCACGCTCAGCGTGATGCGCTTGAGACCGGCCGCGCGCAAGGCATCGGCCTGCCCGGCGAGCTGGCTGCCGTTGGTGGTCAACGCAAGATCGTCGATCTGCGGAATCCGCGCGAGCCTGCGCACGAGTTCAGGCAGATCGCGACGCAGCAAAGGCTCGCCGCCGGTCAGCCGCAGCTTGCGCACGCCAAGGCTGGCGAACACCGCCGCAAGACGTTCGATCTCCTCGAAACGCAGACGCTCGGGCTTGCTCAAGAATTCGTGATCGCGCGGATACTGGTCTTCCGGCATGCAGTACGGGCAGCGGAAATTACAGCGGTCGATCACCGAGATGCGCAAGTCGGTCAGCGCACGGCCGCGCAGATCGCACGGCAGCGACGCATCCGATCGCAGCGGGATTGGCATGGAACCTATCCTTATATTATTCATGGCCCGCGTTGCTCCGCGCAGCCTGCCAAGTAGTCGGGCAACGCGCCGAACAAGCGGGGCGCCTTTCCAAGCGACGCACGGCCGCATGGCGGGCTGCGCGGTGGCGCCAGCGCCACCACGTCTCCCTGTCGGGCGACAGGGTAGCCACGCGCTTCCATCGCGCGCGCATCCGCTTCGCTGGCATAGTGATACAGCATGAAACGCTCGCGCCACTGCGCCGGATATTCGCGTGCCAGATCGTCGACTCCGGTATGTGAAGGATTGCCGACCAGCGCGCAATCGTGCGCGATGATTTCGCCGTGTGCGGCGTGCGTGGCGAGCATTTCCGGCACTGGCCGCGTATCGCCGGTCCATACCAGGCTGCCTTCGAGCACGAGGCCGAAGGAGGTGCCCGGCGCGTGATGGCGCGTCGCGAACACATCGAACCACAGGCCGTCGCACCAGAAACCGCGTGAAACCGGAATCAGATGGAACGCATCCCAGAAATTCGCACCGCCTTCGGCAAGCACTTGCGGATGGTCCGCCACGCGCGCCTGCAACAACGGGACGATCGCCGCATGTGCATAGAGCCGCACCGCGCCGCGCCAGCGCGGATCGAAGTAGATCGTGTGGAACAGGCGCTCCAATCCGGCCACATGATCCATATGCGTGTGCGTGATGTAGATCGCCGGCGGCGGCATCGCGTAATGCTCCAGATACGCCGACAACGCTTCTGCGCCGCAGTCGATCATCAGCACCGGCGTACCGTCGCATTCGATCACGCCGCAGGCCGAGCCCAGTTCCGGCGCCTGTGCATTGCCGACACCGAGAAAACGCAGCGCGAAGTTCATGGGCACGTTCCGCCGGCTTGCGTGGCCACCTCGCCCAGCGATAACGCCCGGTGATACGCGGCCAGGAGCGGATGCCAGAACGCCGCGTCGAAATCCGCTTGGCCGGACGCGCCGAGCTTGTCGAGCGAACGACGCAGGCGCGTCAGATTGGCCTGCTGCCACGCCAGTCGCGGCTTGCGAAAACGGCCGCGATCGAAGTCGATCAGCCAAACCGCATCGCCGGCGCCGGTGAGGATGTTGTGTGCGTTCAGATCCGCATGCCAGACGCCGGCCGCATGGAACAACGCGATAGTGCGGCCGATCGCGTGCGCCAGCGCCGGATCAAGTGTGCCCTGGGCAAGGCGCTCGGCGAGCGTGCGCGCCGCATCGATCCTGCGTGTGACCAGGTCCGCGCGGTATTGCAAACCGTGGCGTACATAGCGCGCCGCGACCGGCGCCGGAACCGGCAGCCCGGCCTGGATCAACTTCGCCAGCAGATGAAACTCGCGGAATGCGCGTGTGCGCCGCGCGCCTAACCACACATACTGATCCGCGCTGATCCGCGCGGCCAGACCGCCGCGGTGATAGTGGCGCAGCACGCCTACGCCCAGCGGCGTATCGATAAAGACCACGCCACCGCGTCCGCCGCACGACGCATCGCCGGAACTCGCCGACGACCGGCACGGCGCATCGAACCACGCATCATCCGGCACAAAGCCCAACGCACGGTCGAACATGATGGCACCGGATGCTGTGAATTGGACTTGCGTATTGATCATGCCTCTGCCAGCGTTCATGGCGGTTTGCGCCGCCGCGGATGATGAAAGACTTACCCTCTCCCGCCCTTCCCGCCACGCGGCCTTCGATCACAAGCGCCTCGGCGGCAGGCTTTGAGGGCCGCGCGCGCTCCGGCAACCAGAGAAGGCACGCCAAAACTCCTCCCCCTCGTCATTTCCGCGAAAGCCGGATTGACGAAATAGGGAACGCTTTCGCGAAAACGACGTTGTAGATTGTATTTTCTTCACACCATCGCGGGAGCCTCTGAATAAACTACTACTGCTTATTCAGAAGTTTCCCACTGTCCACTTCCAGATGGTAGCAAGCGCCGATGAAACCCGATGCAACGCCCGGCACCGAACCGGCTTCCCTGTGTCTGCTGCGCACGTCGGCGATCGGCGATGTCACCCATGTGGTGCCGCTGGTGCGCACGGTACAACAGCACTGGCCGCGTACGCATCTGACCTGGCTGATCGGTAAACTCGAACAGCGCCTCATCGGCGACCTGCCCGGCGTGGAATTCATCGTGTTCGACAAACAGGCCGGCCGTGCCGCCTACCGCGATGTGCACGCGAAACTCGCCGGACGCACCTTCGATGCACTGCTGCACATGCAGGTGGCGCTGCGTTCGAACCTGCTCAGCCTGGCCGTGAAGGCGCCGCTGCGCATCGGTTACGACCGCGCACGTGCGAAGGATATGCACGGCCTGTTCGTGAACTGCCGCATTCCGGCGCGCCACGGCGAACATGTGCTGGATGCGATGGCGAGCTTTCTCGAACCGCTCGGCCTGAAGCAGACGCAGGTGCGCTGGGACATCCCGATTCCCGACCAAGCGCAGGCATTCGCACAGGCCCATCTGCCCGGCGACACGCCCACCCTGCTGGTGAGTCCGGTATCCAGCCATCCGCTGCGCAACTGGCACACGCAACGCTATGCCGCCGTCATGGACCACGCCGCATTGACGCTGGGCTGGCGCGTCGTACTGTGCGGAGGACCTGGCGCCTACGAGCGCGAGTTCGGCAATGCGATCCTCGCGCAGATGAAAACGCGGCCGCTCGATCTGATCGGCAAGGACACGCTGAAACAACTGCTCGCGCTGCTGCAGCGCGCCAGCCTCGTGCTGTGCCCGGACTCGGGACCGATGCACATGGCGAACGCGGTCGGCACGCCCGTGCTCGGCTTGCATGCGGCCAGCAATCCCGCGCGATCCGGGCCGTACTCGGATCGCCGCTGGTGCGTGGATCGCTACGACGACGCCGCCCGCAAATACCGCCGGAAACCCGCCGCCGCGCTGCCGTGGGGAACCAAACTCGAACATCGCGGCGTGATGGATCTGATCGAAGTCGGCGATGTGATCGAACGAATGGAAACGTTCGCTGCCACGCTTTAGTCTCCATACAGCCTCACTTTTGACAGAATTTATTTTCATCTTTTTACAAAAATGTTATTTCAATAAGTTTTTTTACAAACTTTTTCATAATTATGAATTCAAAAATACAACTAAATGTATTAAAGTATGATATTCCGTGACGCCCATCTCAATTTCGAAGAATATGCCATGGTCATGACCCAGTATCAAAATGTAAGCAGTCTGCGTGCAAGCTATTGCGCGGACGAGGTTCGGCTATGGACAAGCGAGCTTGTTACTTTGTCTCGCGAAGCACTGCCCATTGCGCATCACCCTCGATTGGAAATACCAGCTTCCCGATCACTGGGAGGGATTTCATCATCTTGATCCAACGCAACACGCGCTTGATGATTGTCCCGTATAAACGACCACGTGGCGCAGAATGCTTGGTAAGGTTTCATGCACCAGATGATGAAGAAACTGCCGACGTTTCCTGTGCGAGAGCCTGACCTACGATTGCGGCTGCAAAACGACCTCCTGTCACACCGAATTGCCCCAGCGACTGAATATCGACATCGGGTTTGCCGATTCGTATGCGCTATGGCAACAACAAAAATATCAATGGGCTGCTATGCCAATTTCTGTCTATAAGGTATAGACCTGTCCACGGTCACTCCAACTTAACTCAGCGACATCGCGCGTCTGCTCAACACGTGGCAGACGTTGGGATGGGACTCGCCTGAAAAGGCGCTAGCCAAGGAAATGGCGAATTCCTCAACCATGTTACACCTAACCAGGAAATAGAAACCATGAAAACGTTTAGAACGATTGTGGCGCTATTTATTATAGCAGCCATGTTCCCTCTAATTTGCCAGGCACAAACTATTGTCAATGGCAGTTTCGAAACACCAAACTATGGCTGGACATTTTCAGGAACTGCAGGGATATCAGGATCAAGCTTTTATGACGCGTTTATCACAAGTGGCGCTCCCGAAGTTCCAGATGGCAACCACGTCGCTTATTTGGGAAACGGAGGCAGCCTAGAACAAACAGTCTATCTGACTCCCGCTTCGGAAGCAATACTGACATTTCAGGCAACACAAAGTGCGATCAACGGCTCTGCAGTACAATATTTAACTGTTATAGTCGATAATGGACAACAGCTGTTTCATTTAGCAAGCCCTGAGGGGAAGGCGTACCCTACCAATTGGATTATACCACCATTTGGTTATTATGAAATTTATAGCATAAAACTAGCACCAGTGACTTATGCCGGCTATCACCCCATAAAGATCTTAAGCGGCTATTATAATACAGCAGTGCTTATCGATACTGTAAGTATTACCACAACTAGTAGCCACGCTTATGGTTTATGGGATCAACAACTAAATAATGGAACATGGCGTTCTGATCAACCATCCAGTACCACCCCCATATCCTTTGGGCCATGCATATATACAGGGAGCTCAGGCCTCGATCAGCCCGATCAGATAGTAAGTGGTGGAGCAACGCCTAACGGTACTCCGCCTGTCGGTAAAAGCTCTCCCTGTTATGGTGTTCCCGGTGGACCTGCGTATCCACCCTTAGTTACTAAAAACGCAAATTGGTATTCTTCTCCTGGATATACAGCAGGCAGCCCTCACTGGCTGGTTAACGTTAATTCAGAATTTCTCGATTTTCCAGAATGCGGTTCTGGTCCCGGCGTTCAAAGTTTACCTATTGTTACACCAGGCAACACTGGGATAGCCGTAAGTATTAATCGCGTAACTACACAGTCAGATCCCAAAATAGGTAATTACAATGTTGTCAGCCTGATTACAGGCATCGGAAACAATAAGCCAATCCCAACATATTGCATTCCTTATATTGGTTTTGGCGCCAATTCAGCTCATGGAAATGCCAAAGCTATCGCCATAATGGATACCTCTGTAAATTATAGACCTCATTTGAAATTTAGCGCTTCTATTTTTGATTTTGATAAATCGTCACTTGCTGCATCTTGGGTATATATATCCATTAGTGGATGGAGTGATAACATCAAAAGAATGATCGGTCTTCAATTAGGAAACAATAAGTTACGATATGACTTTATGCCCAAACTGTGGTGGAATTGGAACTTCAAAAATTCATTTTATTACCCAGGTGGAGTAATTTCATTCTGGCGGGCTTACCCTGAGGCCGGTCAAGGTCAAGATCAAACTAGCGTGAATGAAACATGCCCAGGAACCATAACTCCAAGTAACCCAATTAATTCCGGCCTTTCTTTTACAGCAACTTATCTTGGAAATAATGCAAATCCTGTCTCTTATGATATCGATCTTTATGGTCTGATATCCTGTTTTGCAAGAAAACAGGCATGGGGTTTAAATAGCATAGGTTCTCTTCCAAATCCAATTACTGTATCTGGTGTTGAGTGGTCATTAGAGATGACACGACAGGATAGCGCTCCCAACATGGGAGGGTGGATGACTATATGGAACCCAAGAGTAGAATAATTTCGCCTGTAGGGAACTTTACTTTTGACGGTTGCCGCATTGTATTTTTAAATTGGTGACTGCTCAAAGCGGTTCTATGGGACGGGGTCGCTGATACGGCCCCGTTACTTTTTTCACCACCTTTTTTCACCATCTTCCGGTGATTGCCCAATTCAACAAATGGCTGATCCTGATTCTGATCTTCCCACTCGTACTTTCTAAGCATTCTGGATCAGCCCTTCGTCTTGTTCCACCCTTGGCATATAGTAACTGCATAATCGAAAAAATTAGCCCGCATTGCTTCATTTCTTCTCCGCATTTCTATCCAACTCTCTTTGCAAGCCGCCGGATATTTTATACGTTGAAGCGCTCTACTGCGGCCAATCCATAACACCGCTTCGATAAACATGTGATTATCATTAACCGTATGCTGGTATCGTCGGCTTTACCGGGTAATAACGGTTTGATACGTTACCATAGGCTATCTCAATAAATTTTACGCACCATCTCTCTATTTCCAACACTAAGTTGACGTGATAGATTAGCCCTGTTTGTTAGTAGTACGGATGAGCATGTGCAGTAACGCACGTCATTTCCCAGGACTGAATCCACTGCGCGCCTGCGCGGCGATCGGCGTCATGCTGTTTCACGCCATGGGATATGCCGGTTGGGATCGCGTGTTCCTGCCCGGTCCGTTGATCCTGGTACAAGGAGGCTGGGTTGGTCTCGACATTTTCTTTGTGATCAGCGGATTTGTCGTCGGCCAATCCGCTCTGACGGGCATCGAAAACGATGGCACCGCATTCCGCGCCAAGTTTGTCCGCCATCGTTTAGCGCGCATCGTGCCACTGTACTTGTTGACGGGGCTCGTTTGCTTGTTGGCAGTTGATACAGCCCCGGTTTTGGGCGACGACCGCATACTGCAAGTGTTTTCGCATCTCGCCTTCATCCACAATTTCTGGAGGAGTACGCTCATATCGATCAATCCACCGAGCTGGTCGCTGGCGGTGGAAATCCAGCTCTATATGATTCTGCTGCTGGTCACGCCGTGGCTCGTCCGGCAATCGGCTTTGCGCGTCGCTGGCATGGCCGTGGCTGTCGCGCTGACATTTCGCACCTGTGCTTACTTCGCCGTGGCGATGGCAGGCTCGAACGACCCCGCCATATTCCTGCATGCCGTTTACCAAACCCCGGGAATGCTCGACAGCTTCGGCTTGGGCGTCGCCGCGACGATCGCAGTCAGGCGCGGGAGCCTCGAACGACTGGGCCGCACAGCGTGTATCGCACTGATCGTGGTGGGATTGACTGGCCTACTATGTACGTCCCCTACGATCACGCGGCAAGTCATCGACGGAAGCATCTGGCAGTATCCGTTCTATGCCATCACCATGCGCACGTGGATCGCCAGCGCCGCATTGGCACTGGTCCTTGGCTGTGCACTGCTACCGTTTCGATCCGACACCCGATTCGGCCGGCTGCTCGACCACGCCGGCGACCTGAGTTACGGTGTTTATCTCTGGCATTTTTGTGTGCTGGCGACTCTGTCAAAGGTGACGTCACTAAGCGGTTGGTCGCTGGCTGGCGCGGTATTTGTCACCACGTTCGCGGTTGCGGAAGTGGCATGGCGCTTGCTGGAGCGACCAGTTTTACGCTACGCACACAAATTCGACCGGATCAGCGTACCAGCACCAGCGACAGTTCCGGCCAGTAGGTGATCGCCAGCACCGCCGCGAACAGGATCAGGAAGAACGGCAAACTCGCGCGCACCAGTGTCACGACTGGTTTGTCGAAGCGCATGCTGGCGATGAACAGATTCATGCCGACCGGCGGCAGGAAAATCCCGAGTTGAAGGTTGGCCAGGAACATGATGCCCAGATGCACCGGGTCCACGTCGTAATGCAGCGCCACCGGCAGTACCAGCGGCACCAGAATGATGATCGCGGGAAAGCCTTCCAGCAGCATGCCGAATATGAGCCGGCACACAGTCAGCACGAGCAGGAACGCGCCGCGGCTGGCGATACTGCCCTGGATCGCGGCAAAGAGTTTTTCCGGTACTTCCGCGTCGATCAGCCAGTTGGTCAGGGCGAGCGAAAAACCTAGGATGATGAGGATCGCGCCGACCAGCAGCATCGCTTCGCGCGCGATCTTCGGCAGCTTCACGAGTGGGATTTCACGGCGGATCAGCACGGTCACGATGAGCACGTACAGCGCGGTCGCGGCCGCCGCTTCGGAGGCGGCGAGTTTGCCGGAATAGATGCCGCCGAGGATCACGAACGGCAGCGGAATCTCCCACGCTGCGCCGCGCAGGGCGGCGAGCAGTTCGCGGCCGCTGACGCGTTCGTGCGTGACGCCCACTTTGCGCGCGTGCCACACGCTGTAGATGCCCAGCAGCAGCACCATCAGCGCGCACGGCAAAATGCCCGCCTTGAACAGCGCATCGATCGTGACCGGCGGCGTGGTATGGAATTGCTGGGCGACGACGCCATACAGAATCAGCGGCATCGACGGCACCAAAATCAGCCCGAGACTGCCCGAGGCGGTCAGCAGGCCGAGCGAGAACTTTTCGCCGTATTTCTGTTGCAGGAGCGCCGGGTACAGTACCGCACCCAGCGCCACGATGGTCACGCCGGTGGCGCCGGTGAACGCGGTGAACATCGCGCAGGCGATCACGGCGACGATGGCCAGCCCCCCCGGCATCCAGCCCAGCAGTGCGTTCGTCATGCGCACCATGCGCTGCGGCGCGCGGCTTTCGGCGAGCAGATAGCCGGCCAGCGTGAACAGCGGAATGGCGATCAACGCCGGCATGTCGGCCAGCCGATAGAACTCGACCGCGACGGCGACGCCGTCCTGCCCTGCCGCATGGAAGCCCAGCAGCGCGACGGCGGCGATCAGCGCGAACAGCGGCGCGCCGATGACCGCCAGTACCAGCAACAACAAACCCGCGAGCAGCATCATGGCAGTTCGGGGGAGAGAGCCGGCGCGGCATTGCGCGGCGGTGTGCATGCGCGCAGCGCAAAGCGTAACGCGAGCAGCGCGAAACCGACCGGAATGATGGCTTCGAGCAGCCAGTTCGGTATGCCGGCCGTCGCCGCATCGGAACCATAATCCAGTTGAATCAGGCCGACGCCGAACCAGGCCAGCGCCGCGCTGATGCAGGCCGCAAACGCGAGGCTCACCACGCGCAACACGAGCCGCGTGCGACCATGCACGAAGTGAGTCAAGAGATCCAGCCCGATGTGCTTGTCATCGCGTGCCGCCGCGAGCGCACCGAGCATCGCGGCCCACAACACCATCGCGCGCAGCAGGGGATCGACCCAGGTCAATCCCGTCTCGAACAGGTTGCGCAGCAGAATCTGCGCACCCGCCAGCAGCACCATCGCCAATACCAAGAGCGCGATCAGACCGGTTTCGATGCGATCGAGCCAGCGCACAGCGCCCGATACACTCACTGCGCGGCCCCGCCGTGCGCATCGGCCAGCGCGGATTTCAGCGCCGCCAGCATTTCCGGCGACAGTTCGCCCAGGCTCGCCATCTGGCTGAACACCTCGGTGCCGATCGATTCCCAGTTTTTGGCATCGGCGGGCGAGACCACGGTGAAAGCGACGCCCGCTTGCTTGAGCGCCTCGCGTGCCGCTGTGTTGTCGGCGCGATTGCTCTTGTCCAGGCGTACGAAACCGGCGCCGAATTCGCTTTCGACGGTCTTTTGATCTTCCGGACTCAGTGCATCGAACGACTTCTTATCCACCACCAATAGACCCACCACATACGAGAGCGGCAAATCCACGACATGCTTCACCTTGGTATGCCACTGAAACGCGATCGCACCGGAGGTCGTGTTCGCGGCCGTATCGATCAAACCCGTCTGCAGACTGGTGTAGACATCCGACAGCGCCAGCGGAATCGGCGTCACGCCGCTGGTCTTGAACGCCAGTTCGGACACCTTGTCGCCCAACGGCACCCACGCCTTGGCTGTTTTCAGATCCTCGCGCGTGTGAATATCGCGCGTGCTCATCAGATAGGCGAAACCACCGCCGCTGATGCCAAGCAGCTCGAAGCCGGCTTTGGCGAACGCCTGCTTGAGCAGCGGATCGAGCTTGGCGCGCACCTTGTCGATGTCCGCTTCGCTGCGGAACGTGAACGGCAGGCTGTAGACCTGTGCATCCTTGGTGAGGATCGCCGCCTCGCCGCCGGTAAAAGCACCACCTTGCAACTGGCCGATCTTGATCTTGCGCAGCACGGTGGCGTCGTCGCCCATCACGCCGCCGGGATAGAACTTGATCTCGACGCGCCCAGCCGTCTTCGTTTTGATCGTATCGCCAGTGGCGCGCATCTCTTTCATCCATGCGGTGCCATCCGGCGCGATCGTGGCGATCTTGATCGTGGCGGCGGCTTGCGCCGAAGCGGCGGCCAGGCCAAGGGCGAGGGTCAGGAAGCTTTTGCTGAATATATTCATGGGTCGTGTTTCCGTAGTGTGAGCGGCGTGCCCTCTCCCCAACGGTCGTGGCGGGTCATATGCCGCGCTGGAGGATGAAAGAATGGTCGAATCAACACCATCCCCACCCAAACCCTCCCTTGCGGGAAAGGGGTAAGAGGAGGGGGTTTCAAAAGTAGTCTTTGCCGGAAGCCAACAACGCACGCGCACGCTGTTGCGCCAGCACGTTGATCAGCGTCAGGCCCGGCGCGTGCGGATCGGCGGCCAGTACCTCGTTGAGCAGTTTGTCATGCAATTCCTTATCGAACACCAAACGCGCATAGTGCTGCGCGTAGAGCACGCGCACCATCTGGTTCTTGCCAGCAGACAATGCAAGGGCTTTCTCGAAATCCGCCCTGCCCTGCTCCGGCTGGCCGCCGAGCGAAGCCGGACGCAGCGTGGCGAGCACGCCCAGATACATGTACGGCTCACCCTTGGCGTGATCCGGATCGAGCGCGACGACGCGCTCGATGAGCGCCTGCACTTTCGGAATGTCGGCAATCGCCTTCCAGTCGCCGCTGGTGGCCTGGATGCGTCCGGCCCATGCCGTCGCCAGCGCGTACATGAGCGGTACATCCTTGACGCCGGCCTTGCCGACCTCGCTCTGGAACGCATCGAACGGCGCATCGAGTTGGTGGCACAAGCCGGCCATGCCGATGCAGGCTGCGCGTTTGGCATAACCGAAACTGCGCGCCGACAGACGATCCGCGCGCTGCGGGTCGTCGACGAAGCCACCGGTATAGGCGCCATAAAGCCGCGCGCCGGCCAGCAACAGACCCGCATTGTTCGGATCGCCCTGAATCAGACCATCCACCAACAGCAGCCACGAGGGAATTCCCTCGTGTGCGAGCGTGACATCGTCCTGATCCAGGATGCCGGCACTGAGATCGTCGGCGAACTTCTGGCTCGTGTGGTTGACCACAGTGGCACAGCCGCCCAGTGCGATCGCCGCTGCGCACAGGATTGGAGTGAAAACGCGGATGGAGAAGGATATCGGCATGCTCAAGACTTCA
The DNA here is from genome assembly GCA_031274955.1 of Rhodanobacter sp. GTDB lineage: Bacteria > Pseudomonadota > Gammaproteobacteria > Xanthomonadales > Rhodanobacteraceae > Dokdonella_A. The sequence continues at coordinate 14,297 of JAISPQ010000130.1, forward strand.
CGAAAAATGTTACGGCTGAATCAATCGAAGAAATTTTCGGCGGCTTCCAGGGTGTTTTCCATCAGCGTCGCAACGGTCATCGGCCCCACACCGCCGGGCACCGGCGTGATCCACGATGCACGCGCCGCGGCCGGTGCGAATTCCACATCGCCGACCAGCCGTCCGTCGTCGAGGCGGTTGATGCCGACATCGATGACCACCGCACCGGGCTTGATCCACGCGCCCTTCACCAGACCGGGTTTGCCGGCGGCGACGACGAGAATATCCGCCTGCCGTACCTCGGCCTCCAGATCGGCAGTGAAACGATGGCAACTGGTCGTCGTGCAGCCGGCAAGCAGCAATTCCAGAATCAGCGGCCGCCCAACGTGATTCGATACGCCGATCACCACCGCCTTGCTCCCGCGCACCGGACGATCCGTGTGCGCCAGCAAGGTCATCACACCCTTGGGCGTGCACGGGCGCAGTCCGCGCTGGCGCAGCGCGAGGCGTCCGACATTCTGCGCCTGAAAGCCGTCCACATCCTTGCGCGGATCGATACGGTCGATCAGCGCGGTCGCCTCGAATCCCGGCGGCAATGGCAGTTGCAACAAAATCCCGTGGACTTCCGGGTCCGCGTTCAGGCGCTGGATCAACGCCGCCAGTTCGGCCGCGCTGGTCGTGGCCGGCAGATCGAAATCCAGCGAACGCAACCCCACCTGTGCGCAGGCGCGGCGCTTGTTGCGCACGTACACGGCGGATGCGGGATCCGCACCGACCAGAATCACCGCCAGTCCCGGCGCGCGTTTGCCCGCAGCGACGCGCGCACGTACGCGCGCGGCCACTTCATCGAGCACGTCGTCGGCGATACGGCGGCCGTCCAGGATTCGCGCAGTCATCAGGATTCCAGCGTAAAGAACGTCCTATTCTACGTTGTTCTGCGCAAACTCCAGCACCGCACGGCCGCGCCCTCACCAGATCAAATCGGCGGGGACGCCATCCTCGTCCGCAGCGTTGGGATCGCACAACAACACCAGTGCATCGGCATCGATCGCCTGCGCCGCAAGCGCCGTTTCGCGCCTCACCAGCAGATAGCGTCCCGCATACTGGACGACCGCCAGTTCGCCGCCATTGAGTTGGGGCAACTGCCCGGCCGTCACGTAGATGCGGCGAATCTTCTTCGCATGCGGGAAATGGCGCGCGATGTCCGCATTGACATCGTTGAGCGCGGCCTTGCCAAGCAGCGCACCGAGTTTCTGCTTGCGTTCTCTCTTCTCGCGGGCGCGCTGCTCCGCTTCGCGCTGCTCGTGCTCGCGGGCCTGGCGTTCGCTCTTGTCACGCAGCGCATAGGCTTTGGCCAGATCGATATCCGGCGCTTCGCGGCGTGGCGGATGCTGTGTCGGTTTCTCCCGCTGCGGGCGTTGCGGCGGACGGACACGCGCCTCCTGCTTGGGCTTGGGAGCAAAGCCGGCTTTCAACAACTGATCGCGCAGGGATTCGGACATGAGGGTTACCAGGAAACTTCACGCTCGCGGCGGCGCACTCCATCAATAATGCGGTGGCGGCGGTTCATCGCGCGCATCGTGCGCCAGCGATCCGCGCACCATGACCAGATCGTTGCGCACACGCTCCAGCGTCGCGCGCAGATCGTGCAGCAGGCGATCGTGCGCCGCAACGGTTTCGCTCAACGAGGTCACCGCATCCTCAGTGAAGGCGAGCCGCACTTCCAACTCGGTCAGACGGTCTTCCAGCGCGCTCATCGCCGAAAACGCTCCACACTGCGGCCACGGCCGATGCCGTAATACGCCAGTCCCGCCGATTCCACGGCGTCCGGATCGAAGAGGTTGCGGCCGTCGAAAATCACCGGCTCGCGCAGCATCGCGCGGATTCGCTCGAAATCCGGACTGCGGAACGCCTTCCATTCCGTTACCACGGCCAGTGCGTCGGCGCCGTCCAGCGCGGCGTAATGCGTATCGCACAGAATCAGATCCGCGCGCTCACCATAGATGCGCCGCGCTTCCGCGGCGGCTTCGGGATCGTGAGCACGCACGCTGACGCCGGCTTCCCACAGTTGCTCCATCAACACACGGCTGGGGGCTTCACGCATGTCGTCGGTATTGGGTTTGAAAGCCAGCCCCCATAACGCAAGGGTGCGTCCGCGCAGCGAAGCGCCGAAATGCCGCTGGATCAGCGCGAACAGCCGGCGCTTTTGCGCCGTGTTCACAGCCTCCACCGCGTTCAGCAGGCGCGGCTCGCAGGCATGCGTGCGCGCGGTGTGTTCAAGCGCCTTCACATCCTTGGGGAAGCACGAGCCGCCATAGCCGGCGCCGGGATAGATGAAGTGGTAACCGATGCGCGGATCGGAGCCGATGCCGCGCCGCACATGCTCGACATCCGCACCGACCTGCTCGGCGATGTTCGCGATCTCGTTCATGAAACTGATCTTGGTCGCCAGCATCGCATTGGCGGCGTACTTGGTCAGTTCCGCGGAACGCACGTCCATCAGCACGATGCGCTCGTGATTGCGGTTGAAAGGCGCGTAAAGCCTTTTCAACGCATCGACCGCACGCGCGTCGTCGGCGCCGATAACGATACGGTCCGGGCGCATACAATCCTGCACCGCATCGCCTTCCTTGAGGAACTCGGGATTGGAGACGACATCAAACTCGACCCGTGCGCCACGTTTGCCCAGTTCATCGGCGATCGTGGCGCGTACCGCATCCGCAGTACCGACCGGTACGGTCGATTTGTTCACGATCACGGTGTATCGGTCCAGCACGCCGCCGATCGTACGCGCGACCGCCAGGACATGCGAAAGATCGGCGCCGCCGTCCTCATCGGGCGGCGTGCCGACCGCGATGAAAATGATCTGCGCCTGTCCGATCGCGGCAACGGCATCGGTGCCGAACTTCAGATGGCCGCTGGCGCGGTTGGCATGTACCAGGGGTTCCAGACCAGGCTCGTAAATCGGGATTTCACCGCGTTCCAAACGCGCGATCTTGTCCGCATCGATATCGACACAAACGACATCGTTGCCCACTTCGGCAAGGCAGGCGCCGGTGACCAGACCCACATAGCCGGTTCCGAAAATCGTGATGCGCATCGAACTCTAGTTTCTTACGCCATTAAAGCCATAACATGAAATGCCAAAGGCGCGCCGGTTCGCGACGCGCCTTTGGCAAGATACCACACGTTTTATTCCTGCTTGGTGGCCTTCGTCGCCGCAGGCTTAGCGACCGGTTTCGCCGCATTGGCCTTGGCTGGAGCGGCTTCGGACGTGGCCGGTTTCGCCGCACCGGCTTTGGCCGGAGCGTCTGCCGCATCGGCCGGTTTTTCGATGCTCAACAGTTCCACTTCGAACACCAGTGCCGCATTCGGGCCGATCTTCGGCGGCCCGTTCTCGCCATAGGCCAGATCCGACGGCAGGAACAGCTTGTACTTGGAACCGACCGTCATCAACTGCAGACCTTCGGTCCAGCCCTTGATCACACCGTTGAGCGGGAACGTGGCCGGCTCGCCGCGATCATAGGAACTATCGAACTTCTCGCCGTCGATCTTGGTGCCCAGATAGTTCACCTTTACCGTATCGGTCTCCTTCGGTTTCGGGCCGGTGCCTTCTTTCTCGACCAGATATTGCAGGCCCGAAGCGGTGGTCTTCACACCCGGTTTGCCCTTGTTCTCGGCCAGAAACTTGGCGCCGTCGGTCTTGTTCTTGTCCGCCTCGGCCTTCTGCTCGGCGACGCGCTTGGCCTGCATCTGCTGCATGAACTGCTGACGTATCTGCATGGATTCTTCCTGCGTCAGCGAAGTCTTCTCACCACGCAACGTCTGCTCAAGAGCCGTTTCGACAGCCTTGACATCGATGTCGTCCTTGATCTGGATGAGGCTGTGACCGATATCCATGCCGACCATGGTGCTGACCTTGGTCTTGTCCAGCGGTTCCGCAGGTTTGGCAGAATCGGCTGCCGGCGCGGCACCGGCGATGGCCGGATGGTCTGGCGGAATGGCCGGATGGTCCGGCGGATCGGCCGCCATGGCGCCGATCGCGAAACTGGCCGCCAGCGCGGCAACAAGGGACTTCTGCGTGAAACTCATCATGTATGCTCCTAGGTAGAGAATTTTCTTGAAAAGGTGCCGGTGAATGCCCGCAGGCATTCCACGCGTTCGCGCCGGGCCGCTGTACGGGACCCTATATTGTGTACGGTGCCCGATGCGTTGGCAAACACCGGTTTAAACTTCCCCGATGCTACGTCTTGAGAACATTAAACTGAGCCGAGGTTCCCGGCTTCTACTGAACGCAGCGAATGTTTTCGTTCATCCCGGCTGGCGAGTGGGCCTGACCGGGCGCAATGGCAGCGGCAAGAGCAGCCTGCTCGCGCTGATCGGTGGCGAACTGGCGCCCGATGCGGGCGAGTTCGCTCTGCCGCGCGACTGGACGATCGCCCACGTGCACCAGCAGACCGACGCTTCGGCGCACAGCGCGCTGGAATACGTGCTCGACGGCGACGCCGGTTTCCGCGCGCTGGAAGCGCGCCTGGCGGCCGCCGAAGCCGCGCACGATGCCGCGCAACAGGCCGCGCTGCACGAGCAACTGCGCGCGATCCACGGCTATTCCGCACGTGCACGCGCCGGCGAGCTGCTGCACGGTCTGGGGTTCGCGCCGGGCGATGAACACCGCGCCGTGGCCGAATTCTCCGGTGGCTGGCGCATGCGGCTGAATCTTGCACAGGCGCTGATGTGCCGCTCGGACCTGCTGCTGCTGGATGAGCCGACCAATCATCTGGACCTGGACGCGGTACTGTGGCTCGAAGCATGGCTGCGCCGCTATGCCGGCACGCTGATCGTCGTCTCGCACGATCGTGAGTTTCTCGACCGCATCGTCTCGCATGTGTTGCACATCGCCGACGGCCATATTGAACTCTTCACCGGCGATGTGAGCACGTTCGAGCGCAAGCGCGCCGAACGCCTTGTTCAGCAGCAGATCGCGCACGAGCGCCAGCAGGCCGAACGCGCGCGTCTGCAACGCTTCATCGACCGTTTCAAGGCCAAGGCCACGAAAGCGCGTCAAGCGCAGAGCCGCGTCAAAGCGCTCGAACGCATGGCCGATATCGCCGCCGTGCGCGTGGAATCCGGGATCGAATTCGAATTCGCCGCGCCGGATGCGCTGCCCGATCCGCTGCTCACCTTCGAGGATGTCACAATCGGTTACGGCGAACGCCGCATCGTCGAAAACATCCGCCTCTCGCTGCGACCGGACGACCGCATCGGCGTGCTCGGCGCGAACGGTGCCGGTAAATCCACGCTGATCAAGACCATCGCCGGCACACTCGCGCCGCTGGCAGGCAAACGCCTCGCCAATCGCGGGCTGGCGGTCGGCTATTTCGCGCAACATCAGATCGAACAACTCGACCTGGACGCGACACCGGTACGGCACCTGCTGCGTCTCACGCCCGCGCTGGGCGAACAATCCGCGCGCGATTTTCTGGGTACCTTCGGCTTCAACGGTGAACGCGCACTGGCGATGGTGCGCGAATTCTCCGGCGGCGAGAAGGCGCGCCTGGCGCTCGCGCTGATCGTGTTCTTGCGTCCCAACCTCCTGCTGCTGGACGAGCCGACCAATCATCTGGACATCGACACGCGCGAGGCGCTTGCCGAAGCCTTGCAGGAATTCGCCGGCGCGGTCGTGCTGGTCGCGCACGACCGCGCACTGCTGCGTGCGGTCTGCGATGACTATGTGCTGGTACGCGATCACGTACTGCGACCGTTCGACGGCGGCCTGGACGACTATGCGCAACTCGTGTTGCGCGGCGCCACGCCCGCCACCGCGCCGGCAGCGAACGCCGGCGATTCGCGCCGCGACGCCCGCCGCGAACGCGCCGAGCAACGCGCCCGCATCGCACCGCTCAAAAACGCAGTCGCGCGCATCGAGAAAGACTTGGCCGCCCTGGAAGAACAACGCGCCCGCATTCAGGCCGAGTTGGCCGATCCGCAATCGTATGCCGGCGGACGCGGCGACCATGTGGCCACCCTGGTACGCCGGCAAGGCGAACTCGCACAACACATTGCCACGCTCGAAGATGCCTGGCTGGAAGCGCATGCGGCGCTGGAATTGGCTGAACAGATATAATTTTCGCCACTTTTGATTATGCTGGAAAACGAACAATGGCACACGCTGTGTAAAGAGCATGTACCATTGTCCGCCCAGCTATATCACGGTCATCGATGCATCAGTAATAGTATCAGTCCGGCGACGTCGATGCGTCGTTACGCGCCGCACCGAACACGATTAGGGCATGAATGACCATATCTGTGATTTAGCGCCGTTGCAGTTATTGACAACGAGCGGGGTAACCCACCCCAGACCGCCATATATTTCATCGTACTCGCCACTGTTATAGTTGAAATTGTTGTAATCAAGGCAGAGCCCGGCGCTGCTGACGATGGTGCCATTCGCGTTCAGGGTCCATCGCTGGGTATTCGTACCGTTACACGGCCATAGCTGTACATTCTGCCCAGGAGTCTGGACTCCACCAACGATATCAATGCACTCATTGGCATAAACCTGCAATGCACCTGAGGCAGCCACGTACTTCCACTGCTCAGACCCCGTTCCATCACAAGGCAGAATCTCAATAGAATCACCCGGCATCGTATCGCTATTACGGATACCAGCGCACACCTGAGCCCCCGAAGAATTGCGAAGCGCCGACCCACCATTAGGCGTCGCAGGGCCATCCCAGATCTGTGCGCCGCTCCCGTTGCACGGGTAGATTTGGAGCTGGGTGCCATCAGCGGTCCCGCCGCCGTATGCATCGAGGCAGAGCCCGGCGGTGCTGACGATACTGCCATTCGAGGTCAGGGTCCACCGCTGGGCATCGGTGCCGTTACACGGCCACGACTGTACTGGCGTCCACGGAACCTGGTTTCCGCCGGTGATGTCGATGCAGTGATTCATGCCATCCGTCAATGCGCCCGTTGCGGGCACGTACGTCCACTGCATATTGGCCGCGTTGCCGCAGTCCCAAAGCTGGATCTTCGAACCGGGCGTAATCCCGTTTCCGTCTTCGTCGATACAGAGACCAGACCCCGCATTATATATTACCGGTCCATAGTAACTGAGGCTGATGGGAGCGGTGGCCGCATTCGCCTGAGTGGTAGCCAGTGACCATGGTACCAGAATAGCCACAGCCACGAGGACGAGCGCATCCATACATCGAGAATAAACTCGTTTTACCAAATTCAACTGCTGTTGCTTTCTCTGTTGTTTGAGGTCAAAAGTTAGGGTTTTGTTATTACATTGGATGACAGATTTCATTTGTTTGCTCCTTTTTCATCTACATTGGGCGAACCGTATTCATGCAATTGCCGTGCCAATCCGGGATAAGTTAAGGAAAGAAGCCTGTAAGATACGGATGGGAATGAAAAAACAGATCCAATCGTCCGTTGCTTAGCACGCTACGTCAACGCGCAGGGTTTTGATCACTGCAAATCTCGTCTGCCCAATTTTGCAGGCTCTCAGGAAAGAGTCGTTCTGGTCTTTCTCGGAACCTGCTTGCATACGGAATTTTTCGATAAGTAACCACATTATTGTTCGGTTAAACCTGGCATCCTGAATCGTAAAGATGACTCCTCCTCGCGCCTTGTCACGCGGACGCATCCCTTCGCGATTTATCGCACCACTTCGACTCAGAACACCTGCATCACCACGTGCAAGCCCGCTCCCCCAATGCGGCAGAATGCTCGGCCCAAGGCAGTGTATAGAGAGGCGATGAGCCGGAGCTTAAGAGCCTGTCCCAAACTTGATCGGGGAAGGACGAACGGCAGCACTCCAGAGAAGGATGCTGGTCGCATGGCGGCTTTGGCGGGAACACCCCAAAGAGCCCCCGATCAAGAGCACTTCAAGGGCAGGCTCTGCCCCTGAAATGCTTCTGATCAGGGGGGCTATTTGTCCTCATGCCTTCGTCATCGCTCGCATGTATGGTTCAGAAACTTTTGTGTTATAGTTTACTACAACACTATATCAACAGATCAGTCGAGATTGCCTTGAAAACCGCCTGCTCCACATCGTGTTGTTCGCCGTCGCCATCGCCGGAACGGGTTCGATGGTCGCCGTACTTTTAGGAATAGCGATTCGATGAGCATCACCTGGAACGATTCGACGCCGATCTATCGCCAACTGCGCGACCGCGTGATAGCGATGATTCTCGACGGCGTTCTCAAGCCGGGCGATCCGTTGCCCTCCGTGCGCCAGGTGGCCAGCGATTTCCAGATCAACCCGATCACGGTATCCAAGGGCTATCAGGAACTGGTCGATGAACATCTTGTGGAAAAACGCAGAGGACTGGGTATGTATGTGACCGCAGGCGCGCGCGAGGCGTTGCTCCGCTGCGAACGCGAACGCTTTATGCACGAGGAATGGCCGGCGCTGCGCGCGCGGCTGGCGCGCCTGGGGATCGATCTGCAGCACCTCATGGAACAATCCAAACGCGAGGGACAACCATGAGCACCCCCATGGGCACCATCGTCCATGCCCGCAATCTGTGCAAAAACTACAACACGACCAAGGCGCTGGATGCGGTCAGCCTCGACATCCAAGCCGGTCGCATCGTCGGCCTGATCGGCCCGAACGGCGCCGGCAAGACCACGGCGCTCAAGGCGATCCTCGGCCTCACCGATTTCACCGGCGAATTGTCGGTGCTGGGGCTCGACCCGCGCACGCATCGACCGCGGCTGATGGAGCAGGTCTGCTTCATCGCCGATGTCGCGGTGCTGCCGCGCTGGCTGCGTGTGCGCGAGGCGATTGAATTCGTCACCGGCGTGCATCCGCGCTTCTCGCGCGAGAAATGCCAGGCGTTTCTCGCGCGCACGAAGATCGAGCCGCACATGCGTGTGCGCGAGTTGTCCAAGGGCATGATCGCGCAACTGCATCTGGCGCTGGTGATGGCGATCGACGCCCGCCTGCTGGTGCTCGACGAGCCCACGCTGGGCCTGGACATCCTGTATCGCAAAGCGTTCTACGAAAGCCTGCTCACCGATTATTTCGACGAGAACAGGACGATCATCGTGACCACGCATCAGGTCGAGGAGATCGAACACATCCTCACCGACCTCGTGTTCATCCGCGACGGCAAAATCGTGCTCGCCGCCACCATGGACGAAGTCGGTGAACGCTATGCAGAAGTGCTGGTGAATCCTGATCGCGCGCAAGCCGCGCGTGCACTCAACCCGCTCAATGAACGGCAGATCTTCGGCAAGTCGATCTTCCTGTTCGACGGCGTGGAACGCGCGCGCCTGGCCGAACTGGGCGAACTGCACAAACCCAGCGTCGCGGATCTGTTCGTGGCGACGATGAAGGGAACCTACGCATGAACACCTTGCTGCTGCTGATGAAACGCGAATACTGGGAACACCGCTCGTTTGTGTGGACGCCGGTGTGGATTACCAGCGCGATTCTGATCCTCACCCTGCTCACCACCATCAGTGCGGAAATCTTCGCCGGCCGCGCCGGCATCCCTATGGGCTTCACGCTTGATGCGCTGCGCTACGGCTCCGCAGGGCTTGCGGAGTTTTCCAACGGTTTCGATCTGTCGCAACTGATGTTCGCTGCGGCATCGTGCATCGGCGTATTTGCCGTGTCGTTCTTCTACCTGCTCGGCTCGCTGTACGACGACCGCCGCGATCGCAGCGTTCTGTTCTGGAAATCGCTGCCGATCTCCGACACGGCCACGGTCGCCTCCAAAGCGTTGACCGCGATGCTGGTGATTCCATCGTTCGCGCTGGCGATATCGACACTGGCCTATATCGCATTCGTGGCGCTGATCGTTTTATGGGCGGGCATGCATGGCCTCAGCGCCCTGCCGGCCGTGGCCGATGCGCATCCGCTTGCGATGTTCAGTCACCTGCTGCTGATGCTGCCGATCGGCGCGCTGTGGACATTGCCGACGGTCGGCTGGCTGATGTTCTGGTCCGCGTATGCACGCAGCAAGCCCTTCATGTGGGCCGTGCTGCTGCCGATCATCGCCGTAATAGCCAACGCCTGGCTGCACCTGATCGGTGGACCGCACATCGGCGGCGATGTGAGTTTTGTGGCGATCCTGAGCCGCTTGCTATTCAGCGTGATGCCGGGCGGTTGGTTGAATGCGACCTCGTTCGATCTCCACGATCGCCATATCGTAGATACGCTCGATCCCGGTCGGATCGGCGCGGTATTGGGAAGCCCCAACTTGTGGCTCGGCGTCGTCGCCGGCCTTGCGCTGTTGGCCGCTGCGGTGTGGCTGCGCGGACGGCGCATCGAGACGAACGTCTGATACAGGGACGCGGCCCTGTCGCTGTACCCATCACCCGCATTGACCTCGAAGTGACCGGCATACCGCTGGTACAGTAAGCCATGACCCAGGAAACCGATAGCGGGCGTTCTTCAACGTCATCGCGGCGCCCGTCGAGGCCCGCGCTGCGGGTAGTCGTCGAGTCCACGGTCTCTTCCGGTGACGGCGATGCCAATCCCCCTGCGCGCTGGCAGCCCAAGCGGCTGCTGGATGCGCCGCACCGCCTGGGTTTCTTCGCGGCCGCGCTGATGTTCGCGCTCTCGGCCCTGTGGTGGGCGACGCAACTCACGCTGCGCGCGCTCAGCCATACGGCCGCACTGACGGTACCACCGCCGATTGCGCATGGGCTGCTGATGGCCACCGGCTTCATGCCGCTGTTCATCGTCGGCTTTCTGTTCACCGCCGGCCCACGCTGGCTGGGATTGCCGCCGGTGACAGCGCGTACCCTGTTCGCGCCGGTGCTGGCGATGTTGGGCGGTGGCGTCGTCCTGCTCATCGGCTTCCACCTCAGTGCCGGACTGGCAGCAGCGGGCGGCGCGCTGGGCGCGGCCGGCTGGAGCGCGATCATGGGGCGCTTCCTCTGGCTGGTACGCGCGAGCAAGGCATCCGACCGCGTGCACGCGATCATGGTCGCCGGTGCGGGCGTGATCGGAGCGCTCGCCTGGTGGGCGGCGTCGATCGCGCTGGCCACGTCGTCGATGATGGCAGCGCGCGTGGCAACGCGAGCCATGCTCTGGTTCTGGCTGGCACCGACCTTCGTGGCGGTATCGCATCGGATGATCCCGTTCTTCACGGCCTCGGCCTTGCCGGCGCTCGACGCCTGGCGGCCTTTCTGGCTGCTGTGGTTGCAACTGGCGGCGCTGGTTTTTGCCGGCGCCGGATTCATCGCCGAAATACTCTGGTGGCCGCTGCCCGCCGCGCTGCATGCCGTGCAGGGGGGTATCGAACTCCTGATCGCCGCTGCGCTGCTCGCGCTGGCCTGGCGCTGGGGACTGGTGCAGAGCCTGCGCAACCGGTTGCTGGCGATGCTCCACGGCGGTTACCTCTGGCTGGGGCTGGCGTTCGCGTTACTGGCGATTGCCCATGCCTTGCAGGCGGGTGGACGGGTCGCCGGACTGGGGCTGGCACCGCTGCACGCGCTTTCCATGGGCTACTTCGGCGCAACGCTGATCGCGATGACCACACGCGTCGCCGTCGGCCACAGCGGCCGTTCGCTGGTCGCCGACGATCTGGCGTGGCTGCTGTATCTTGTGCTGCAGACGGCGGTACTCCTGCGCGTGGCCGCGGAACTGTGGCCTGCCGCGCAGACGCCGTTGACGCTCGCGGCGATCGCCGCGTGGTGCGCGGCTACCGTGGGCTGGGCGTGGCGCTACGGTGGGTGGATGGGCAGGCCGCGCGTGGATGGTCGTCCGGGATAGAACATACCCAAAAACGTGGCACCCTTTCGCTGCTCATTGCCGGCTACCGGATCATGAAGAAATCACGATGAAAATCGCCCTACTGAGTGACATCCATGCCAACCGCCAGGCGCTGGAAGCCTGCCTGGCCCATGCGCGCACGCAAGACGCGCAGCAATTCGCGCTGCTGGGCGATCTGGTGAATTACGGCGCCGATCCGGTTGCCGTGGTCGAGCAATGCATGGCTTTGGCCGAACGTGGCGCCATCGTGCTGCAGGGCAATCACGATGTGCTTGCCATCGCGCCCCCCGCCCGGATGGAAAACCTCAGCGACCTCTGCGCACCGTGGACACACGCGCAGTTGAGCCCCGCGCACCGCGCCTTCCTGAGCGCGCTGCCGCTGACCGCGCGGCGCGACACGGCGCTGTTCGTGCACGCCAGCGCCGATAACCCCGAACGCTGGCACTACATCACCGACACCACCGCCGCTGAGCGCAGCATGCGCGCGGCCAGCCAGATCGATCCGGCCATCCGCCACATCTTCAGCGGCCATGTGCATATCCAGGCCCTGTACTTTCTCACCACTACCGCCAAGCTCATGCGCTTCGTACCCGAACCCGGCGTACCGGTACCGGTGCCCACGCACCGGCGCTGGCTCGCCGTCGTGGGCGCGGTGGGCCAGCCGCGCGACGGCGACCCGCGCGCCGCCTATGCGCTGTTCGATACGGACGCCGCGCAGATCACCTTTCATCGCGTTCCCTACGACCACGCCGGCGCGGCCGCCGCGAGCCGCGCGGCCGCGCTGCCGTCCTACTTTGCCGACCGGCTGGAGCAAGGGCGATGAAACTGCTCGAACCCGATACCCCGATCGATGCCTTCGTGGTGCGCGCATGCATCCATGCCGGCGCCATGGCGCACATCTACGCCGTGGACTATGCCGATGCCACGCGCGGTCCCGGCTTTGCGATGGTCATGAAAGTACCGCGCATGACCGCGAGCGACGGCGCCGAGAACATCGTCAGCTTCGAGGTGGAACTGCAAATTCTGCCCGTACTCAGCGGCCCGTACGTACCGCGCTTCGTGGCCGCGGGCGATCTCATGCGCCTGCCCTATATCGTCATGGAATACGTGCCGGGGCAGACCTTGCAACACTGGATCGATGCCCCCGAGCGCCCCAGCGACCACGACATCGCCCGCCTCGGCGCCGCCATCGCGCAGGCTGCGCACAGCCTGCATCAGCAGAACGTTTGCCATCTCGATCTCAAACCGGCCAACGTGATCATCCGCGAAAACGGCAGCGCCGTGCTGCTGGATTTCGGTCTCTCCTGCCACGCGCATTATCCGGATCTGCTGGCCGAGGAAATGCGTCCCGCCGTCGGCTCGCCCATATGGATCGCGCCCGAGCAAGTGGTGGGGGTGCGCGGCGACTTGCGCAGCGATATCTTCGCGATCGGCGTCATGCTCTACGAACTGGCCACCGGTGAACTGCCGTTTGGCGCCCCCACCACCAAGGGCGGCCTGCGCCAGCGCCTGTGGATGACACCAACGCCGCCACGCCGCCACCGCCCCGACCTGCCCGCCTGGTTACAGGAGATCATTCTGCGCTGCCTCGAACCGGAAGCCGCGCGCCGCTACCCCTCGGCCGCGCACCTGGCCTTCGACCTCACCCATCCCGAACAGGTACCTATCACCGAACGCGGCGAGCGCACGCAAGGCCCCGGTGTACGCGCCCAATTCAAACGCTGGCTCAAGGCCGCTGGCATGCATTACCAGCCCAGTCCGCTGCCCACACAGCAGATCGAAGAAGTACCCATCGTCATGGTCGCCGTGCCGCACGCGGACGTGAGCGACGCCACGCTGTACTCGCTACGTCAGGCGGTAGCGCGATCACTGGGCATCCGCCCCGGCGCGCGGCTCGCCTGCGTGACGGTGATCTCGCCTTCGGCCAGCAGCACTTCGGATACGAACCGCAGCGAAACCGCGTTGCAGCGCCAGCACGTCGCACGCCTCAAACAATGGGCGCAACCGCTGGACCTCTCCAACCACAGTGCAAGCTATCACGTGATCGAATCCGGCGACGTGGCACAGGCGCTGGTGCGCTATGCCCAGGGCAACAACGTGGGCCTGATGATCCTGGGCGCCGCCACGCACGGCCTGCAAATGCAGCGCCTGATCGCCACGGTACCGATGCGCGTGGCGCGCGATGCGCCCTGTACGGTCATCCTGGTCAAGCAGCAGGTACCGTTCGCGGCACTGGGGCGGGAAGAGCAAGCGTAAGAGCCTGTCTAATATCTACGAGGCTTCCTGACTGACGGAGCCTTTCGAAGCCGAGGCGTTCCAGTGCGCGCACGGCAATGGCTTCCGAGACACGCGGCAGTTTAGGCATGCACGGGAACGCTGAAAGTCGTTACCAATGGATGGCCTGACACCTGCATGGGAAACTCAGACCCGCCGTTCGCTGGGGCATCCATGCCTTTGCACGAAGTATGGGGCGCTTTCGCGGGGGAGAGGCGTTTCTTCCCCTGCTCCCTCAACCCTGCTCCCTGCCTTTATAGTGCGCAGATCCCCAGCACATCCCCTTATGGACACGATCCGCATCCGCGGCGCGCGCACGCACAATCTCAAAAACATCGATCTCGATCTACCGCGCGACAAGCTGATCGTGATTACCGGGCTGTCCGGTTCGGGCAAGTCTTCGCTCGCGTTCGACACGATCTACGCCGAAGGCCAGCGCCGCTATGTCGAGTCGTTGTCGGCCTATGCGCGTCAGTTTCTGAGCGTGATGGAAAAGCCCGATGTCGATCACATCGAAGGGCTGTCGCCGGCGATTTCGATCGAGCAGAAATCGACGTCGCACAACCCGCGCTCGACCGTCGGTACGATCACCGAGGTCTACGACTATCTGCGCCTGCTGTTCGCACGCGTGGGTACGCCGCGATGTCCGGATCACGGTATTCCGCTGGAAGCGCAGACGGTCAGCCAGATGGTCGATGCCACACTCGCGCTGGATGCGGAAAAACGCTTCATGCTGATCGCACCGATCGTGCGCGAACGCAAGGGCGAACACGTGCAGGTGTTCGAACAATTGCGCGCGCAGGGCTTCGTGCGCGCGCGCGTGGATGGCGTCGTGCACGAACTGGATGTCGTGCCATCGCTGGCGTTGCGCCAAAAGCACACGATCGAAGCCGTGATCGACCGCTTCCGCCCCCGAGCCGATATCAAACAGCGACTTGCCGAATCGTTCGAAACCGCGCTGCGCTTGGGTGAAGGTATCGCGGTACTGGTTGATCTGGACGATGCCAAGGCGGCAGAAATCACCTGCTCGTCGCGTTTCTCGTGCCCGGTCTGCGATTACTCGCTGCCGGAGCTTGAACCCAGGCTGTTCTCGTTCAACTCGCCGGTCGGCGCCTGCCCGGATTGCGATGGCCTGGGCGTCACCCAGTTCTTCGATCCGGCGCGCGTGGTCGTCAACCCGCAGCTCAGCCTCGCCGCCGGCGCGGTGCGCGGCTGGGATCGGCGCAATCCGTACTATTTCCAGTTGATCCAGTCGCTGGCGCGGCATTACAAGTTCGCTGTGGAGACACCCTGGCACGATCTGCCCGAGGCGATCCGCCATCATGTGCTGTACGGCTCGGACGACGAAGTCATCGCATTCCGCTATCCGGCCACCGGCGCATCCGGCGCGGTGACGCGCAAACACACCTTCGAGGGCATCGTTCCCAATCTCGAACGCCGCTACAAAGAAACGCAATCGCCGGTCGTGCGCGAGGAACTGTCCAAGTTCATCAGCGAGCGGCCCTGCCCGGCTTGCGCTGGGCAGCGCCTGAACCGCAGCGCGCGCAACGTGTTCGTCGGCCAAGCGAATCTGCCGAGCCTCACGGCGCTGCCGATCGACCAATCGCTGACCTTTTTCGCGGACTTGAAGCTCGGCGGCTGGCGCGGTGAGATCGCGGCGAAGATCGTCAAGGAAATCCATGAGCGTCTGCGCTTTCTCGTCGATGTCGGGCTGGATTACCTCACGCTCGATCGTCAGGCCGATTCGCTATCCGGCGGCGAAGCGCAGCGCATCCGTCTCGCCTCACAGATCGGTGCGGGCCTGGTCGGCGTGATGTACGTGCTCGACGAACCGTCGATCGGGCTGCACCAGCGCGACAACGAGCGCCTGCTCGGCACGTTGGATCGCCTGCGCGATCTGGGCAATACCGTGATCGTGGTCGAGCACGACGAAGAGGCCATCCGCCGCGCCGATCACATCGTCGATATCGGCCCCGGCGCCGGCGTGCATGGCGGCGAGGTCGT
>JAISPQ010000203.1 GCA_031274955.1 Rhodanobacter sp.
ATCTCGCCAAAATGCTGCCTCGGTTGTTGCGCGCGATGGTGCTCTGCACGCCTTGTGCGGAGCCGAATTTGCGACTGGCGACCAATTTCCATGGCTGAGGGTCGGGGCTAATCAGGAAATGTTATCAGTCGCGGCTTTACGCTCCGCTTTCAGCAGTGGCTCGGAAATCACGATGGCGCCGTTCTTTTTCGACACGGCCAGCGCCATCGCATTCAATCCGTTCTCGGCCGATGGCGGCTTGGGTACCGCCGAACTGGCCGGCAGTCCCAACGTGGTGATGGTGCCCGATCCCAGCACATTCCGCATCCTTCCGTGGGCCGACCGCACCGGGTGGATGCTGGCTGATCTTTATATGAAAAGCGGGCGTCCGTTCTCGTTGAGCCCGCGTACCCTCCTCAAGAAAGCCCTGCGGGAACTGGAGGAACTCGGCTACGACTTCTGGGCAGGTTTGGAAATCGAGTGGTATCTGACCCGCATCGTCGATCCGTGTCTGGAGCCGGAAACGCTGGGAGGGCCGGGGACGCCTGCGGCCGCGCCCAAGGTCATGCCGGTGGCCAAGGGTTATTCGTACCTGCTGGAAAACCATTTGGACCAGGTCGAGCCGATCATGGCCGAGGTGCGCCAGCACCTTCTGGCGCTGGGCTTGCCTCTGCGCAGCATCGAGGATGAATGGGCGCCCAGCCAGATGGAAACGACCTTCGATGTCATGTCCGGTCTGGACGTGGCGGATTCGATGGTGCTGTTCCGCAATGCCGTCAAGCAGATCTGTCGACGGCGGGGTTATCTCGCCAGCTTCATGTGCAAGCCGGCCATCAATGGGTTCTTTGCCTCTGGCTGGCACTTGCACCAATCGCTCACCGCGCGGAACTCGGGTCGCAATGCCTTCATCCCGCAGCCGGGTGAGCCCTTGTCCCCCCTGGGCCAGGCGTATGTGGGCGGATTACTCGAACATGCCTGCGCCGCGTCGAGCTTCACTACCCCGACGATCAATGGCTACCGCCGCCGCCGCCCGTATTCACTGGCGCCGGACCGCGTTACCTGGGCCAAGGACAATCGCGCGGCGATGGTGCGCGTCATTTCAATGCTGGGTGATCCGGCGAGCCGGGTCGAGAACCGGATCGGCGAACCGGCGGCCAATCCTTATCTCTATGTGGCATCCCAGATATTTTCCGGTATCGATGGCATCCGCCACCAACGCGACCCAGGCCCCCTGCAGGAAACGCCCTATGAGGCCGATGTGGCGATTTTGCCGCACAACCTGTCCGAGGCGATGGAAGCACTGGAGCCTTCGCGCTACTTCCGTGAAGCGTTTGGCGAGGAATTCATCCAGTACTGGTTGTCCTTGCGGCGTAGCGAGTGGAGCCGCTTCGTCCAGGCCGAAGGCGTCGTGGATATGGCGACCGATCCGGTGACTCAATGGGAACATCGGGAATATTTTGAGCTGTTTTGAAATATTCATTACATACCCGTTGGTCTTTGCATATCTGGCGATGGTGCGCATGAAAAAATATGCTGTCATCTGGTGCACCACCGTTCGGCACGACGAGCCGCTACGGGCCAGGATCATTTCCATTTTCGGTGGGGAAAACGAACAGTGGGATCTTCTTGGTCCGGAAAGCGAGGGGTTTATCGAAAGGGTTTCCGATTACTCGGGCTATGTGATCAGTGGCAGTCCCGCGTCGGTCGTCGATGATGCCGATACGCCGCTGGTCAGGAATCTCCTGGCGTTCATTCGCGCCGCAGGCGACAAGGGTGGCATTCCGGTGGTTGGGCTGTGCTTCGGCTCGCAAGCGATTGCTGCCGCATTGGGCGGCCGGGTAGCAAGAAATCCGTCCGGCCGTTTCAAGCTGGGCGTGGACCGGCTGATATGGAGTGAGGAGGCGCTGGCGCTATGCGGCGAGTCTCTTGCCACGGTGCCTTCGGTGTTGGTGCAAAGCCATGGCGAATGCGTGACCGGCCTGCCTGCGGGCAGCGTGCGCCTGGCGTCATCGGAAACGATCCCCAACGAAGTCTTCCTGGTGAACGGGCAGTTTCTGGGCATTCAGGGGCATCCGGAGGCCGACAACCAGGTGCTGCGGGAGAAATTCATGGTGTATCACCGTTCGTTGTTCGATCAAGCCCAGTGGGAACGCGTGGAATGGGAGTCCAGGCAGGCGCTGGATCCCAGCCGCGTCATTGCCCTGGGGCGTCGTTTGCTGGCCGAAGGATGCTTGTCGGCAGGTGCCGTAGGTGTCAACGCAGGGTTCTGAAACCCTGTGCGACTGAACTCAAGTGAGCTAAGGAGGAACTGTTATGAGGACTACCAACCAACGCTCCACCCTCCCTGTGCCGCCTGTCGCGCCCGATCCGTGGGACGATCTGGTGCAGGAGGATCGCGTGCATCGCCGGGTCTATACCGACGAAAACATCTTTGCCCGCGAGATGAACAATGTCTTTGCCGCCACCTGGGTCTATGTGGCCCACGAAAGCGAAATCCCCGAACCCAACGACTTCAAGCTGGCTTGGCTTGGCACTCGCGATGTCATCGTGACGCGTGATGAGGAAAGCGTTGTCCGCGTCTTCTCCAACCGCTGCTCGCATCGTGGCGCCAGCGTCTGCCGCGAACAGCGTGGCAACGCCTCACAGTTCACCTGCCCGTACCACGGCTGGCGCTTCGACAACCGCGGTCAGTTGTTCGGTATCCCGGGCAAGAACGCCTACGGCCCGACCTTCAAGGCGCGCGACATGCACCTGTCCAGGCCGGCGCAAGTAGCTTCGTACAGGGGTTTCGTGTTTGCCACCCTGAATCCCGATGCGCCGCCGCTGGTCAAGCATCTGGGCAATGCGGCGCGCTATATGGACGCCTGGATCGACTACAACGGCGGCGCGGAGAATCTCGTCCTTGCCGGTACGCAGCTCTTTCGTCTGGCGTGCAACTGGAAGCTGATATGGGATAACGCCGGCGACGGCTATCATGTGCCGTTCTCGCACCAGTCGCTGCTGGTGATGACCCATGCGCGCTACGGCGGCGGCGACATGACCTATTTCGCCGAAGCCGATCGTTCGAAGATGAGCAACAGCGCGCTCGACAACGGTCACACGGCGATCGACCAGCGCGCGGAGATGCACGCCGAGTCGGCCTGGCAGCAGCAGCGTCCCCAGCCGGGCCGCGAACCTTACCAAGATTATGTCGCCGCCACCTATGGCGAGCAGGCCAAGCGCGTGCTCGACACCACCGTGGGCGCGGGCATGAACATCAACATCTTCCCCAACCTGGCGCTGATCGGCAACCAGGTGCAGGTGCTGCAGCCCACCGCGGTCGGGGAGACGGTGATGCACTGGTACGCCACCCGGCGCAAGGATGTGGATGCGCAAGTCAACACCATGCGCTTGCGCACGCAGGAGGATTTTCCGGTCATGGGTGAGATGGACGACGCGGCCAACTTCGAGGAGTGCCAGCGCGGTCTGTTCAATCACCCCGAGGATGAGTGGGTGGACATGAGCCGCCATTACGAGACGGGCAAGGACGTGGCGGCTGAAGACGGCATCATTCGTGGCTTGGTCACCACCGATCTGCACATGCGCAACTACTACGCGCAATGGAAACGCCTGATGCAGGCCAACCCTACGCTGTGCCTGGCCAGGGGGAAACTGTGATGAATACTGCTACGCCATCGGTCGCCCAAGAGCGCCGCTATAACCATCAGCCACCCTCCCTGTACGTGGTGAACGCGTTCTACGATTGGCTGGTCGAGGTTTCCGCCGATCTGGCCCAGGCCGTGGTGCGCGATGCCGCTGCGGTCGATGCGGCGCGCCGACACGCCATTGCCCAACTGCTGGCCGTGGAATCGCGCCTGCTCGATCAAGGCGCTGGCGCGCATGCGGCCTACGAACACTGGCTGACCCTGTACGCCGAAGAATGCGCCTACTGGATTCCCGCCGACTCGCCCGCGCCGGATCCGCGCCAGACCATCAGTCTGGAGTTTCATGACCGCCGCCGCCTGCTCGATCGGGTGGTGCGGCTGGGCACGGGCCTGGCGTTTTCGCAACTCCCGGCCTCGCGCACCGCGCGGCAGTGGAGCGGCCTGGAAGTCTGGTCCAGTCCCGGCCGCACCGACGAATGGCGTGCGCGCTACAGTTTCACCCTGGTCGAATCGCGCGCGGGTCATAGCCGCGTGCTGGCGGGCTGGAACGGTTTCGTGTTGCGCCAGATCGGGGATCGCCTGCGCATCGTGCTCAAGCAGATCAACCTGATCGACAACCAGAACCCACAAGGCAATAACTCGTTCTTTCTCTGAAGTCGGCCAGTGGCAAAACGGGCGCACTCCCTGACCATCACCGGCGTCGCTGCGCAAGGCAGCGACGCCATCCTGCTGAGCCTGGAGGTGGAGGCCGGACAGTTGCAGAGCTTTCGCTTCCAGTCCGGCCAGTACCTGACCCTGGCGGTCAGCGTGCAGGGGAACGAATTCTGGCGCTGCTATTCGATCACCAGCGAACCGGTGGAGGGGCAGCCGATCAGCGTGCTGGTGCGGCGGGTGGCGGGCGGGTGCGTATCCAACTGGCTGTGCGATCACGCCCGGCCGGGCCAGCCGCTCAAGGCGTTGCCGCCCGCAGGACGCTTCACCTTGGCGCGGCCGGGGCAGCCGGCGCTGCTGTATGCGGGGGGCAGCGGCATTGCGCCGATCTTCGCGCTGATTCGCGAGGCGTTGGCGCAAGGCGCCGCACGGGTGCGGTTGTTCTACGCCAACCGCGACCGGGCCTCGGCCATGCTGCTGGCGGAACTGGAGGCGCTGCATTCGGGCGCCTGCGGCCGTCTGCAGATCGAGTATTGGTACGATGCCGAGCAGGGTCTGCCATCGCCCGCCGTACTGGCAGCGCAGACGCAGGGCCTGGAACACGCCGATGCCTACCTGTGTGGTCCCGAGCCTTTCATGCGCGCCATCAACGCCGGCCTGCAGGTGGCGGGTTTCGATCCGCTGCGTGTGCATCAGGAGGATTTCGGCGCCGCCGGGGGGCAGCAGACGGAAGAAGAAGCGGAACCTGACGGTGAAGCGGCGCAATTGACCGTGCAGATCAAGGGCGAAACGCATACGGTGCCGGTCAATGCCGGCGAAGTGCTGCTGGCGGGCATGCTCCGCGCCGGACTGCCCGCGCCGCATGCGTGCCAGGCCGGCGAATGTGCCTCGTGCATGTGCCGCCTGCTGACCGGAGAAGTGCAGCGTCTTGAAAGTTCTGCGCTGGACGACGACGACGCGGCCGAGGGTTGGCTGCTGGCCTGTCGCACCCGCGCCGTCAGCGCTACGCTACGGGTGCGCTTCCCCTGATGCGAAGACCTCTATGCGCGAGCGTGTGCAGAGGTTGCTTGGCGTGTAAAGAAGCAGGGATTGG
The DNA here is from genome assembly GCA_031274955.1 of Rhodanobacter sp. Classification (GTDB taxonomy): domain Bacteria; phylum Pseudomonadota; class Gammaproteobacteria; order Xanthomonadales; family Rhodanobacteraceae; genus Dokdonella_A. Next base: position 5,368 of record JAISPQ010000203.1, read on the forward strand.
GGGAAAGAATGCTCTATGGCTGTTTTGTGCCCCGCGTACGCTATCATTCAAAGCGGAGAAATCGGATGGACGCCTGCGCTCAACCCTGCGTCGAAGTAATCTGTTAAACCGTCCAAGGCGAAAGGATGTCGACATGTGGCGTTTTGAGAAAGATGTTCGCTTGCGTGGGAAGTTCGTCGAAGTCGCGACGGAAACGATGCGCCGTTCCTTTCCGCTGGCGCAACTCGCGGCGCTGTTTGTATTGACATCCTGCGCGACGCCGTATGTGTATCGGTTTGACCAGATCGACGGCAGCGCGGCGGGCGATTCTGCTGTTGCCGGGTGCCAGATGCACGAAGACACGGACATGCATGCCGAACTGCGCGTCGACCCGGCCGGCGAGCATGCGGTCTCCATCGAGGTCACCAACCAGACCGACCAGGTACTACAGGTCCAATGGACGAAGTTGACCATGACCCGCGCCGATGGCCTGGTGACGACGCTGCACCCCGACGCCGACCTGGGCTGGATCGAGCCGGGCCAAAAGCAGCTCGCGCGGTTGATCCCGCTTGCGCTCCCGGCTTCGGGCAATGCGGCGCTCACGCTGGATGGCCAGCGCTTCCGGCTCACGGTCCCGATGCTCGTCCGCCGCGAGCGAAGGACGTATTGCTACGACTTCCTGGCGCACGTGCTGGAGAACAAGGAGCATCGGTGATGCGACCCTTTCGTCTTATTCTGGTTGGTTGGTTTTGTTGGCTGGCCACAGGCTGTGCCACCCAGTACGTGCTGCCGATGACCTCCAGTGAACTCGTCGATCTGGGCGTTGGCAAGGCGCTCGTCGTCTATCTGGGACAACCCGACGCGAGCCCTTCGGTCTGCGACACGAAGTCGAAAGGCCCGCATGTGAACGAATTCACGAGCGATTTTCAGGACGCCCTCGTCAAAGGATTCGTCGATGGAAAGATTCAGCCCGCGCTGTGGGAGCGCTGCGTCAAGCGGGTGCTCAGAAACCTGCCCGAGGATCGTGCGGCGGCGTTCTACGACCAGTTGATGCGCGAACACCGCAAGCTGATACGCGGCTCGGCCATCGAGGAGGATCCCAAGGCGGCCGAGCGGCTCGTGGCGCTCCAGAATCTCTACCTGGACCGCAGAAGAGATCAAAACGGACACCCCGAAGTCGTCGGACCCCTATTCGAGGAGTTGCGCAAGACCCTCGGGAAAGCCGACGCGCTGGGTCCTGTGGCGCGGGACATGGGGCGCGAGTTGCTCGCAACCCTCGACATCGAGAAGGGCCGCTGGCAGGATCAGGACGTGAGCGTCGCGATGATGGACGAGCTGGCTGCGGCCGGCAACACGATGACGCTCGAGCGTTTCGCCAAGCGCCTGCCGGATCCGGCGCTGAGCGCGGAGGCGAGCCGGCGCATCATTCGGGTTCACATCGCGCTCTCGCCGTTCTCCGAAGTGCGCGATGCGGCCCAGCCCGTCGAGGAGCGGGTGCTCGCCGAAGGGAAGAACCGCATCTCGCTCGCGCAGCACCCGCTCGTGCGCGCATGGTTCGACCCGAACAACATGCCGATGCGCAGTGTGGTGGTGCGCCAGGATGTCTGGCGGCAAACGGTAAAGCTTCTGGGGTCTTCCGCCGCGAGGCCGACGCCGTCGGTCTTGCCCGAACTGCCCTTCCGCGGGGCGCTGTGGGCCGAGTTGAAATCGATCTCGCGGCCGGTCAGCGTCTGTGTGGGCCGAAAGAACTTCGATCCATCGCCTTGCCTTGATGTCTCGGATATTGCGCTGGACAACCCGTTCACCTATCTCGACCGCAGCGCCACCTTTCATTTTCAAGACGGCGTGAGCCTGGCGAGCGTGGTGCCCTTGGCTGCGGCCAATGATTTCTCGCTGCCGGTGCGCATTGCCGGGGTTGCGGCGACGACGTTGAACTGGGGGCTCTCCTTCGAGCGGCCGGAGGATCTGCAGTTCTCCGGAGCACAGGCGGGGAGCGACGGGCCAGATCTGGAGGTTCACGTTGAGCGGCCGCATCCCTCCCGCTTCATCTTCTACGCGACCAGACCCTCAGCGACCTATCTTGCCATCGTGGAGTCGCCCGATCTTGGTCAATTCCGCGTGGCAAGCGTCGGCGCGCGTGGTTACTCCGGTACGGATGGATCCCCGGGCATGAATGGAAGTGATGGCGCACAGTGTCAGGACGGCGGGGATGGTAGCGATGGCGGCTCGGCCGGGAATGGCGGCCCGGGTGGGGATGGCGGCGACGTGCATGTGCGCGTCTTCTGCGGCCAATACGACTGTAACGATATGCTCGCGTCGGTCCGGGGCGTCGTGGTGAGTCTGGGCGGAGCCGGAGGCCCCGGAGGCCGCGGCGGTGTCGGCGGCCGGGGCGGCAATGGCGGCTCCGGTCGATCGCCCTCCACGTCCACCGATGCCCAGGGGAATACGGTCCAGACCGATGCCGGGTGCAGCGCGGGATCGAGCGGAAGATCGGGGAATAATGGCGCCGATGGCTATGACGGGCCGAACGGAAGTCCAGGGCGAGTCACGTTCGAGGTCGTGCCGTAAGAGCCTGTCTAACGGTCATGCACGTTGGCGAGCACCCAGGATGATGGAAGCCCAGGGAGCGGGGACCAGGGAGCAGGGAGCAGGGGAAAAGCAAAAGCCCCTCACACTGCAACGCTTTTGCTCTTCCCCCCATTCCCTCAACCCCCGATCAGAAGTATTTCGGGGCAGGCTCTGCTCCCTTTCGGCGTCTTCCACGCTAACGGTCATGGCGCCCATGCACCACCCCGGATGATGAAAGAAGCGCTTTTCCCCCTCTCCCGCAAGCGGGAGAGGTGACAGTTTCTTTCCCCCTGCTCCTTGCTTCTTTCACGCTAATATCTCCCACCGCCCGCGCCGGAAGCTGTTTGTTCGCAGGCTAAGGAAGAGCGAGGTCACCTGCATATGCCACAACAACCGCGCATCGCGCTCGATCAGGCTCACCGTATTGCCGCTCCGCGCAGAATGACAGTGTTTTTTTTGCCAATCTGCGAGGTTGCCAAAGCCTTTTGCGACAGCCTCGGCATGCGCGTGTGCGTGGATCAATACCCGCGCCTGCAACAGAAATTCGATGTCCAGCAGCACGCCCTGTCGCTGTTTCAGATCGAAGCGTTCCGCTGCCGGCTGGAGGCATTCCTTTGACCCGACGCGACGGTACCCATACCCCTGCGTGGGATTTGATACGCGCCTTTCTGGCGCTGGAGCGGCACGGCAGCTACGAAATGGCGGCCGAACTGGAAGGGATCGACGATTCGACGCTGCGGCGACGCATCCGCTTGCTGGAACGACAGTTTGGCCGAACCCTGTTCGTGCGCAGTGAAAGCGGCTGGCGGGCGTCGGCCGATCTGCATGCGCTGGTCGCTGCGGCACAGCACATGGAGGAAGCCGCACGCAGCTTCTCCCAGGACCACCAGATCGGCGCCGGCGTCATTCGCGTCAGCGTGATGGACGTGTTTGCGCAGCGTTTCAGCCCAGTGTTTGCCGCCTTGAGCGACAAATACCCGCGTCTGGTGTTCTCCATCACGACCGAGGCCCATTTCGTCAATCTGGAGCAGGATCAGGTGGACATCGCCGTGCGTCTTGCCCGCCCGAATCGCGACAGCCATTCGGTGCGTGTGCGCAAGCTCGGCAACGTTCCGATCGGGGTCTACGCCCATCGCGCTTATCTGAATCGCGTGGGCGACCATATCAACGATCCGGACTTCGCCGGACATCAACTGCTGGCGATGAACCTGCAGTTCTTTCATCACGATCACGATTTCATCTACGCCCAACTGGATTGGTCGAAATTCGGACTGGCCGGGCGGGTGCGTATCCAATCCGACAGTTTCGCGCTACTGGCGCGCATGTGCGCTCTGGGACATGGCCTGGCGCTGCTGCCCAAGTTCGTGGCTGCGGAGCATCCGCAGTTGGTAGCGTACGAGCACATGGGCGTCAACACGGAACTGTGGCTGGTCAGCCGCTTCGATATGCACGCCGCCTGGCAGCGCGATCTGGCCAACATGCTGCAGGCCGAACTGGCACGCTGGTCGCAATGAATGCGGCGCGCAGCGTTTTGTTTTCGCTTGACATTCGTCGCAGTTTTGCCAGAATTTTCAGTTTCAAGAAATCACACCGCAGCAGCAGGCTGTTGGGGGGAGTAGCCTGCTCGCGCGATCCACGGACGGATCGCCCGCGGATCAGTACCGCGCGGCGTTGGTCCGCGTAGCACGGAGCGTGGCAGGGCCGCGCTGTGCGTCTTGAGCAAAGGGTAAGAGTAGCCCTTTCTCAACAACTTGGCAGAGGCCATGCAGCGGACATCCTTAATCGCCGGACAACATTGGAGAGCGCTAAGCGTAGCGCTGGCGGTGTCGTTTTCCGTGGTTGCGCACGCGGTCGTCCTCAACGACGCTTCGGTGATGTCGCGCGCATCCGCCAATGATACGAGCCTGGAGGCGATGGCGCGGTCCATGCTTTCCGGTCGCTGGCACGATTACGCGTTGTCCGCGATCACGCCGCAGTTCTCTTGGGCGGTGTTGCCTGCAAGGATCCAAGCTCCCAAGTTGCTCGACAATTATTCGGGTGATGTGGTGCGCACATCGCTGTTCAAGGGCGACAATGCCTCCTCGACGCGGCTGGGGGTTTCCGTCGCCACGGGTTTGGTTGCGGATACGCCGACCCTGGCGCCGAGTCAGATGCGGCATCTGCTGGGCATTCCCGAGGGCGGGCTCCAGCGCACCGTCGTCGCGCCATCGCTGACGCACGACTGGGGCGAACGAGGTTCGCTGCGTCTGACCGGTGTGCTTGCTTACCAGCGTTTCGCCAGCCTCGACTTGAGCACGACATTCACCAGCGATCCCTTTGCGATGGCGCCGCCGCGTTGGCCCGGTGCGGCTTCCTACGGCATCGGCATGCGCGTGGATATCGGTAACATGGTCGGCGAGCGTTTTGCCTGGAACGTGGGCTATCAGTCGCGCGTCAACATGGCGACGTTCTCGAACTATCGCGGCGTCTTCGCCGATCCGGGCAGGTTCGATATTCCGGCGAGCGCCAGCGTGGACATGAGCTATGCGCTGACGCCGTACCTGGGCGTGGATATCAGTGTGCAGCGCATGATGTACAGCGCGATCACGCCGTTTACCAGCCCGAGCATGCCTACGCAATTTCTGGCGTTACTCGGCGACAGCGTGAGCCCGGTATTCGCATGGCGCGACCTGGATGTCTACAGCGTCGGTTGGACGTTGCACGAGGAGACCACCGGCAACTGGCAGTTGCGTTACACCACGCGCCAGCAACCGGTACCGACCTCCAGGCTTCTGGCCAATGCCTTGGCGCCGACCACCGCGAACGACACGATCTCGCTGGGTTGGGTGCGCGGTTTCGGTCCTCATTCCAGCTTCACCTTCATGACCAACTACACCACCTCGCCGTATTACCTGCTGATGCCCAGCGATCCTGCGCGGACTAACGGCATGGCAAGCCAGTTGGAATTCCAAACACTGTGGTTGTCGCGCTTTTGATGCGTATGCTAAAGCGCAGCATGATTCGTTGTGCATCCATCTTGGTTTTTGGCCTTTTCGCGATTGCTCCGGCACTGGCCCAGGAATGCCCGCGCCCCGCATCTGCGACCAAGGCCAGCGAACCGTCGGAAATCCGGAATCTGGAAGGAACGCTGGTCTTCCACGATAGCATCCGCAGGTGGTTCGAATTGAAGCTGGATCGGCCTCAATGCGGGCAAGCCTCGATCGAATTGATGCGTCAAGATTATGGCTGGATACCGCTGCAAGTCCTCAGAGGCTGTCGAGTCAGGTCGAGTGGCATCATCGATTTTTCGTTTACGAACTACCTTTCGCTCGATACCTACCAGGATGTGGACGAGATCGAGGCCGTGGGGCCATGCCAGCGGCAGATGCCGTTCCCCGACTATTCAACGGCCAAGCCCGATCCGGCGATCCGCAAGTATCGGGTGGAGATGTTCGTCGATTATCGTCCCGGAGATCACCCGATCATCTTTCACATCTGGAGCGGAAAAAAAGAGCTGCGACCGTGGCAGGCGTATGCGAGCTATATGCTCACGGGTGCCTTTGTTCTTTATGGGTTTTGCGGCGAAGGTTTCGGTGCCGACACGGTGTTTGGGACGCCACAGGCGCACCCCTCCTTGCCGGGAGCTGCGGAGGGTTCGGTTGTCTTTGATCCCGAAGATGCAGCGGCGTCCGGTCACAGGAAGCTGCACCTGGGCTACACCTGCGTGCGCTATTGATGACCGCGCAAAAGTTTTGGGATGGATGATCGGCGACTCGCCGCAGGGCTATAGCACTTCCGAAGCGTAATCGGCCAGCCGCGAGCGCTCGCCGCGGCGCAGCGTGATGTGCGCACTGTGCTGCCAATCCTTGAAACGATCCACCGCGTAGGTGAGGCCGGAAGTCGTCTCGGTGAGATAGGGTGTGTCGATCTGCTCGACATTGCCCAGGCACACCATCTTGCTGCCGGGGCCGGCGCGCGTGATGAGTGTCTTCATTTGTTTGGGCGTCAGGTTCTGCGCTTCGTCGATGATGACGTAGCGGTTCAGGAACGTGCGTCCGCGCATGAAGTTCAACGAGCGGATCTTGATGCGTGAAGCGAGCAGGTCGTTGGTTGCGGCGCGTCCCCAGGTGCCGCCTTCCTGTGGATGGGTCAGCACTTCGAGATTGTCGGTCAGCGCGCCCATCCAGGGCGTCATTTTTTCTTCCTCGGTACCGGGCAGGAAGCCGATGTCCTCGCCGACCGATACCGTGGCGCGCGTCATGATGATTTCACGATAGCGTTGCTGATCCATTACCTGCGCTAACCCGGCCGCCAACGCGAGCAATGTCTTGCCGGTGCCCGCGGTGCCCAGCAGCGTCACGAAATCGACTTCCGGGTCCATCAGCGCATTCAGCGCGAAGTTCTGTTCGCGATTACGTGCCTGGATGCCCCACACCGAATGCGAGGCGCCTACGCGGTAATCGTCGACGATGTGCAGCACGGCTTTGTGGCCATCCAGACGCAACACGCGCAGATTCATTTCATCATCGCCGGGCAGAAACAGGTTCTGGTGCGGATGCCAGTCCTCGTCCTTGCGGCGTTTCAGTTCGTAGAACGTGCGGCTGCGTTCGGACCACGAGCGCAGTTCGCCGTGGCGTTCCCAGAAATTCGCCGGTAGTTCGGCGAATCCGGTGTATAGCAGGCTGAAATCGTCCAGTGCGCGGTCGTTCTCGTAATCCTCGGCGGTGATGCCGTAGATCTTCGCCTTGATGCGCAGGTTGATGTCCTTGGACACCAGCACAACGGCTTCCTTCGGCCGCGCTTCGCGCAGCGCGACGATGGCGGCGAGAATCAGATTGTCGGGCAGTGTGCGCCGCGCACTTTTATCTGCGGCCTCCAGCGCAGTGGTCTGGAAATACAGGCGGCCGGCTTTCGCACGCCGGCCCAACTGCAGGCTTTGCGGCATGCGCAGCTCGATGCCTTTTTCGATCGGGTGTCCGTTGCCGGCGAGCATCAATTCGTTGAGGAAGCGGCTCACCTGACGTGCGTTGCGTGAGGTTTCCGAAACGCCTTTCTTGGCCGCGTCGAGTTCTTCGAGCACCGTCATCGGGATGAACACATCGTGTTCTTCGAAGCGGAACAGTGCGGTCGGATCGTGCATCAGCACGTTGGTGTCCAGCACGTAGATGCGTTTGCCTCGGGTCATGCGCGATTCTCGGCAAGGGAGACGGTCACGAGTGGGCGAGCCGCTCCAGTACGGCCTGGGCATGTCCTGGCACTTTGACATGGCGCCACAGCGCGGCGACGACGCCGTTCGCATCGAGCAGAAACGTGCTGCGAATCACGCCGATGTGGCGCTTGCCGTAGAGCACCTTTTCGCCGAGCACGCCGAATGCGGTGCACCAGCTTTCGTCGGTATCGGCCACGAGCGGGAAGGGCAGGGCATGTTTGTCGCGGAATTTTGCGTGCGAAGCGACGGAATCGCGCGAGACGCCGACGATCTGGCAAGCGTGCGCACGGAACCGCGCGTACAGATCGCGGAACGCCAGCGCCTGGCTGGTGCAGCCGGGCGTGTTGTCTTTCGGGTAGAAATAGACGACCACGGGATGGCCGCGCAGATCGGCCAGCGCCAGCGTTGTGCCGTCCTGCACGACGCCCTTGAGTGTGGGAGCTTTTTGGCCCGTTTCGAGCATTAGAGCCTGCCTATGATTTCCCGCCGACCCGCGCCGGAAACGGTGTGTGCGCAGGCCGCGAAAGAGCAAGAGAGTGTATGCCGATACATGACTTAAGCGTGACAAAGGCTTGCGCGCTCACCTGACAACTTTGGCGGGGTAACGCGGGCTGGTGGGAGATCATGGACAGGCTCTTAAAATTTCATCGGGTCCATGATCGCATCGAGATTCAGCCCGTCGCAGAATTCGAGGAAATCATCGCGCAGCGCTGCGATATGCGTGGTGTTGGGAATGCCGATCGTGATCTGCGCGGAGAACATGTCGGCGCCGGTTTGCATCGCGCGGTAGCGCGTGGAATGCAGTTGTTCGATCGTGATCTGCTGCTGCGCGAAGAATTCGGCGATCTGAAACAGCACGCCGGGCTTGTCGGCAGCGATCACCTCGACGATGTAAGGCAGCAGATTCGACTGCGGCTGCCGGGGGCCGGTGCGGAAATGGCTCAGGCGCATCTCACCGCTACGCTCCAGCCGTGCCAGCGCGTTTTCCAGCTTCGCGATCGCATCCCACGCGCCCTGCGCGAGCGCGAGCACGCTCAGTTCGTTACCCAGCAGCGCCACCCGCGCCTCGGCAAGATTGCAACCGCATTCGGAGATGCGCTTGCTGAGCGCCACCAGCGGTGAATTCGGCGCAGTGCCGAATGCGCTGATCAGCAGATGGTTTTCGTTCGACGTGGGGCGCGATGCCCCCTCGTCCGGAGTCCGCATTCCTGCCTGTTTCACGAATCCGTTGTCCCTCGAGCGGGCGCCGACCGCCGGCGCTGATCCTCGCGCAGAATACTGGCGCGCTCCGGGGGTCGCAAGCTGCCGCGTGTGTGAGCAGTCGCGGTCGAGCGCGGCTTGGCGTTAGACTAGGGGCTGCCATCAATAACCCAATGTGATCCGTTTGGCTATTCGATGACGGGCTCTGGGCGCTGACCAAGACAAGGAACGGTATTCGTGAAACGCATATTCTTTGTGCTGCTATCCATACTGGCCGCGGGTTCGCTGCTGACCGGTTGCAATTTCGTCCATCGCCATTTCGGCAAAAAGGACGACATCCAGTACCGAAAAGCCGTGGAGGGGCGTCCGCTGGAAGTGCCACCGGATCTGGATACGCCCAACAACAGCAAAGCGCTGGTGGTGCCGTCGGCTTCCGCGGCCGCGTCCACCGCATCCGCGCCAGCTACTGCCGACACAGGTTCCACCGCCGCCGTTGCGACCACCCCGCCGGCGGCGGTCACTCCGGCCGGCACCGCGCTGGTGGATGAGTTGCATGTCGCCGATAGCGTGGACAATGTCTGGTCGCGTGTGGGGCTCGCGCTGGATCGTGCCGGTACTGCGACGATCCAATCGCGCAACGAAGGCGATCACAGCTATGTGGTGCAGACCACCGGCAAGACTTCGACGAATCCAGGCTGGTTCAAAAAAGCCATCACGCTTGGGCGCGCTGGAAAGAAGGAGACGGCACAGGTCGCACTGACAGTGCGCGTAAGTGCGGACGACACGGGCAGCAAGGTCAGCATCGAAGGCGCGGACGACGAGGCGTCGAAGGATGCCGCCCGCACGCTGCTGGAAACCTTGCGTCAGCGTCTGTCCTGAGCGATCTCACACGGCGCGCGCGCAACCGTGCGCTGCGTGGGAGGATTGGAACATGGCTGAACTGCGCGGTGGCGGATGCGGTGTCGCGAACCGAATCCGTTCTCAGCGCTGTAACAGCTTGAGCTTGTCGGACCTGCCGTCCCATTCCTTGGCGTCGGCCGGTGGGTCGGTGCGTTCGGAGATGACCGGCCAAGCCTTGGCGAGTTCCGCGTTCAAGGCGAGGAAGGATTCCTGACCCTTGGGCACATCGTCTTCCGGGAAGATCGCATTAGCCGGACATTCCGGCTCGCAGAGCGTACAGTCGATACACTCTTCGGGATCGATCACGAGAAAGTTCGGGCCTTCATGGAAACAGTCGACCGGACACACTTCGACACAGTCGGTGTACTTGCACTTGATACAGTTCTCGGTGACGACAAAAGTCATAGAGTGGCTTCTCGTGAGAAGATGGGTTGGACTGCGACAGTTCTTTCGGCGATTCCAGCCGGAGGCCGGCGCTCCCCCTGGCGCTCCCTACGAGTTTCGAACTCGTGTTCCCGCCTTGAGAGGGCGGTGTCCTGGGCCACTAGACGAAGGGAGCATTGTCCGGGAATCGCGAAGCTGCGTAGTATAACCCATCGATAACAAGCGACAAATCGATAACAAGCGACAATCAGTGGAGCTTTCGCAGCGGATGAATCCGGAACGTGTCATACGGGATATGCCGGCCCATGGGGCGTTCCGCATCATTGCACGTGCCGCGCATACGATCTCGCGCAAGAACATTGCGCCGGGCGCGCTGCGCGTGCTCTACCGCCTGCACGAAGCGGGCTATCAGGCTTTCCTGGTCGGCGGCGCGGTGCGCGATCTGTTGCTCGGCGGGCATCCGAAGGATTTCGACGTGGCCACCGACGCGACGCCCGAACAGGTGCGCGCGTTGTTTCGCAACTGTCGCCTGATCGGTCGCCGTTTCCGTCTCGCGCATGTGGTGTTCGGCCGCGAGATCGTTGAGGTCGCCACGTTCCGTGGCGGCAGCGACGATGGTAGCGGCGATCGCCATCTCGTCGATGGCCGTCTGGTGCGCGACAACGTCTACGGCAGCATCGAGGAAGATGCCGTACGCCGCGATTTCACCGTCAACGCGCTCTACTACGATATCGCCGACTTCAGCGTGCGCGATGCGGTCGGCGGCATGGACGATCTGCAACACCGCGTGTTGCGTCTGATCGGCGATCCCCAGCAGAGATATCGCGAAGACCCGGTGCGCATGCTGCGCGCGGCGCGTCTGGCCGCGAAGCTCGATTTCACGATCGCGCCGGAAACCGCCGCGCCGTTCGCGACGTTGGGGCCGTTGCTTGCCGAAGCGCCGCCGGCGCGTCTGTTCGACGAATCGTTGAAGTTGTTTCTTGGCGGTCATGGACTGGCGAGTCTGCGTTCGCTGGAACGCCACGACCTGCTCATACATGTATTTCCGGCCACCGCGCGCGCGCTGCGGCAGCATCCGGATACGCCGTTCCGTGCGCTGCTCGAACAATCCCTGGCGAGCACCGATGCGCGCGTGCACGAAGACAAATCGGTGACGCCGGCGTTTCTCTTCGCCGCGATGCTCTGGGGACCGATGCGTTTGACCGAACAGTCGCTGATCGACGGCGGCAGCGATCCGTCCGCGGCCTGGCGGCATGCGGTCGATCGCGTGCTGCGTGAGCAGGCGCAGCGCGTGGCGGTTCCGCGCCGTTTCGCGGTGATGGTCGAGGAAATCTGGTCTCTGCAACCGCGCTTCGCGCAAAACGCGAAGAAGTCCGTATTCCGTTTGCTGGAACATCCGCATTTTCGCGCAGCCTATGATTTTCTCATGTTACGCGTGGCGGAATCCCCGGGATTGGCCGAACTCGCGGCATGGTGGACGCAGGCGCAACAACTGGATCGCGTCATGCTCACCGAAAGTCTCGCCGCGTTGCCGGTATTGCCGGTGGCGCCGACGCTGCCCGGCGAGCCCCCCCCTCAACTCAAGCGTTTGCGGCGTCGCCGTCGCAAGAGGGGCGCGGGGAAAACCGCAGCGCCACCCAAGGGCGCCGGTGAGTGAAAAACCTGACCGCATCGAGCGTGCTCATGTCGCGCTGGGCAGCAATCTGAGCGATCCGCTGCGGCAGATCCACCATGCGCTGGATGCACTTGACCGTATTGCGCGCACGCATCTGCTGCGCCATTCCAGCGTGTACCGCACGGCGCCGTGGGGCATCGCGGAGCAGCCGGTGTTTCTCAACGCCGTGGCGGAACTGGAAACCGCGCTTTCTCCGCACGGCCTGCTCGACGCCTTGCTGGCGATCGAGCGCGCGCAGGGACGTTCCCGCGCTGGGCCGCGCTGGGGACCACGCACGCTCGATCTGGATCTACTGACGTTCGGCGATATGCAGATGGCGCAGGCCGATCTGCACGTGCCGCATCCGCGCATCGCGCAGCGCGCATTCGTGCTCGTTCCGCTGGCCGAACTCGATGCCGGTCTGATGATCCCTGGCCTGGGCAAGGTGAGCGACTTGCTGGCGCGCGTGGATATAAGCGGCTGCGTGCGAGTAACGTTCTAAATTCTCCAAACGCTTGCGATGCGCATCGCACACGGAATAATGTGTGCCCCCCATTGCCGCGGACAAATGCCTCCGATGTATTCGAAAACCGCAACCGGTGCGCCGGTCACCGTACCCGATCTGCGCGCGTTCAAGCATCGTGCGGAGAAGATCGTCTCGATGACCTGTTACGACGCCAGCATGGCGGCGCGCGCGGATGAAGCGGGTGTGGATTTCGTGCTGGTCGGGGATTCGCTGGGCATGGTCGTGCAGGGCCAATCCAGCACGCTGCCGGTGACGGTGGACGAAATCGTCTACCACACACGCTGTGTCGCGCGTGGATTGCGCCGTCCGCTGATCGTCGCCGACCTGCCGTTCATGAGTTTCCGCGATCCCGCCACGGCGCTGACCAATGCCGGCCGGTTGATGGCCGAAGGCGGAGCGGCGATGGTCAAGCTGGAAGGCGCCGATTGGGTGTGTGAGGTCATCGATACGCTCAAGCGTCACGAAGTGCCGGTCTGCGCGCATCTGGGCCTCACGCCGCAATCGGTGCATCGCTTGGGCGGTTACAAAGTCCAGGGGCGCGCGGACGCCGATGCGCAGCGGCTGCTGGCGGATGCGCGTGCCGTGCAGGACGCCGGCGCGGATCTGCTCGTGCTCGAATGCGTGCCGGCCGCGCTCGCCGCCGAGATCACCCATGAGCTGCACATTCCCACGATCGGTATCGGCGCCGGCCCGCATTGCGATGGTCAGGTGCTGGTGATCTACGATCTGCTGGGTATCACGCCGGGCAGGCGCCCACGTTTCGTCAAGGATTTTCTCGCCGGCACGGACTCGGTCGGCGGCGCGATCGCTGCCTATGCACGCGCGGTGCGCAGCGGGGAATTCCCTGGCCAGGAGCATGGTTACTGATGCGCACGGTCACGCACGCAGACGATCTGCACGCGCTCGTCGCCGGATTCCGGCGCGATGGCCGGCGCATTGCGCTGGTGCCGACAATGGGCAACTTGCACGCGGGGCATCATTCGCTGATCGCTATCGCACGCATGCACGCCGATGTCGTCATCGCCAGTGTGTTCGTCAATCCGACCCAGTTCGGTCCGCACGAGGATTTCGCGCGCTATCCGCGCACGCCTGAAGCCGACGCAACCGGCCTCGCCGCACATGGCTGCGATGTTCTGTTCATGCCCGCCGTCGAGGAGATGTATCCGTTCGGCGCTGCGAACATGGTGAGTGTCAGCGTGCCCGGTCTGCGCGATGTGCTCGAAGGTGCGACTCGGCCCGGACATTTCGACGGCGTGGCGAGCGTGGTCGCCAGGCTCTTCAACTTCGCACAGCCGCAGATCGCCGTATTCGGCCAGAAGGATTATCAACAGTTGCTGGTGATCCGGCGCATGACGCGGGATCTGGGCTATCCGATCCAGATCGTCGCCGCGCCGATCATGCGCGAGGAAAATGGTCTGGCCATGAGTTCGCGCAATCGGTATCTGGACGCTGGCGAGCACGAACGCGCCGCGGCGATCCATGTGACCTTGCAGGCGATGCGCGACGGCGTCCTGCATTCGACGTTGCCGCTGGCGGCCATCCAGGCGCGTGCCGTTGAGCGGCTCAAGCAGGCGGGGTTGGCGCCGGACTATGCTGTGCTGCGGCAAGCCGACGATCTGGGTGAGGTTTTGGCCGACCGGCGTGATGGGCTGATCGCGTTGATCGCTGCCCGCTCGGGTTCGACGCGGCTGATCGACAACCTGATCTGTGCGTAATGATGCATGCGGCAAAGCCGTGCCATGTGCTACGCGGATCGACGCCGCAAGGCATCGATCCACGGGCCATTCACAGCTTGGATCGCGCCAGCAAATGGGCTTTCAACAGCGTGTGGGGAGTGTTTTTTCGCCGGGATTGTGGTATTCTCCCAACGGTCTTAGGGATTTTCGCAACACATAGCGTAGGTTCCAAGGGCAAGCAGGGCACTTCAGGTAATCGTCACTCCGACTGATTCGAACCCTCGCCGCTTACGAGCGCGAGGGTTTTTTTTGCTTGGTGCCGAGGGTTTCATCGTTTCATCGGCCTATCCCTGTGGGTGGGCCGATGGTTTGCTATAATGTAATGCTCCGTATGTCGCAATGAATGCGACGGCTTCTCGTCGGAAATTCCATGCATCTCAACATGCTCAAGGCGAAGATTCACCGCGCCACGGTCACGCTGGCCGAGCTTCACTATGAAGGCTCCTGCGCGATCGACGGCGATCTGCTGGACCTCTCCGGCATCTGTGAGTACGAGCAGATCCACATCTACAACGTGAACAACGGCGAGCGTTTCTCGACCTATGCCATCCGCGCGGACGAAGGCTCGGGCATGATCTCGATCAACGGTGCCGCCGCGCATCGCGCCCAGCCGGGCGACATCATCATCATCTGTGCCTATGGCCTGTACAGCGAGGCCGAGGCAGCGCAGCACAAGCCGCGGCTGGTGTATGTCGATCGCCATAACAAGGTGACGCATACCCATACGTCGATTCCCAAACAGGCCGCCTGAAAAACACGATATGCATTGGAGATCGACGATGAAGAAGCTGTGGCGTGAAAACGCGCGGCTGTTGTTGTTGTTGGTCCTGCTGGGATTCTTCCGCACGGCGGTGGCGGATTGGAATCCGATCCCGTCCGCGTCGATGCGGCCGACATTGCTGGAAGGCGATGTCGTACTCGTCAATCGCCTCGCTTACGATCTGAAACTGCCGCTGACCGATGTCGTGCTTGCGCACTTGGGAACGCCGCAGCGCGGCGACATCGTTACGTTCTCCTCGCCGCAGGACGGCATGCGGCTGATCAAGCGCATCGCCGCCGTGCCCGGCGATATGGTGGAAATGCGCAATAACCGACTCGTCATCAACGGCGCAGAAGCGGATTACGCACCGCTGGGTGAAGTGCTTGAACCGCTGGGCCGGCAGCACGTGTCCGCCGAGCGTGAGCGCGAAACCTTCGGCGCGCGCACGCACACGATCCAATGGCTGCCGCAGGTCGCATCGCGCTCGAATTTCGGTCCGATCATGATTCCGCCCGATCGTTTCCTGATGCTCGGCGACAATCGCGACGACAGCGCGGACTCGCGTTATTTCGGCTTGGTGCGGCGTGAATTGCTGATCGGCCGCGCCGAGCGTGTGCTGGTGTCGGCGGATATCCTGGACCGTTGGCAGCCGCGCATGTCGCGATTCTGGTCGAGCCTGTACTGATAATCGGTGCAAAAGCCTGCTGCGTTTGCAGCAACCCTCATCCGTTCGCACAGTGACGTTGCAGCGCCCAAGCCACGTGCTCGCGTACCAGCGCCGAAGGATCCTCCGCACGTGATTTCAACGCAGCGATAACCGCAGCCGTGGCCGGTGCGTTACCGAGCGCCACCGCGATATTGCGCAGCCAACCTGTGTAGCCGGCGCGCCGGATCGCCATGCCTTGGGTGCGTTCGAGGAACTCATGCCCGGTCCATGCGAAAAGATCGGCCAGCGCCGCGCCGTCCAGCCCGTGGCGCGGTAGAAAATCGCGTTCCGGCGTGGCCTGCGCGAACGTGTTCCATGGACACACCAACTGACAGTCATCGCAGCCGAAGATGCGGTTGCCGAGCAGCGGGCGCAGATCGTGCGGAATCGCTCCACGCAGTTCGATCGTCAGATAGGAAATGCAGCGTCGCGCATCGAGCCGGTACGGCGCGACGATCGCACGTGTCGGACACACGTCGATACAGCGCGTGCAGGTTCCGCAATGCGCGCTGGCCGGCGTGTCGATCGGCAGCGGAAGATCGGTGAGGATTTCGCCGAGAAAGAACCACGAACCGGCATCGCGCGCGAGCAGCAAGGTGTGCTTGCCGATCCAGCCCAGGCCCGCATGGCGCGCCAGTGCCTTTTCCAGCACCGGCGCGGAATCGGTGCACACGCGATAGCCGAACGGACCGACGGCTTCGCCGATGCGTTCGGCGAGTTTCTGCAAGCGTGCACGCAGGAGCTTGTGGTAGTCGCGGCCCAGCGCATAGCGCGACACATAAGCGCGTTCGCCGTCTTCCAGCACGTTCCATGCGTGTTCGATGGCTTCCGGCGCATAGTCCATGCGCGCGCAAATCACGCACAGCGTGCCGGGTCGCAGATCGGCAGGGCGGCTGCGCTTGAGACCGTGCCGCGCCATGTAGTCCATCGTGCCGTGATGGCCGGCGGCGAGCCAGTCGGTGAGATGCGCCTCGTCCTCGCGCAATTCGATGCCGGCCACGCCGATGCGCCGGAAGCCCAGTTCGGCAGCCCAGCGGTGGATGTCGGCGGTGAGTTTTTCGTAGTCGATCATGTGGCGTGAGGATAAGTTCTTGGCCCCTCGTGGGAGAGGAATTGGGAAGAGGGAGCGTCGAAGACTGCAACTGATCCCCCTCTCCCAACGCTGTGCGCCGATAGAATATCCGCATGAAGATCGACCGCGACCACGCGCTCTACACCGCCGAACACACGCGGCGAATCGACCGCCATGCCATTGATCGCCTCGGCATTGCCGGTATCGAACTGATGCGCCGCGCCGCGACCTGCGCGTTTGCGAGCTTGCGCGACCGCTGGTCGGATGCGCGGCGCCTCCTGCTTTTGGCCGGATCGGGCAATAACGGCGGCGATGCGTTTCTGCTTGGGGCGCTTGCGCTTGAACAAGGCTTGGCGGTCGAAGCGATCGCGCTCACGCAAGCCTCGTCGGGAGATGCGGCGCAAGCGCGAGCGGCCTTCGCCGCGGCGGGCGGATCGATTCGCCTCGCGCTAAGCGACGCCGAGCTTCCCGCTGCCGATGTCGTCGTCGATGGCTTGTTCGGCACCGGGCTTACGCGTGTGGTCGAAGGTGTGGCAGCGGCGCTGATCGAACGCGTGAACGCCAGCGCGCGCGCCGTGCTGGCCCTGGATATTCCATCGGGTCTGTGCGCCGATACCGGCGTGCGACTTGGCCCGACGGTACGCGCCGATGCCACGGTCAGCTTCGTCGCCTGGAAACGCGGACTTTTCACCGCCGATGGCGCCGACTGTGCCGGGCAAAGAGAACTGGCGACGCTCGATATTCCCGAGGCCGCCTATGCCGAAGTCGAGGCCGACGCCGAATTGCTCGACGACGCGTACACACAGCCACTCGCGCCCCGGCGCGGCAATGTCAACAAGTCCACATTCGGACACGTGCTCGCGATCGGCGGCGATACAGGCATGGCCGGTGCGATCCGTCTGGCGGGCGAAGCCGCATTGCGTTGTGGTGCGGGGCTGGTCAGCATCGCGACGCGCGGATCGAACGTGCTGGCGTTGAATGCGGCGCGTCCCGAATTGATGGCGCACGGCATCGAACATGCCGCCGCGCTCGATCCATTGCTGGCGCGCGCGAGCGTTGTGGCGATAGGTCCGGGACTCGGACGGAGTGACTGGGGACGCGGCTTGCTCGATGCAGCGCTGGCCTGCGGCAAACCGCTGGTGATCGATGCTGATGCGCTGAATCTGTTGGCGCAACATGCGCAGGTATTGCCCTGTGGTGTCGTGCTGACGCCGCATCCGGGCGAAGCCGCGCGGCTGCTCGGCAGCGATGTCGCGACGATACAGCGCGACCGTTTTGCCGCCGCGCGTGCGCTTGCGCGTCGATACACAGCCGTCGTCGTGCTCAAGGGCAGCGGTAGTGTGATGGCACGGCCTGAGGGTGCCGCCGCGGTTTGCCCATGGGGCAATCCCGGCATGTCCACTGCGGGCACCGGCGATGTGCTGACCGGCGTCATCGCTGCACTGCGCGCGCAAGGTCTGGATGCGTGGGATGCCGCCTGCTCAGGCGTGGCGCTGCATGCGCGCGCGGGTGATCTCGCCGCCGGTTCAACGCCGCGCGGAATGATCGCCGGCGATCTGTTCGAGCCGCTGCGGCGTCTCGTCAACGGATCGGCGCGATGACGGATGTCTGGCGTGAGGTGGATGAAGCCGAATTGGCTGCTTGCGCAGAACGGCTCGCGCCGGTCGTGCGCGAAGGCGGAATCATTCACCTCACCGGTGATCTCGGTGCGGGCAAGACCACGTTTGCGCGTGCGCTATTGCGTGCACTGGGTGTCGGTGAGCGTATCAAGAGCCCGACCTATAGCCTGATCGAATCGTATCGGCTAGGTGCGCTCGACATTCATCATCTGGACCTCTACCGCATCGCCGATGCCAGCGAGTTGGAATGGTTGGGCATATCCGAGCTGGCTGATGCTGCCGCCTTGACCCTGATCGAATGGCCGGAACGCGGAGCCGGTGCACTGCCCAAGCCCGATCTCGTGATCCGCTTGCGCCATGCCGGCATGCGGCGGCAGATGGTGACCGAAGCGTTCACGGAACGCGGCCGATCCTGGCTGGAACATAGGGTCTGTCAGCAATAAACCAGACGATCCGCCTGGTAGACCCTGGCCGTGGAACTGATGAATCAGCCGATCCGGATCGTGAACGAGTTTTGATAGTGAGGTTCATAAAGTTGTTGCACGTTACGGATTTCCAAAGAAAACCTCTTGCTTTTTCTGGATGACTTCACGTTAAATAGGCGGCATGTCCGGAAACCGTAACCATGGCTGGCCGATTGTAATCTGTGCCGCGATGTTGCTTGCGGCGGGAATGGCGCGCGCCGCTGAGATCAAAAGCCTGCGTATTTGGGCCGGCCCCGAGTACACGCGCGCGGTATTCGATGTTTCCGGACCGGTCGATTACCAACTGTTCGAGTTGGCCGATCCCGAGCGCATCGTGCTCGACCTCAGGACCAGCACGCTGGGTGGGGATTTCAGCGCACCGCCGGCAAAGGGACTGCTCAAGAGCCTGCGCGCCGGCAAGCAGGGCAAGAGCGATGCGCGTGTCGTATTCGATCTGACGGAAGGCGTCCGCCCCAAGAGCTTTCTGCTGCCGCCTGCCGACAAGTTTGGCTATCGCCTCGTGCTCGATCTGTATCCGGCCCTCACCAAGGCGGCACCGGTCAAAAGCGCAGTCGAAGTGCCCGGCAAGGCGCGCAAGGTGATCGTTGCAATCGATGCCGGCCACGGCGGCGACGATCCAGGTGCAATCGGTGCTTCGGGCCTGCACGAAAAAGACGTGACCCTCGCGGTTGCACGCGAACTCAAGAAACACATCGATCATACCTCCGGCATGACGGCCGTGCTGACGCGCGACGCCGATTACTTCATCCCGCTGGAACAGCGTTATCGCAAGGCGCGCGAGGCAAAAGCGGATCTGTTCGTTTCCATCCATGCCGATGCGTTCACCAGCAGCGATGCACGCGGATCGTCCGTGTGGGTGCTGTCGCCACGCGGCGCGACGAGCGAAGCCGCACGCTGGCTGGCCGATCGCGAGAATCGCGCGGATCTGGTCGGCGGCGTTTCGCTGGACGACAAGGACGCCATACTCGCCAAGGTGCTGCTCGATCTCTCGCAGGGCGCGACGATGGGCGCCAGTAACTCGGTCGCCGAACAGGTGCTCGCATCCCTGCGCCAGCTCGGCCCGACCCATCGCCATTATGTTGAGCGCGCCAATTTCGTGGTGCTGCGTTCGCCGGATGTGCCTTCGATTCTGGTCGAGACGGCCTTCATCACCAATCCGGCCGAAGAGGCGCGGCTGAAGAATCCCGCGCATCGCGAAAAACTCGCAGCGGCAATCCTTGCCGGTGTCGACAATTATTTCCGCATCTCGCCACCGCCGGGCACTCAGTTCGCTGTTGATGCGGTACGCGCGCACTCTACCGCCAAAGCTTCACGCCACGTGGTGAGCCGCGGTGAAACGCTGAAGACGATCGCCGAACGCCATGGCGTGACCACGACCCAGTTGCGCGCCGCCAATGATTTGGTCGACGAGCGCGTCCGTGTGGGTGATGTCTTGCGGATTCCGTCAGGTTAGATCCCTGAGCGGGAAATTACGCTCTTTGTCGAGTTCATCGCGTGTGCCGCCGAAAGTCGGGTACGCGTAGCGAATCGGCCGGCCGGTCAGCGCTGCCCATGAGTCGACGCGACGCACGCGACCGTTGCGTTGCAGCGTGCGCACCGGGCTCGGATCGAGTTCGTAGTGGATCAGGTGCCGACAGTAGCATTGTACTCAGACGCTCACATCCCGATCGCGGACAAATCGAGGTGTCCACCATGCATCGGTGGACACCAGAAGTACGCACCGGTGACAGGCTTGGAAAAACCGAATAATGCATCGGCGATGCCGTCGTCCTGTCCCGCCATGCGGCGCAGTTGTGCTTCAAACGCATCGAGCGATTGACCGAAGGCCAGAAACATCAGCCCCGCTTGCGCGTCGCGTGCCCAAGGCATGGAACGGCGCAACACGAAAGCGGGCGGCGTAAAGCTTTCCTGCGCCGTGCGTTTGACATGGGCCGACGCGGGTGCGTCGGTCAGTTCTTCGTTGTCCTGTAAGCGCCGGCCTATGGCTGCATCCCGCGCAGCGGGCGTGAGACGCTGGAAGGCGTCGAAGTCGTGCAGCCACTGCTGCACGGCGACGAAGCTCGCGCCATCGTGTCCTAGCCCCGCGCCTTGTACCAGTGCAGCGGCGATGGCGGCATCGCCTTCGGGATTTTCGGTGCCGTCCTCATAGCCGGTCAGGTCGCGGCCCGAGTTGTATTGGAAGGTATCGACCACCCGTTCGAGTGCGAAGGCCGGTGCGAGCGCCTGTGCCATGTGGTGCGTTGCCAGCACAAAATCGCCGCGATCAGCACCGCGCAGCCAGACCCATAACGCCGCCGGTGTGGTAGGCATTTGCACAGCCGTGCCGGAAATTGCCAGCGTCGGAAATTCGCGTAGCCCCGGTACCCTGTGGCCCAACGCGTGTATCAGGGACGGTCCCAGTCCGACGACGGCCGTCTCGCCATCGGTCAGCGATGCGAACGCGGTCAGTACGGCGCGCGCCTGAGCAGGCTGGGTCAGCGCGAACAACACATGCCGCCCGGCGGCAGGCACGGGTTGCAGGATGCCGGGTTGTGCATGGAGGGCCATGGTGTGAAGAGGCTATCGTTTTGGTGGGTCGGTATCGGGGTAAGCTTAAAACAATCGTGTTCATTACGCGTTATCGCTAGGTTAGGGTTCAGCGATTCGGTGATGTAATGAGTCGGCGCGTGAAGCGCGTAAGCCGGCAAGTCTCGGCCGGTGTGTGATTGGGAGACAGTATGAAGGTCATGGTTTTGGCCGCTCTGGTGCTGCTTCTGGCAGGAATCCAGGCCAGCGCGCAGGATCGCGATTATGAGCGTCCGGCGGCAGCGCCGCCGGACAATGTGAGGTTCGCGTGGGCGGATGTTCTGCGCGTGGATCCGGTTTACGAGCGTGTGCCTGCAGGAAGCGCTCATGAAGAATGCGAGGACGTGCCCGTCGATCATCGTGTCGACAATGGCAATCGTGCGGCGGGTACCGTGCTGGGCGCCATCGTCGGTGGCGTGCTGGGCAGCACGGTCGGCAAGGGCGATGGACGCACGGCGGCGACCGTGGCCGGGGCCGTCGCGGGGGGCGCGGTCGGCAACAACATTGCCAAGAACAACGATCAGTATTACCCGGCCACCCAGCGCCAGTGCCGCATGGTGCAGGATGAGCCCGGTGCACGCCGTATCGTCGCTTACGATGTTGAGTACCGTTACCGGGGCGATGTGTACATGTCGCGTCTGAATTACGATCCTGGCGATCGCCTGCGGGTTCGCGTCAGCATCGGGCCGGCCGAATAGAAGCGCGCGTAGTGCGTATTGCGTCGCATCGCATTTGCCGGTAACGTCCGCGTTTCCAGAAATTGCGTCGACTTCCAAACCGACCGATGTGCTTTGTCGCCGTCCAGCCGTCCATCGTCACCAGTGCCCGCTTGGCGGCCGGCATGACTTCGCGTGCGCACCGACCGGGATCCCGTCATCCCGCCGGGTAGCTGTCGCGCAGTTTTCATGTGCATCGACTAGAAACCCGGCCATGCGCCGGGTTTTCGTTTTCGGAATTTCGACGACCACCAGTAAAGGACCACCTCCCCGATGAGCATTCGCCATTTTCTCAGCACACAGGACTGGTCCCGCGCGGACCTCGACGCACTGCTCGCGCAGGCCGTCCAGTTCAAGCGCGCGAAGCTTGGGCGTTCGTTGTCGGGCAGGTCGATCGCGTTGTTGTTCTTCAATTCATCGATGCGCACGCGCACGAGTTTCGAGTTGGGTGCATTCCAGTTGGGCGGTCACGCGATCGTGCTCCAGCCCGGCAAGGATGCATGGCCGATCGAGTTCGATGCGGGCGTCGTGATGGATGGCGAAGCCGAGGAGCACATCGCCGAAGTCGCGCGCGTGCTGTCGCGCTATGTGGATTTGATCGGCGTGCGCGCATTTCCGAAGTTTCAGGATTGGGCGGTGGATCGCGAGGATCGCGTCATTCGCGCGATCGCGAAGTACGCAAGCGTACCGGTCATCAACATGGAGACGATCACGCACCCGTGTCAGGAACTGGCGCATATCATGGCGTTGCAGGAACACTTCGGCACGACCGATCTGCGCGGCAAGAAATACGTGCTGACCTGGACTTATCATCCCAAACCGCTCAACACGGCGGTCGCCAACTCCGCGTTGCAGATCGCCACGCGCTACGGCATGGATGTCACGCTCTTGTGTCCGACGCCGGAGTACGCGCTCGATCCGCGTTATATGGATTTCGCGCGCCGCAACGTGGCCGAGAACGGCGGCAGCTTCGCGCTCAGTCACGATATCGAATCCGCCTATCGCGGCGCGCATGTGGTCTACGCCAAGAGTTGGGGCGCGTTGCCGTATTTCGGCCGCTGGGCCGATGAGAAACCGATCCGCGACGCGCATAAGCATTTCATGGTGGACGAGGCGAAGATGGCGCTGACCGACCACGGCGTGTTCAGCCATTGCCTGCCATTGCGCCGCAATGTGAAGGCGACCGATGCGGTGATGGATTCCCCGCGTTGCATCGCGATCGATGAGGCCGAGAATCGCCTGCATGTGCAAAAAGCGGTAATGGCTTCATTAGTTGCGTCGTGTTGATGGGTTGAGTGCGCTATGTATCTGCCCGAACACTTCCACGAAACGCGCGGCGATAGGCTGCATGCGTTGATGCGCGCCTATCCGCTGGGCGTTATCGTCACGCACGGCGTGGATGGGCTGGACGCCCATCATGTGCCGCTGGAACGGGTGGGCGGCACGCATCTGCACGGTCATGTGGCGCGTGGCAATCCGCTGGCGAAGCTGGACGGTGCGCAGGTGTTGGTGGTGTTCCGCGGTGCGGATGCCTATATCAGCCCGAATTGGTATCCAAGCAAGCAGGCCACCCATCGCGAAGTACCCACCTGGAACTACGCTGTGGCACATGTGCATGGCCGCCTGCGCGTGGTGGAAGACCACGCTTGGTTGCGTGATCTTGTGGAGCGTTTGACCGACCGTCACGAAGCCGATCAGCCACAGCCTTGGCGAATCAGTGACGCGCCGGAAGAGCATATCCAGACCCTGCTGCGCGCGATCGTCGGTATCGATATCGCGATCGAGCGTATCCAAGGCAAGTTCAAGCTGAGCCAGAATCATCCCGTGTCCAATCGTGTCGGCGTGATGCAGGGCTTGCGGGAACGCGCCGGCGGGCGCGATGCGGAGCTTGCTGAGGTGATGCAACAGACCGCTTTTCCCAATCCCGAATCCCAAATCCCGGCCAGATAGGAAACCCACCATGACACAACAGCAAATCTCGAATCCTGGCCAGGACATCGTCCTGGCATTTTCCGGCGGCCTCGATACCAGCTTCTGCGTTCCCTATCTGCGCGAACGTGGCTGGAACGTGCACACCGTGTTCGCCGATACCGGCGGCGTGGGTGTGGAAGAACGCGCGTATATCGAGCAACGCGCGAAGGAACTGGGCGTCGCCTCGCATGTGACGGTCGATGGCGGGCCGGCGCTCTGGAGCGGCTTCGTCAAGCCGTTCGTCTGGGCCGGGGAGGGCTATCAAGGCCAGTATCCGCTGCTCGTGTCGGATCGTTATCTGATCGTCGATGCGACGCTGAAACGTTGCGCGGAACTGGGCACGCGCGCGATCGCGCACGGCTGTACCGGCATGGGCAACGATCAGGTGCGCTTCGATCTGGCGGTAAAGGCGATGGGTGATTACACGATCATCGCGCCGATCCGCGAAATCCAGAAGGAACACACGCAAGTCCGCGCCTACGAGCAGAGCTATCTGGAAGAACGCGGTTTTGGCGTGCGCGCCAAACAAAAGGCGTACACGATCAACGAAAACCTGCTTGGGCTCACCATGTCCGGCGGCGAGATCGACCGTTGGCAGGCACCCGGCGCGGGCGCGGTTGGCTGGTGCAAGCCGCGTTCGCAATGGCCGGCGACGCCGCTGCGCGTAAGGCTTAGCTTTGCCAATGGCGAAGCCGTGGCGCTGGATGGGCAGAAGACGCCCGGCCACACACTGCTGGCCAGGCTCAATGAACTGTTCGCGCAGTATGGCGTCGGCCGTGGCCTGTATACCGGAGATACGGCAATCGGCCTCAAGGGCCGCATCATCTTCGAGGCGCCGGGACTCGTCGCGCTGCTCGTCGCGCATCGCGCACTGGAAGAAGCCGTGCTGTCCAAGCAGCAGAACCGCTTCAAGCCCGAGGTTGCGCGCAAGTGGGTGGAACTGGTCTACGAAGGCTTTTATCACGATCCGTTGAAGACGGATCTCGAAGCGTTCCTGGCATCGACCCAGACCACGGTGAACGGCGATGTCGTACTCGAAACCAGCGGTGGCGTCGTCACTGCGGTCGCGGTCGAATCGCCGCACATCTTGAACGCCAAGGGTGCGGTCTACGCTCAAGCGGCGGATTGGGGCGTCGCCGAGGCTGAGGGCTTCATCAAGTTATTCGGTATGAGTTCGACGCTGTGGGCGGAAGTCAATCGCCAATGATCCTGGCCGCAGTCACGCCCCAGCTTTGCAGGAAACCAAGGTCCGTGCAGCGCGTTGGCACTCAGCCCAAGCTATCGCGGGAGGAGAGTTCTGCGAACGGAAGTTGGGCCAACATGTCAAGCACTCAATCCTTTGAACCTTTGAAGCCCCTTGACGCCAACGGTCTGTCGTTGTTCGTTGGTAGTAATGTGCGGGTTCTATCGGTCGAGTCGTGCTGTACCGAGCTTCCCCGCGAAGATCAAGAACGTCTTCGACAAATCGTCGGGCAAACAAGGCGTATCATCGAATTCGACAAATGGGGTTTTATCTGGCTTTCTTTCGAGGCCGAACCAACTTCTGGCGGCGACTTCTGCCTTTTGCCAAAAGAGGTCATGTTTGTCTAGCTCAGTTATTATTCGCTAACATTACATTCAACCCGGACGGTTTCGCCGCCGATTAATTCTGGCATTGGGTATCAAACAGGCCACAGCACCGCCATGCAAACATCTGCTAATTTATTTCTGTTGGCGGGAGCTACCCTCAGCTTTACGACGGCACTGCTTCATTTCGCGTGCATCTTCTGGGGATCCAACGGCTTTCGCGTTCTTGGTGCTGGTAACAGGATTGTTCGCATGGCTCAGGCTGGTCATTGGTATCCACCATTGATTGCCTTTGCTATCGGTTCGATGCTTACTGCCTGGTCAGTTTATGCCCTTTCGGCAGGCGGATTCATCAAACCTTTGCCTCTACTGCGAATTGCGCTCGTCACTATTACCGCGGTTTACTTACTCCGGGCGCTAGCCTTTCCTTTCCTTAAGCCGTTTTTCCCAGGCAATTCGAAAGATTTCTGGTTTTTTTCTTCCGGCATCTGCTTGTTCATCGGCGCCATCCATTTATTTGGTCTTATCCAGGTTTGGGAGCGCATCTGATGCGCGCTCAGTTGGCCTTGTGCCTTGCGCTCAAGCGGATGGCTTTTGGCTACCGCTTACCTTGGTCGATAACTCCATGAAGCTCGCCGTCTTGGTCACTGCAAACCCGAACCCACAAAGCTTCAGCCACGCCGCCGCCGCCGTTGCGGCGCGGGTCTTGGCCGACGCCGGCTACGAACTGGCGGCTCACGACCTTTACACGGAGCACTTTGATCCGGTGCAACCCGTTGGCGAATCCGCCAACACCTCCTCGGCCGATCACTTGGTCGAGCGGCATTGTGCAGAGCTGTCCCGCGCCGACCTCA
>JAISPQ010000234.1 GCA_031274955.1 Rhodanobacter sp.
TCCTGCCCGAACAGGTGAATGGAAACCTCCTTGCCCTGCGCCTCGGCCAGTTCCTGCAAAGTTTCCTCGGCCACGGTCAACATGCCGCCTGTGCCGCAGGAACCGTCATACAGCGAATAGGTGCTGGATTCGATGCGCTCCGCCACCGGCAGAAACAGCAGCTTGGCCATGAGCTTGACCACATCGCGCGGAGTGAAGTGCTCGCCCGCCTCTTCGTTGTTTTCTTCGTTGAAACGGCGGATGAGTTCCTCGAACACAGTGCCCATGCCGTGGTTGTCCAGTGGCGGCAGCTTCACGCGGCCATCGGCATCCTTGACAGGCAGCGGCGAGAGGTTGATTTCGGGGTCGAGAAAATCCTCGATCAGATAGCCCAGCACATGCGCATCGACGAGCTTTTGAATCTGGTTGCGGAAATTGAACTTGGTGAGGATTTCCTGCACGTTGGGCGAGAAGCCATCGAGGTAGGCGATGAAGTCCTCGCGTAGCCGCTGCGCCGCGACACCGCTGGGTTTGAGCTTTGTCAGCGTGAAGTCGGAGACGTTGTAGAAGGCCTGGCCCGCCGCCATGCGTAGCGCGCCATCCTGCTCAGCGACCTTGTGCGCGTCGAGGAACCGCTTGCGCTCCAACACTTGCTGCTTGGTCGGCTCCAGCACCGCATCCAGTCGCCGCAGCACGGTGAATGGCAGAATCACGTCGCGGTACTTGCCGCGTACATACACATCGCGCAGACGGTCATCGGCGATGTTCCAGATGAAGTCGGAAATCCACTTGATCTGGCTCTGGTCTTGTTGTTTTCTCTGCATCAATACGTTCCTCAACCCGCAGCCGCTTCCGGCGCTTTTTCATCCGGTGCGGCATCGAGATTCCAATGCTGTTTGAGCACGCCCACGAGGCGTTCCTGCCGTTGGGTCAGGAGCGTGGGCGTCCAGTCGTTTTCCGAACGAACCTCTTGCGTCAGCACGAAGGGCGATGCCTTGCCCTTGCCGACGAAGTATTCGTCCTTCTTCTTGCCGAACACGAAATTGCTGGCCGCCGAGTTCTTGCGGACATGTAGCGGCACCAGATTGGCGAGCCGGTGCGTCCATCCGTCGCGCTCATCCTCGTCGGGGAACCATTTGATCCAGTCGGAGTCACCGGGCGGCATCTGCGGCAGGACGTGTTCCAGCGAAAGGTGCGTAAAGGTCTGCTGTTTGCTGCCGTCGCTGACCAGCGATTCGAGGCGCAGCACCAGCGCCATGCGCGCCTTCGGCAAGTTGCGGTAGATGTCGCCATCGAGCGCGGCGACGAATTCGCGCTTCTGCTTGTCGATGAAGGCCAGCGTTTTCAACGTGGTCACGTCGCCATCGAAGGTGTCCGGTTCGATTTCCTTCGTGAGCGCGGCGTAGGTTTCGATGCGCTCGTTGATGCCGACCCGCGTGACGAGCAGGAAATAGGTCAGCCGCTCCAGCAACCGGAAGAATTCGGCGAGCCGCTTGGGCTGCTGGCGGAACCGCTTGAAATAGACCAGCGCCGGGGGCACCCAGTCCTTGAAGTCCACGCGGTTGAGCCACGACAGGTGCTCGTTGATGGTCTCCGCCAGTTCCGTGGCCTCGAAGTCGGCGTCGCGCACGAAGTCCCAGACTTCGGCGTAGGGCTTGATGACCTTGTCGATCAAGTCGATTGGACGCTTTTCCCGGTATTCGGTGACGTGTTCCTGAAACTCCTTGAGCAGCGTCGCCTTGGCTTTCTGCTTGGCATAGACGGTGCGTAGATGCGTCAGCAGATTGCCGAAATCCTCGCGCCCCAAGGTTTTTTCGATGCGGCTCCACTCCTTCGCGTAGGCGCGGCTCTTGGCCTCGCCCGCCGTGGTGCGGATCAGGCCCAACACCTCGGCCTTGATGATGTCGATGGGCGCGAGATCGAGGCCACGGTTGTTGAGCACCGAGAAGATGCGGTAGGCGGCTTCGAGGTCGGGCGTGGAGATGACGACCAGCGAGCAGTCGTTAGCGAGGAATTTCCACAGGGTATCCAGATCGGCGACGGGCAGCGCCCTAGCTTTTGCTAACAGCAGCGCGGCGTTCTCGCGGAAACGCAGGCGACTGTCCTCCAGCTTGTCGGTGCTGGCGACCAACTGCGCGATGCCTCCCGGCTCCTGCACGTTGGCGCGGAAGAAGTCGGCGTCTTCCTCGCGGGCGATCAGGCGATATTCGTTCTTCTCGCCGAGGCTGACCTTGCCTTTCTTGTAGAGGAAGTCGGTGATGTCGGCAGCGGCGTGCGGCATGGCCTCGCGCAGCACCGCGAACAGCATCGTCAGCGTGGACAGGCGTTGCTGGCCATCGACGACGGACGACTTTGGTTCGCGGTCATTCTTGATGAGGACGATGCTGCCGAGGAAATACTGGCTGCTTGCGCCGTTGATGCGGGCTTCCTGCATGGCCGAGACCAGATCATCGAACAGTTCGCCCGCCTGCTCAATCGTCCAGGCGTAGGGGCGCTGGTAGTCCGGAATCTCGAACTGGTAGCTGCCTTCGAAGATTTCGCGGATCAGCTTGTCATGGGCTTCAAGTGTCTTGGCCATTGCGGTGGTTCTTCCCTTATCGTTTTTTCGGATTTGCCGGGGCTTGGTAGCCGGGGGCCAGCTTGGCGTTCTCGACGCCGTATAAAGCCAGCGGGTCGGCCAGCCACAAGCGGTATTGTTCTTCGGTCAGACTGTGGTCGGGCGAGCAATCCACACTCCAGCGCAGCAGCATGTATCCGGCCACGGCGGCACGCACGCGCATTCGGATTGCGTTGCCTTCCATCGCGTAATCCATGCGGATAATTTCGGGGCGGGTCAGGCGCGGGTGTGGCACGAAATCCAGTTCAACGATGCGCGTCCACTGAATGTCGTTGTCTGGGCGTTCGTGGGGGCCGGGGTCTTCATCCAGCAGCGCGGGGGATTCGATGCGGGTGAGGACGAAATCCCGGAACTCGCCGCTTTTACGGTCAAAGGCGCGGACGTGCCAGCGCAGGCCGGTATCCACCAAGGCGAAGGGCACGACGACACGCTGTGATTTGCCACTGCTCATGGAGTGATAGCGGATGGCAATCGGGCGCTTGGCGTGGATGGCACGGCAGACCGGGGCCAGCACACTCATTTTTGGATGGCTCAGGGCCGTGGGGGATTCGCAAGGCAGCAGCGGCGCGGAAGCTGCGTTCACGCCATCGCCAAACCCCAAGGCCAGCGCGGACAGCACACGCTGCGGGGCATGCTCGAACAGGGGCGCGAACTGCTTGGCCATCCGGTACACCTTGCTGCTGCCGTCGAACTTGATGTTCTTGGGGGCAATCTCGCGGTACAGCGCCAAATCGCGGGTCGCACCTGCCGGGGCGACGCCGAAGCGGTCGATCAGATCAGGGCGACCTATCTCGCCGAAAAAGTAGAGCCGGAAGTCAATGTACGCCAGCCGCTCGCGCTGGGCTTGGCTCAGACTCTCGACGTGTTGAGGGCGCATGTTTGCAGATTCCTTGCCTGCG
>JAISPQ010000035.1 GCA_031274955.1 Rhodanobacter sp.
CCGCAAAGCCGCTGCGCTCCAATGCGCGCCAACGTCTGCGCCGTCAGCGCAAAGCCTTCACCAAGGTCATCCACCGACAGCACCACCGGATAATTGGTGCGTTCCTCGGCGCTCAGCAGTTCAATGCCCTCCCACGCCACCACCGACTCTGCACTGTTCCCTGCGCTGTACCGATAGTTCAACAGCGACGAGAACAACGGCGCCGGCGCCGGTACCGCACTGCACCGCTGCGCCAGCGCCAATGACGCATGTTCATGCTGCAACAACTCCGCCAGTAGCGCATGCACACGGCGCGCGCTGGCCTCTACCCCCTTTTCACTCACCTCAACTCGCAGCGGCAGCGTATTGATGAACATCCCAATCGCCCGCCCCACTCCGGCACCACTCTGCATGCGCCCGAACAATACCGTGCCAAACACCGCATCCCGGCGGCCCGATGTGCGCGCCACCACCACACCCCAGGCCAGATGGAACAGACTCGCCGCGCTCACGCCCAGCGCGCGCGCGCGCTCCCGCAGTCGCCGCGACAGGCTCAGGTCCAGCGCATGCCGCGCCTCCTCAATGTCCGTGCCATCGCCGCGCACATCCACCAGCCCAAACGGGGTTGTGGGCTCCTCAACATCGCCCAGCATGCCGCGGAAGAACGCCTCATGGTCTGCGGCATTGGCTCCCAACCGCGCTTGCGCGACAAAATGGCGGAACGGTATCGGTGCTGGAAGTTCCGCCGCACGGCCCAGCACATGCGCCTGCACTTCCGTCCTTAACACCTCCAGTGTGGTGTGATCCATTACCAAGTGATGATGCAGCAACAACAACAGCCAGCGATCCCGCGCCTTGTCATGTGCAACCAACACCCGCAGCAGCGGAGCTTGGCGTACATCCAGACGGGTGTGCCGCGCATCAAAGCGCGCCCGCAGTTGTTCGGCCGCATCCCCAGCCTCCGGATCCAGTTCAATCTCCTGGATCGTTACCGGCGCCCGGCGCCACACCACCTGCACTGGCTGCGCAAGCCCCTCCCACATGACCGCCGTGCGCAGAAGGTCGTGCCGATGGATTACCGCCAGCAAAGCCACGACAAAACCGTCCAGGCGTGCACGTCCGTCAAACGCCATCAAGCTCGACAGCAGATAAGCGTCGCCTTCGCCACCCATCAAATGGTGGAACAGTACCCCCTCTTGTAGGGGGGCTAGCGGATAGATATCCTGGATATTGGCGGCGCCACCTGCAACACAGGCCACGATGCCGTCAATCTCCGCTTGGCTCAACTCGACCAGCGGCAACATTTCCGGCGTGATCGCCTCGCATCCGGCAGGAATACCTCGTTCTATATTGCTTTTCGACCCAATTCCTATTCCTGTCAGTCCTTCCTTTCTAATCCATTCGATAATCGCTTCTTTTTGCTCACGCAAAAGCCGAATCAGGTTAGAGTTAGAGATATCTGCCTCCAATCCCCGGACAACAAGTTTATCTCCGCGAACAGATATGCTTATTTTTTGTTGAGAAAGGTGTTCTAACAATTCAGCAAGTGTCACAGCTCGATCTCCTTGATCTGTCTAATCATTGCCGCAAACGACAAAATTTTGGGTGTACAAATAGCGGTGGCAGCGGATCATCTTCTGCCTGCACAAACGCGCATACAGTGCGTTTAGCTCCCGCGTCAGATCGGTGACGTCGCTTAGATGCTGCCTTGGCTGTTGAACGCGATGATCCTGCGTGCGCCTTGTGCGGAGCTGCGTTTGTGACTGGCGAGTGACTTTCATGACTGAGGGTCGGGGCAATCAGGTGCTGTGAAGTGGAGAAGCGTTTCGATAGGCACTATGGTTGATAAAAATGGGATGGCGAGGATCAGTCCTCGCACATTTCCATGAATGATTGAGTGTTTCATTTCCGAGCTTTGATACGGTGATGGATGAAAGAGCCTCAAAAAGAGGCTCGAAAGTATGGGAGACGCTTGGTTCTATAAACTCTCTCTCAATAAATTAACAATGCAGTTACTTTTATAAAGTTTCCTGGGTAGCTCCAGCCCTCATCAGCCCGGAGCCGTAGGATCTTAGGCAGTCCCCTGCCAGCATGAACGCACGTTCTCACCCACTCGACGGCTGCACGCAATGGTTCTTGTGTACACCTGGTTCGGGGCGGCGTTTGCGAAGGGAGGTCAACTTTATGGTTGAGGGGCACGGCCAACAAGTTAAGATTATGTAATCTTATATTAATTTCCGTTAGAATTCATCTTTGCCTGAAGGGAATAAATGTATGCTCAAATCGTACTCGGGGTGGGACAGTTGGCATGATGTCAGGGAAGCCGCTTTCTTGGCAAGCTTACGTCGCAGGAGGTATCTGTCGAGATGTGTCCTCTCACCCCAGCCGTGCGTAATGGGATGGGTGTTCTTACTTAAATCCGGTACAAAAAACCCGCCGATGGTACAGGCAATTACGTAGTGATGGCACAACAGGCCAGCTAATCCCGGCAGGAACAGTTGCTATAAATTCCGCATCAGCGTCTGAATCTCTTTCGGGGACATTCCCCGCCCCTTGGGGCGGGGTCGTTGATTGTACGGCTGCAATCTTTACTTTCGGGCCATCACGAAAACCGAATGCGTTTTGATGCTCCGCCCCAGACTCGCCGCCAGTCTCCTTGCCGCCCCCATCAGACCGTGGCAGATTAGCTGTTACGATCATAATCAAGGCTCGGAGGCAGCGACGTTGGACCTGCGGCGTAACAATGGTTTTCTGCCTCATGACGGCCCTCTGCGCGACGATGTGCGCCGGCTCGGCACGCTGGTGGGCGACATGCTGACCGAACAACTCGGACACACTTTTTTCGCCAGAGTCGAGCTGATCCGCACCACGGCGATCCGCTTACGCGACAGCGGCGCTGGGCCGCAGGCGCTCGCGGCCGAGGTTGCCGGTCTGCCGCCCGCGCTGGCCGCGCAACTCACGCGCGCATTCTCGACGTATTTTCAGGCGGTCAACACCGCCGAACGCGTGCATCGCATCCGCCGGCGCCGCGAATACGAGCGCACCGATACGACACCGCAGCCGGACAGCTTGCGCGAGGCCCTGCTGCGGCTGAAGGCCGCGGGCGTGACCGTGGAGGAGCTCACCGCATGGCTGTCGAAGATCGATATCGAATCGGTACTCACCGCGCACCCGACCGAGGCGGTGCGCCGCACGCTGCTCGAAAAGGAACATGAGATTTTCCGCAGTCTGGCAGCCGACCTGGACGGCACACTTACGCCGCGCGAACGCGCCGCCGGGATGGCGTGCCTGCGCACCGCGCTGACCAGCAGTTGGCAGACCGCGGAAAGCGCGAGCGTGCGCCCGCGCGTGCAGGACGAATTCGAACACGTGAGTTTCTATCTCTCCGATCCGATCTACCGTGTGCTGCCGGTGTTCTACGAGACCTTCGACGCCGCCGTGCGTGAAATCTTCGACGAATCGTTGCCCCTGCCGAGAATGCTGCGTTTCGGTTCATGGGTCGGCGGCGACATGGACGGCAATCCGAACGTCAACGCCAACACCATCGCCGCCACCTTGCGTGCGCAGCGCGCGCTCGTGCTCGAACGCTACGATGCCGAACTGGCGCGTCTAGCGCGCAAGTTGAGCCAGAGTCTGACGCATGCACACATCGATGCCGCGCTGCTCGTGCGTATCGCGCGCTACCGCGAGGAATTGCCCGCCGTAGCCGCCGGCCTCAATCCGCGCCATGCCGACATGCCGTATCGCACGCTACTGGCCTGCATGCGCGCGCGTGTGCAGGCCACAGCGGAGGAAAAAGAAGCCGCTTATGCCAACGTGGAGGAGTTCATCGCCGACATTGGGCTCATAGCCGATAGTCTGCACGCGAACAAGGGGCTGCATGCCGGCTGGTTCTCCGTGCGTCGGCTGCTTTGGCGCGTGGGCACGTTCGGCTTTCACCTGGCGCGGCTGGACGTGCGCCAGGATGCGCGCGTGCATGCGCAGGTGCTGGCGCGTGTGTTCGACGACGATGCCTGGGAAAATCTCGACGATACGCTTCGCGTGCAACGGCTCGCCCCGTATGCCAGCGGCCAGCGCCCATTGCCCGCACCGGAGGATGCCGCCGGTCGCCTGCTCCATGCGGTGTTCGCCGAATTGGCGCTCGCGCGTAAGACCTGCGGCGCGAATGCGCTGGGTTTGTATATCATCAGTATGACGCGCAGCGCGGCCGATGTACTGGCCGTGCTCGCACTCGCGCGACGCGCGGGCTGCGTCGATGCCAACGCCCACGTGCCGCTGGATATCGCGCCGCTGTTCGAGACGATCGACGATCTGCACCGCGCACCGCAGACGATGGCCGCCTTGTTCGCCGATCCGGTCTATCGCACGCATCTGCAAGCGCGCGGCAATACGCAAACCGTCATGCTCGGCTATTCGGATTCGAGCAAGGACGGCGGCATCATCGCCTCGCGCTGGGCGTTGCAGGATGTCCAGGTAGCCTTGTTGAAAACCGCACAGAGCGTCGGCGTATCGCTTGCGTTTTTCCATGGTCGTGGTGGCTCGGTCAGCCGCGGCGGCGGCAAGACCGCACGCGCGGTGATCGCCTCGCCGCGCGGCTCGGTCGCCGGCCGCCTGCGCGTGACCGAGCAGGGCGAGGTGATCCACCGCCAGTTCGGCATTCGCGCGCTGGCCCTGCGTAATTTCGAGCAGACCGCCGGTGCGGTGCTGCTCGCCTCGATCCGTCCGCGCCCACCCGATGCGCGCGAGGTAGCCTGGCGCGCCGCGGCCGAAACGGCGGCGCGGCACGGCGCGGAGGTCTATCGCGCATTGATCGATGCCAAAGGGTTCGTCGATTATTTCCACGCCGCCACGCCGATCGACGTGATCGAACGCATGACGCTGGGCTCACGCCCGGCGCGACGCGGCGCGGACAGCATCGACAGCCTGCGTGCGATTCCGTGGGTATTCGCCTGGACCCAGACCCGCGCCGGCCTCACCGGCTGGTACGGTGTGGGCAGCGCGCTGGAACGCGCCGCCGCCCAATGCGGCCAGGACGTGCTGCGTGAGATGGCGCACTCTTGGCCGTTCTTCCGCACCTTGCTCGACGACGTGGAAATGGTCATGGCCAAATCCAATCTCGCGATCGCCGCGATGTTCTCGCATCTGGCCGGGCCGCTGCACGATGAATTTTTCCCGTTGATCGAACGCGAGTTCGCGCGTACGCAGACCTGGATACTGAGTCTGAAAGGCACCGACAGCCTGCTGGCCGAAGACCCGCGTCTGGCGCAGACACTGCATCTGCGCAATCCCTATATCGATCCGATGAACCTGATCCAGGTCGATCTGCTGGCACGCTGGCGCGCCGGCGGCCGCGAGGACGACGCCCTGTTCGGCGCGCTCGTGGCGACCATCAACGGCGTCGCGCAAGGTTTGCAGAATACGGGTTGAAGCCTGACGCCAACCACTCTGACGGAATGCCGGGGCGCCTCGAAAAACCGTAGCGTTCGCACTATGCTGCGCGCCCTTTGCTGCGATGCGTCTCTTTCACGCTCGATGAACGATTCTTCCTGCCGCTCTGCGGCCACTGCCGCGCTGGCGCCGACGACGTCGGTGAGTTCGCACATTCTGGTGCCGCTCGCACTGCTGTCGCTTTATCTCGTGTGGGGCTCGACCTACCTTGCGATCCGCGTGGGCCTGGCCGGTTATCCGCCGTTCCTGATGGCGGCTTTGCGCTTCATCGGCGCCGGCGTTGCGTTGTATGCCTTCCTGCGCTGGCGTGGCATGGCGGCGCCGACGCGCACGCAATGGATCAACTCGACGCTGACCGGCATCATGCTACTGGGCTTGGGCAACGGCCTGGTGTGCTACGCGGAGCAGACCGTCGCCTCCGGCCTGGCTGCGGTCGCCATAGCGAGCATGCCGTTGTTTGCCGGTCTATTCGGCGGACTGTACGGCCACTGGCCACGGCGCGCCGAAGCGGTTGGACTTGGTATCGGTTTCGCCGGCGTGGTGCTGCTCAATCTCGGCGGTGGCCTATCGGGCTCGCCGCTGGGCGCGCTCGCGCTGATCGCCTCCGCGGCCCTGTGGGCCTTCGGTTCGATGTGGAGCAAGCGCCGCAACATGCCGCCGGCCGCGATGAATACCGCGGCACAGATGCTGTCCAGCGGCGTTGTCCTGTTGGTGTTCTCGCTGTGCGTCGGCGAACGCTGGCCCGTAGCGCCGCCCGTCTCGGCTACGCTCGCCATCCTCTATCTCGCGCTCGCCGGTTCGCTGGTCGGCTTCAGCGCGTATTTGTATCTGCTGAACACGGTGCGGCCGGCGCTGGCGACCAGCTACGCCTATGTGAACCCGCCGGTCGCGGTGCTTATCGGCGCGCTGTTCGGCGGCGAAACGGTGCATCCATCCGATCTGCTCGCGATGGCGGTGATTCTCGGCGGCGTCGCCTTGATCGCGCTGAACCGCAGGCGTGATTCGTAGCGCGTTCGCCCGATCAAAGTTCACGCAATGCGGTCGTTACCGGCAACTGCGCGGCACGTAGCGCCGGGAACAGTCCACCGAGGAAGCCGATCGCCAGCGCCCATTTCAGGCCGTTCCAGATCAGTGCGGGCGAAACCTTGAACGCGAACACCACTTGGCTGAAACTCGAGCCGAGCGTGGAGGCCGTGTAGTCGTCGAAGACCAGCCACGCGATCGCCGCGCCCAGCACACCGCCGGCCAGTGCGAGCAGCATCGTTTCGAGCATCACCGACACGACGACCGGTAGTCCGCGAAAACCGATCGCGCGTAGCGTGGCGATTTCGCGCGCGCGCGTTGCCACCGCTGCGAACATCGTGTTGAGCGCGCCGAATACCGCACCGATCGCCATGATGACGCCGATCGTCGTGCCGAGGATGCGGATCAGCCGTGTCAGCTGCTCGGATTGCTCGCTGTAGTAATCGCGCGTGGTCTTCGTATCCACGTGCAGGCGCGGATCGCCCGAGAGCGCCGCCTTGAACGTGTCGAATGCGTCGGCATCGGTCAGGCGCACGGTCACCGACGAACGGCTGCTGCCGCGCCGAAATACGGAAGCGACCACGTCCGCATCGCCCCATAACTCCGAATCATGCGCATCGCCGGAATCGAAGATGCCGACCACTTTCCATTGCTGGTTGTTGAGGATCAGCGTTGCGCCGATATCGTTGCCTGCGAATTGCTCGTGCGCGCCCTTGCCGACGATGAGTTCGTTCATGCCCGCAGTGAACAGGCGTCCGGCCACGATATGTGCATTGGGATAGATTTCCCACACGTGCGCGCCGACGCCGCGAATTTCCACATTGGCGTCCAGCCCGTTCGATTTCTTCACTAATGAAGCGCCGACGATGAGTTCTGCCGAGGCGATCGGCTGGCCGGATGGCGCCTTCTTCACGCCTGAAGCTTGTGCGATCAACATGATGTCCTCGCGCATCAGCACCGAATTGAGTTCGGCCATCGAACCGGCGCGCACCGCGATGGCGGTATCCTCGCTGCCGGTCTGCTGCATCGTCGCCTGGAAACCCTCGGCCATCGCCAGCAGCGCGACCAGTACGCCGACCACGCCGGCGATGCCGATAACGACCACCGAGGAGGAGCCCAGACGCTGCGTCAGCGAGGACAATCCTATCCAGGTCACCGACCTCGTTTGATGGCCGTACCGCGTGGACGCCATCCACACGACGAGCAGCAGCACCAGTACAGGCAGCAACCACCACGGCAGCACCACCAGCAGTGCGATCACCCCGACAAGCGCGGTCAGCATGATGCCGAACGACAAGATGACTTCGAGTATTTTTCGCATGTGTGTTTCCTTCTCAAAATCCTCCGTGACCATCCTTCCCTGGAGCGTTTGCCGTTGGGTATTCCCCGATCGAGCCGGGGACGGGCTCATGTCTCACCCGCACGTGGTGTAAGCGCCGCATGCGGCCTCAACGTCCGGCCAGCGCATCGACGATGCGCAACCGCATACCGCGTAACGCCGGCAACACGCCGATCAGCAAGCCGATGCCGATCATCAGCAGCACGCCGCGCAGCCAGATCGCGCCGCCGACCTGGCTCATCGGGATCTGGGCGCCCATCGACGTTTGCAAGGCGCTCACAGTGAGGGCCGCGCACACAAGTCCAAGCACACCACCGAGCAGGATCAACAGGATCGATTCGGCAAGGACCAGGGAAAGCACGCCGCGGTTGGTGAAGCCCAACGTCTTTAATACCGCGAGCTCCGGAATGCGCTCGCGCACCGCTTGTGCCATCGTGTTGCCGGTCAACAGCACCAGCGTGAAGAACACCGCGGCCATGATCGAGCCGACGATCAATCCGATGTCCCCGAACTGGCCGACGAACGCAGCATTGAACGCCTGCTCGGTCTGCGTCTTGGTTTCGTGCTCGGAGTTCGCCGACAAGGCATCGATCGCTTTGGCCACCTCATCGCTGCGTGTGTGGTCGGTCAGATGTTCGATATACCAGCCGACATTGCCGTTGCCGAACTGGCGCGCCTCGTCGAAGTAGTCCCAGCGGAAAAACATGACTTGTTCCATCGCGCGCTGCTTGGGGTCGCGGGCTTCGTAGATGCCCACCAGATCAAAGGTCCAGATATTGCTGCCGTCTTTCTGCGGGAAAATCGATGCCTGCAGTGGAATTTTGTCGCCGATCTTCCAACCGTATTTGTTCACCAGCGCCGCGCCGACCACGGCGCCGGTGCGCGTGGCGGCGAAGGCCCGTGCATGATCGGCCGGCAGCACTAATTCGGTGTAAACCTCGAAGAAATTCGGACTGACGGCTTCGTTTGCAAAGGCGTTTTTCGGGTCCTGATACACCCCGCCGAACCAGTTCGCGTAGATGACCGCCTTGACGCCCGGTATGTTTTCGATACGCGGCAGCAGGCTCTTGGGCAACTGCATGGTGAAGCTGACTTTCGAGACCGTCACCATGCGATCCACGCCGGACACATTGTCGCCCGCTTTGGCGAACGCCGTATGCACCGAATCCAAGAGGCCGAACAGCAGAAACGCCGCGAGCACCGACAGCAGCGTGAAGATCGTGCGCGCTTTGCGCCGGAACAGTGCGGCCCACACGAGATGGAAGTATTTCATGTTCGACCTCGTTTGCTTGAATCGATCAAGCCGCCGTCGTGTATCCGACCAGCGTGCCCTTGTCCAGATGCAGGATTTGCCGCGCGTATTCGGCCGCCTTGGGATCGTGCGTGACCATGATGATGGTCTTGCCGTGATCGTGATTGAGCATCTTCAGTAATCCCAGCACGTCCTCCGCGGACTGGCGATCCAGGTCACCGGTCGGTTCGTCGCAAACCAAGAGGTACGGATCGGACACGATCGCGCGCGCGATCGCCACACGCTGCTGTTGGCCGCCCGACAGTTCTGTGGGTTTGTGTGCTGTGCGATCGCTCAGGCCGACCAGTTGCAGTGCGATACCCGCGTTGCGCCTGCGCTGCGCCGCCGACATAGGGGCCAGCAACAGCGGCAGTTCCACATTCTTCTGCGCCGAGAGCATCGGCAGCAGGTTGTAGAACTGGAAGATGAAACCGACGTTCGCCGAACGCCATTTCGCCAGCGCACCTTCGCTGAGCTTGTCGATGCGCTCGCCATTTACCGCAATACTGCCATCGGTCGGCGAGTCCAGTCCGCCGATCAGGTTCAGTAATGTCGTCTTGCCCGAACCCGAAGGCCCCATCAATGCGAGGAAATCGCCTTGCGCGATGTCCAGATCGACATGGTGCAGCACCTCGACTTTCTGCTTGCCGCGTTCGTACACCTTGCTGAGGTTGCGGATCTTGACGATGCTCGTCACTGGTTGCCGACGGATATTCATGCGCGCACCGTGTTACTTGCCTTGAGCCTTGATCGCGATGCGCGCGCCATCGGCCATGTCCTCCGGGGGCTCGCGCACCACGCGCGTGCCGGCAGCAATGCCTTCCACCAGACGCGAATCGCCCATGCTCTGGCCAGTCATTACCATGCGTAAGCGTGCCGTGTCGCCGTCGACTGCGAACACCACGTTCTTGCCATTGCGCTGCACGAGACTGGATGCCGGCACCAGTACGCCCTTCAACGGAGCCTTCGACGCGGACGCATCGTCCGGTTTGGTTTCTTCCAGAAACGACACGCGCACCCCCATATCCGGCACGACGCGTGCGTCCTTCTGGTCCAGGGCGACACGTACCTTCACCGTCGCCTTGCTGCGGTCGGCGGCAGGAATGATCGCGACGACGTGACCGGGAATCTTCCAGTCCGGATACGCATCCAGCACGGCTTCGGTCGGCTGTTTCTCGGCGACGCGATGGATATACGATTCGTTGACATCGACCTCGATTTCCAGCGAATCCATATCGACGATAGTACCGATGCCGGTACGCGTGAAACCGCCGCCGGCCGAAAGCGGCGAAACGATCTCGCCCACCTGCGCGGACTTGGCGACCACCACGCCGTTGAACGGCGCGCGCACCGTGCAGTAATCCAGTTGCACCTGCGCGGCCTGCACGCCCGCCTCCATCAGTTCCACCTGCTTGCGTTGCGCGTCCATGGCGGCGACCTGGCTGTCGACCTGCGTGCGTGCGAGTTCGGAGGACTGCACCGATACCAGCTTGCGTGTGACCAGATCCTCCGCACGTTTGAAATCGCGCCGGTACTGCGCGAGCTGTGTCTGCATCTGCACGAGTTGCGCCTGCGCCGCGTGCTGTTGCGCTTGCGCCTGTGCAAGCGCGGCTTTCTGCGCGGTATCTTCGAGCAACGCGATGACCTGCCCGGCCTCCACGCGCACGCCTTCCTCGATTTTCACCGCCGTCAAGGTGCCGGTGATCTGTGCGGAGACGGTCGCCTGACGGCGCGCGGTCACATAGCCGGTGGCCTGCAGAATGGCTGCCGGCCCCGCGGCGGATGCCGACGGCGCCGTGGCCGTCGCAGCGGCGACCTCGATCGCCTGCGCGTCGCTCAGGAACCACCACCATGCACTGGCCGCCAGCACAGCGATCACGATGATCGCAGCAAGTATCCACACAAACACATACGAACGCGGTTCCGGTTCGCTGCGATCAATGCGCAACTGTTGCAACAGATCAGACCTTTCCATCCAATGCTTCCCCAAACGCGGTAGTTCAGTTTGCCATAGATTTCATGGCCGCAAGGCATTGTTGGCGAGATGACGGATGTCAGCAGCGCACACGACCGGCTAGTGTCCTGAGTCGTAAAGGAGGGCTGGTATCCTGAGCGCCCTGCCTCTTGCGAGTACCGCCATGTCCGAACACATTGTTCCTCCGCCGACGCCGGACATTCCGATCATCGGTACCGATGTACGTTTTCCCGTTCATCGCATTTACTGCATCGGCCGCAATTACGCCGAGCACGCGAAGGAAATGGGTATGCAAGCCGACCGCACGGAGCCGACGTTTTTCATGAAGCCCGCCGATACGATCGTGACCGGCGATGCTGATGTGCCGTATCCGCCGGCGACACACAATCTGCATCACGAAGTGGAAATGATCGTTGCGCTGGCGCGCGGCGGTCGCGATATCCCCGTCGCCGATGCGTTGGGCTGCGTATACGCCTACGGCGTCGGCCTGGATCTCACGCGCCGCGACCTGCAAGCCGCCGCCATAGCCAAGGGTAATCCGTGGGATACCGCGAAGGGTTTC
This sequence comes from Rhodanobacter sp., assembly GCA_031274955.1. Taxonomy (GTDB): domain Bacteria; phylum Pseudomonadota; class Gammaproteobacteria; order Xanthomonadales; family Rhodanobacteraceae; genus Dokdonella_A. The sequence goes on from JAISPQ010000035.1 coordinate 11,618, forward strand.
GATGCCTCCGCGCCGGTGTCGGCGCTGTGCCGGGCGAGGCAGATCGGTCATCCTGAACAAGCGCGCCTCGTGCTCGAAGTGAACGGCCAGATGCGGCAGGACGGCGACATCGCCGATATGATTTTCAATGTCGCTAAAATCATCCATCACCTGTCGAAGCTGTGGCTCCTCACGCCCGGCGACCTGATCTTCACCGGCACGCCGGCCGGAGTCGGCGCGCTGCAACGCGGCGATCGCATGCGCGCCGAACTTGCCGGCGTCGGCATACTGCATACACGCATCATCTAAGAGCCTATCCCTCAAGAAAGTCGCGCCCAATTTGTTGATTTGTATAGGCAATATCAGATGCAAGCGGCTTTCTTTCGGAACGGTTTTCGGTACGTTCGGGCCGATTACGTGCGCAGAATCATGATGATCAGGTTCACGGTGTCTCCCTCATGCATCCTCGTCAGGTCAAGAGCGTCCCGTCAGCGCATATCGGATACCAATGACCGTGAACAACGTTGCGCTGCCGGCAATGCTGATGCCAAGAATGTGCGGATTGACGGCCATGCCGAGCAACCCCGCCAGACCGCTCAAGGTGGCGACACATCCCATCGCAACAGCAAAGCCGTAGAGCAGGCGAGCGTTTTCACCCGCACGCAGCCGTCCGGCGAACGCGGCGAGGACGCCAAGCCCGAAGGTTGCGGTACCGAGCAGAAACAGGACATCGAACAGGCGCTTGACGGCCGCAAACGCGGCCTCATTCGCGCTCTGCGCCAGCACGAAGCCGACCAGGGCATCCACCCCCACAAACACGATTCCGCTGATGGCGATCAAGAACCATCCGATGGCCGCAAAGCCACGCCCTCGCACCAACTCGATGGCGCCCAGCAGGAGGCCCGCTGCGCAATACAACACATCGCCCAATACACCGAACAGTCCCGCCAGATGCATCGTCGCCTGGCCGCGCGGCGCGGCGCTTGCCGCCGCGGCGAAATCAACCGGGATGACCGGCAGCGCGGCTTGTGGTGGAGAAATGCCATAGAACGCGCTCGTCACCATCACGCCAGCCGTGCCGAGCGCCAGAACGAAACCGCCGGCGCGCGCGGTTTGCTCGATGGGCGATGTGGTCATCGGTAGCTCCTTTATCCAAAAGCCAAATTTAGTTTCACATTGAAACCAAATTGAACGGTAGCATAGTGAAACCATGCCAGGCAAGACAGACCTATCCATACTGAACTGTTCGCTCGCCCGGGCGCTCGCCGCCGCTGGCGA
>JAISPQ010000075.1 GCA_031274955.1 Rhodanobacter sp.
GGGCAGCGTCAGGCGCGTGGTCTGATAATGCTCCAGATCGTCGAGCGCGGTGTAGGCGCGCGCCAGACGGATGATTTCCTGCACCAGATAACGCAAGGCATCGGGCACGCGCGCCAGCAACGCATGTTCGGTGTCGACCATCAGCACCTTGGCATCGAGTTCGCGGGCACGGCGATCTTCATCGGCACGCGCGGCCAGCACCTTGAGCTGATCAAGCACGGTCTGCGGCGCTTCGAGCCAGGTCGGGTGGTAGGCATCGAAATCCAGTTCGCGGTGGCCGTGGCGTTGCAGCAGTTGCGCGAAGGCTTTGGCAAAGGCGGGGTGATCGTGTAATTGACCGAGAAACTGCCGGCTCGATACGGCCTGCAAGGCATCGTTGAGCCGCGGGTCGTGATGGATAAGCCTTGAGAGCGCCCACAACTCGCCATTGACCTGAGTGGTTTTGGTATCGGTGCTGGCAAGCAGACGGTCGAACAGGGTCTGCGCCTGCTGCGCATCGCCGGTGAACATTTTCAGCAGGTATTGCAGCAACGCGTAGAGCATGCGCTGAGTCAGCGAGATGGCGATGTTCGGCAGGAAGTATTCGCGGCCAAGGTCGCGCACGCGCAAGACATAGGCCCATTGCTCGGCCAGCGTTTTGGTATCGAGCGATTCGCGCATCAGCGCGCCGATGCTCAGCAGATAGGTATCCAGATCGCGCATCCAGCGCATCGGCAGTTCCTGCACCCACGCATATTGGCTGGCGATTTGCGGCAGGGCGGCTTGCAGGCTCCCCAGGTCCTTGAGCGCGGCCACGGGCAAGCGCCCGCCGTACAGATCGACCGCGTTCTGGTTGCCGTAAATGGTGTAATCGCGCATGGCGAACCATTTGTCGCCGAAATGCGGCAGGCCCATCAGTGCGAAGGAATAGTTGAGCGAGGCATGAAAGCCCTCTTCGACCAGATCCCAGGTCATCGGCGTGACGACATTCGGGAAACGCTCGGCCGATTCGTCGCGCGTCCAGCGCGCGGGAATGCGCGTGACCGCGCGCGATTGCAGCAAGTACAGGCGGCCCGTGCTGTAGCCCCATTCGATGTCCTGCGGAAAACTGAAATGCTGCTCGGCCGCCAGCGCCAGCCGCGCGACCTCGGCGCATTGCGCGTCGGTGAGCGCGCTTTGCGTGCGCTGCGCGGCGGGCAGCGCGAGGCTGCGCGTGCCACCGCCGTCATCGTCGCCGACCAGCGCTTCGGGCTTGTCGGCAATATGGCGCGAAAGGATCGCGCCAATCGCGCCCTCTTTGTCGCGCGCGACGCGGAATTCATCCACCGGCGCTTCGCCGGCAACCACCGTTTCGCCCAAGCCGAAGGCTGCGTTGATCAGCACCTGATCGAGCTTGCCCTGCACCGGGTCGATGCTGAAGGCCACGCCGGCGGCCTCCTGTGCGCCGACCTGCACCATGCTTTGAATCACCACCGCCATCGCCGCATCCAGATGATTGACGCCGAGCCGTTCCCGATACGGCAACACGCGCTCGTTCCACAGCGAGGCATAGCAAGCGCGCACCGCCGCAGCCACGGCCGGCGCGCCGCGCACATTCAGGAAGGTATCGTGCTGGCCCGCGAAGGCCGCGCCCGGCAGGTCTTCGAGCGTGCCGGAGGAGCGCACCGCCAGCGCGGCGTTTGCCAGGCCATGCTCATTCAGCGCCTGCGCCAAGGCATCGGTGAGTGCTGCGGACAAAGGCTGCGCGAGGACCACGGCGCGGATTGCCGCGCTGCACGCCGCATGATCCTGGCCATGCTGGTGCAGCAAGTCCGATAGCTGCGCTTCCAGCGGCGCGATGAAAGCGCGGTAAGCGGCGCTGGTCACGATCACTCCCGGCGGCACCGGCAACGACTGCGCGGCGCGGGCCAGGTTGGCGCCTTTGCCGCCACTGACAGCGAGATCGGCGGCTTGCGGGGCGGTGAAAGGCAGAATCAAAGACATCGGCAGACTCCTTGGTATTTGCGAACGGTCATGGCGATTTACACCGCTCAAGATAATGAAAGAGTGGCTTTTGCTCGTCATTCCCGCGCGCTTCTGTTCCCGCCAGAAGCACGCGGGAATGACGAGCTTCTTTTCCCCGCTCCCTACTCCCTCAACCCCGCCCTTTCACACTAACCGATTGAACAACCCACAGCACCCCCAGCGCCAGCACCATGCCGGCGAGCAAGTCGATGCCGTAGTGATAACGCAGATACACCGTCGCCACAACGATGCTCAGCAACACAGGCGCCAACACGATGGCGGCCGCCCGGTAGCGCCGCCCACCCAGCAGGCAGAAACCCCACACATACGCGCTGATACCGCTGTGCAGGCTCGGAAACACATCCATGCCGGTAACGCCCTGCGCCACCACCCCGGTCAGAAAATGCGTGATCGCACCGCCCTGCGGCGGATACGGGAACACCTCGGGAAAAGTCATATACGGCCCGCCCGCCGGCACCAGCAGATAGCCCACGAAGCCGAGCAGATACATCAGGTGCAAGCCAAGAAAAAACAGCAGCGACTCGCGTTGCGCACGCCTGTAGGCGAACCAGATCACCGGCACCAGCACAACGAAATAGAAGGCGAAATAGCCCGCGCTCAATACCTCCGAAAGCCAGACCTGTTCCAGCGCCAGCGCATGTTCGGGCAGACTCAAGCCACCCCAGAGCACGCGATCCAGCGCCAGCAGCGGCGCATCCATCGTGTGCTGAATCCAACCCGCGCGGATGGCCTTGAACAACGGAAAGATCAACCAACTCACGGCAAACAGCAGTGTGCCGCGCCACGCTGCCCATGCGCTGCTCGATGGCGCACGCAAGGTGAGCACAGCCGCAAGCCACGCCAAGCCGCCGATGATCGAACTGGCTTGCAATATCGCATCATCGCCATGCCAAGCCGTGATTGAGCCAAGCGCCCAGATCAATAGCAGTTCCGCCGCGAACAGCCAGGCCACGCGGCAGGCCCAGCGCGTCAGGCGATCGGGTGAAGTTTTTTCTTCTGTGCGCATGGCGATGGTTAGCGTTTGAATGCCGGCCACCCCGCCGCCGCCAGCACGATCCAGCACAGCATGGGCAAGGGAAAATAACCGCACAACACGATCAGCACCGGCAGCCACGGCAGCGCCGCCGCGAAACCGCCGACCATGCGGAAAAACGTCACCGTATTGCGCGCGTCGGCTTTGCGTCCGGCCAGAAATCCAATCAGCATCACCGGCGCCAGCAGCGCCATGCCGGGC
>JAISPQ010000079.1 GCA_031274955.1 Rhodanobacter sp.
AAATGGGCGCCCTCCTCCTGCATCTCGCGCAGCAGGCGCGCGCGGATATCATCGAGCAGCATGCCGGCAAAGTTCGCATTGAGATAATTGGCGACCTGCTCCAATTCGCCTGCGTCATAAGCGCGTTGCGTCTGAATCACGCGATTCTGTACCTGGCCATCGACGACCACGAGGATCACCAGCACGCGCTGGCTGTCCAGCGGCACGAAATCGATGTGCCGGAACGGAAACTCGTCGCGCTTGGGCACGCTGACCACGCCGACGAAACGCGTCGCCTGCGAAAGCAACGCGGTCGCGCTGCCCAGAAGGTCGGGCGTTGCGGCATCGGTCGGCAATTCGCGGCGCAGCCGGTCCATCTCGGATTCGTCGAGCGGGTGCATCTCCAGCAGACTGTCGACGAATACGCGATAACCCTGCACGGTAGGCACACGCCCGGCCGAGGTATGCGGCGCGCAGACGAGCCCACACTCCTCCAGATCGGCCATGATGTTGCGGATCGTCGCCGGGCTGACATCCAGCCCCGAGGCTTTCGCCAGCGTGCGCGATCCGACCGGCTGCCCTTCGCTGATATAACGCGCGATCAGGGTGCGCAGCAACTGGCGGGCACGGGCATCGAGCGGGCGCTGGAAGGATGAGGTCATTGGTGATCGGGCATGTAGGCCGCTGACGCTAACAAGCATGCCTTGCGCATGCAATAGGCGGGCGCAAACCGGATCCCATCGACCGCCTTGGCTGTTTCGCCACCGCATGTTAGCGTGAAAGAAACGATACCCCCTCCCCCAACCCCTCCCCCGCAAGCGGGAGATGGGGAGAAAGCCCTCCCCCTTCAAGGGGGAGATTGGGGTGGGGAGGGTGTTGGCTCAACCACGCTTTCATCCTCCTGGGTGGCGCAAGCCGCCATGATCGATAGCGTTTCATCGTTTCCGGAAAGTTACCGCGCGCATGCTGGAAAGTCTCTACGTCAAGGATTTTGCCATCGTCGATACGGCCGAGATCGTGTTCGGCCCCGGCATGACCGTGGTTACCGGCGAAACCGGTGCCGGCAAATCGCTGCTGGTCGATGCGCTCCTGCTGCTCGCCGGCGGGCGCGCGGACGCTGCGATGGTGCGCCACGGCTGCGACCGCGCCGAACTGACGGCGGCCTTCGATCTCACCGCACACGCGGGCCTGCGCGAGTGGCTCGCCGCCGAAGACCTGGACGAAGGCGGCGCCTGCCAGTTGCGCCGCGTGATCCGCAGCGAAGGCAGTTCGCGCGCATGGATCAACGGCCGCCCGGTCACGCTGACCCAGATCAAGACGCTCGCCTCCGGCCTCATCGAAATTCACGGCCAACACGAGCATCAGGCCTTGCTCGACCGCGCGCAGCAACTCGAATTGCTCGATGCGTTCGGCGAACACGAGGCCGAAACGGCGCAGGTCGCGCGCATCGCGCAGGCATGGCGCGGCATCGCCGCACGCATCCACACGCTTGCACAGGGCGCCGACCATGAAGAACGCATCCAATGGCTCGCGCATCAGGTCGAAGAACTCGACCGCCACGCGCTGACGCCCGAAGCATTGAGCGCATTGGAAGAACACCATCGGCGTCTGGCCAATGCCGGCCAGTTGCTGCAGGGCTGCCAGGCGCTGGCCGAACGCCTGGACGGCGACAGCGAATACGCGCTGCTGCACCTTGCCGCGCGCGCGCAGAGTGAAACCGCACGTCTGCTGGCACTGGACGAACGCCTCGCAACGGTCGGCGAGTTGATCGATGCCGCGCAGATCCAGCTTGCCGAAGCCGGCGTTGCGCTGCAACGCCATCGCGCCTCGTTGGACCTGGACCCCGAACGCCTCGCCGAGGCTGAAGCGCAACTGGGCAAACTGCACGAGCTTGCGCGCAAGCACCGCGTGCGCATGCCGGAATTGAAGGCGCATGCCGACACCCTGCGCAACGAACTGGATGCGCTGCGTGGCGCAGGCGCCAGCATCGCTGGTCTGCGCAAGGAGCAGAATCGCTTGTCCGCGGATTATGCGAACGCCGCAGGCCTACTCACCGTGAAGCGCATGGCGACGGCGGCGCGCCTGGCCGATTCGGTCAGCGCGCTGATGGCGGAATTGGGCATGCACGGGGGTCGCTTCGAGGTCCAGATCGAACCGCAGGCCGACGACGAACCCGATCCGCAAGGCGCGGAACGCTGCGAGTTTCTGGTCAGCGCCAATCCCGGCCAGCCGCCACGGCCATTGCGTAAGGTTGCCTCAGGCGGCGAACTGTCGCGCATCAGTCTCGCCATCGAAGTGGCGGCGCTCGGTAGCGATGCCATCGGCACCATGGTGTTCGACGAGGTGGACGCGGGCATCGGCGGCGCCGTGGCCGAAGTCGTCGGGCAGAAGCTGCGCGCGCTCGGCGGCCGCTGTCAGGTGCTGTGCGTGACCCATCTTGCGCAGGTGGCCGCGCAGGGCCATCACCATCTACGCGTGAGCAAATCCAGCGACGGCGCGGCAACGCAGACCCGGATCGTGGCTCTGGACAAGACCACCCGCCGCGAAGAAATCGCGCGCATGCTCGGCGGCGTGGAAATCACCCGCGAAACACTGGTGCACGCGAAGCAGATGTTGGAAAGCGCAGCGCGTTGATAGAGCCCTTTCCCTTCAAGCGCGCAG
>JAISPQ010000093.1 GCA_031274955.1 Rhodanobacter sp.
CACGTAGAAGTCGATCATCTTGGCGTGCTCGATGTCGCCCATGCCCTGATTGTTGCCGATGGTCAGCGTCAGGAAGGAGACCAGCATCATGCGGCCATCGATGACGTTGCGATCGAACAGCTCCAGCGGATAGGCGATGCGCATATCCTCCTTGGCTTCGTCGATGTGATACACCAGCGCATCGACGCCACGGGTGAAGTCGTCGGTGGTGGAAACTTCGACGTTGGTGCCGGTGGAGGATTCAGCGGCAAAGTGCGCCGCTGCCTCCAGGTAGCCGGTACCCGTCTTGGGCTTCATCATGTAGGCGCACAGGATATGCTTGCCGCCAGCGATCAGATCGGCTTCCTTGAGGTCAAGGTTGGCGTAGCGTGAAGATTGGTCCATCGTGTCTCTCCTTGGGGTGGTGGGAGTGGTAGATGAGGCGATCTTAGGAAGAGCCAAGGATAAATGAAAGTCATGTATTTTTATCATTCAGTTCAGCAATCGCTTAAGGATGCTCTTCGCGAATCGAGCAGGTAAGTAGGCGCTGCGGATCGGGATGGGCTGCAAGGCGCCAAGCGCAGCCATACCCGTAGGTATGGCGAAGCAAGGCCATCCGAGTCCGCAGATGCCCGCAGCGCGACGATTCGTGAAGAGCATTTGACGGTCTGCTTTCCTGGCTCCACAAGCATAAGCTTTAATTTAACATTGGGCTAAAAAAAATTGACTATCATTTAATTCGGCGACATATTACTGTTATCCATGTCGCATCCGGTAGGCTGACATAATAGAAGGCATCACGCCATCCAGGTTGCGTCACACTTTGCAACAGTCGCACTTCGTCAACACGATGGTTGAGTCTCAAGAAATGCGCGCCAGCCGCGTGTTCCGCGACGGCGTTGTCGGCAATACGTCACTCCAACCTTGAAGGACCTTAAAGGAACTGCCATGTTCACCCGTCGCACAACGCTGTCGAAATTTCTGATCGAACAACTCAAGACTTCGCCGGATGGGCAGATGCTTGCCGCCTTGCTGATCGACGTCGCCGCGGCGATCAAGGCGATCAGCGCGGTCGCAGCCAAAGGCGCGCTGGAAGGTCATACCGGTTCGCTCGACACGATAAACGTACAAGGCGAGGTACAGAAGCCGCTCGATGTGATGACCAACGAGATCATGCTGCATCACTGCGACTGGGGCGGCCTCGTCGCCGGCATGGCCTCCGAGGAAATGGATGCGCCGTACGACATCCCCACGGAATATACGCGCGGCCGCTATCTGCTGCTGTTCGATCCGCTGGATGGTTCGGCCAATATCGATTTCAACGTCGCGGTCGGTACGATCTTCTCGGTGCTCGCCCACGACAAGAACTCGGCGCCGACCGAAGCCGACTATATGCAGCCTGGCAACCACCAGGTCGCGGCCGGTTATGCGCTCTACGGACCGGCGACCATCATGGTGCTCACGGTCGGTCAGGGCACACACGGTTTCACGCTCGATCGCGAGATCGGCAATTTCGTGCTGACCCACCCGAATCTGCACATCCCCGAGGACACCGACCAGTTCTCCATCAACACCTCGAACGAACGCTTCTGGGAACCGCCGATGCAGCGCTATGTCGATGAGTGCAAGGCCGGCAAGGCCGGGCCGCGCGGGCGCGATTTCAATATGCGCTGGATCGCCTCGATGGTCGCCGATGTGCATCGCATCCTGATTTTCGGCGGGGTGTTCTCGTATCCGCGCGACAACAAGTCGAGCAAGAGCGGGCGCCTGCGCCTGATGTACGAGGCCAACCCGATAGCGTTTTTGGTCGAGCAAGCCGGCGGCGTAGCCTCCACCGGGCGCGGGCGGATGCTCGACGAACAACCGCAATCGCTGCATCAGCGTATTCCGGTCGTGCTGGGTTCCAAACACGAAGTCGAGCGTATCGAGCAGTATCATCGTGAGTTCGATACGGGCACGGACAAGCCGTTCATCTCACCGCTGTTCAACGAGCGCTCGCTGTTCCGCAAGGAAGCCCGCCTATGACAAACACTTTCCACTCCATCGGCCAGCCGTAACACAACAGGGGAAAACCATGTCGATCAAGCATCCCGTGATCGCGATTACAGGCTCTTCGGGCGCCGGCACGACGACCGTCATGTCGAGCTTCATCAACATCTTCCGCCGCGAGGACATCAACGCCTTCCTCGTCGAGGGCGATGCCTTTCACCGCTTCGACCGCATGCAGATGCGGCAGAAGATGAAAGAGTCCGAAGCGGCGGGCAACCGGCACTACAGCCATTTCGGCCCCGAGGCGAATCTGTTCAAGGAACTCGAAGACCTGTTCCGCAGCTACGGCGAGAAAGGCAGCGGTCGCTCACGCAAATATCTGCACGATGCCGGCGAAGCCGCACCCTATAAACAGGAACCGGGCACGTTCACGCCGTGGCATGACGTACCGGCGGACTCGGATCTGTTGTTCTACGAAGGCCTGCACGGTTGCGTTGCCGACGGCGACGTCAACGTATCGCGCTATGTCGATCTGCGTGTGGGCGTGGTGCCGATCATCAATCTGGAATGGGTGCAGAAACTCCACCGCGATCAGCGCATGCGCGGCTACTCGCCCGAAGCGGTGACCGATACGATCCTGCGCCGCATGCCCGACTATGTCAGCCACATCTGTCCGCAGTTCTCGCGCACACAGGTCAATTTCCAGCGGGTGCCGACGGTGGATACGTCCAACCCGTTCATCGCGCGCAATATCCCCAGCGCGGACGAGAGCTTCATCGTGATCCGTTTCGCCGATCCCAAAGGCATCGATTTTTCGTACCTGCTCAGCATGCTGCACGATTCGTTCATGAGCCGGCCGAATACGATCGTCGCTCCCGGCGGGAAAATGGGTCTGGCGATGGAATTGATCTTCACGCCGTTGATCCTGCAACTGATGGACCGCAAACGCCGCGCCGGTTGATCGGATATTTTTGCCGTCCTCTCCCCGATCAGAAGCGCTTCTGATCGGGGGAACACACCGGCATCCCTGTCGGACTTTTCAAAAAAAGCGTTCTTCCCTACCCCTTACTCCCTGCTCTAAGCCATGACCACTGAATCGAAAACGAACCAAGCCACCCAACAGGATTTGACCAACGCGATCCGCTTTCTCGCCGCCGATGCCGTGCAGGCTGCGAATTCCGGCCATCCCGGCGCACCGATGGGCATGGCCGAAATCGCACTCGTGCTCTGGCGAGGGCACTTGAAGCACAATCCCGGCAATCCGCTGTGGCCCGACCGCGACCGTTTCGTACTATCGAACGGCCACGGCTCGATGCTGCTCTATGCGCTCTTGCACCTGACCGGCTACGACCTGCCGATCGACGAGATCAAGCATTTCCGCCAACTGCACAGCAAGACGCCGGGCCATCCCGAATACGGCATGACGCCCGGCGTGGAGACCACCACCGGCCCGCTCGGCCAGGGTCTGTCCAATGCGGTCGGCATGGCGCTGGCCGAGGCCCTGCTCGCGCGCGAATTCAACCGCGACGGGCACACCATCGTCGATCACCACACCTATGTGTTTCTCGGCGACGGTTGCCTGATGGAAGGCATCAGCCACGAGGTGGCCTCGCTCGCCGGCACGCTCAAACTCGGCAAGCTGATCTGCTTCTACGACGACAACGGCATCTCGATCGACGGCCATGTCGAGCATTGGTTCGCCGACGACACGCCGCGCCGCTTCGAGGCCTATGGCTGGCATGTGGTGCGCAACGTCGATGGCCATGATCCTGCCGCGATCGAACGCGCGCTGGTCCAGGCCCAATCGGTCACTGCACAGCCGACGCTGATCTGCTGCAAGACCATCATCGGCAAAGGCGCGCCGACCAAGGCCGGCACGCACGATGTGCACGGCGCGGCGCTGGGCGCGGATGAAATCGCCAAAGCGCGC
>JAISPQ010000096.1 GCA_031274955.1 Rhodanobacter sp.
TTCGCAGCTTCGATGGCGTTCACCTATGGGGTGACAGCGCTACGCACTCGCCAGCACCGCGCTCGCCGCGCCATGCGGCGTTGCTCCTCCTTGCAGGCATGAGCCTGCCGCGTCCTCGCCCTTGCAGGGCGCGGCCCAGCCAGAGGCTGAGCCTGTTCGTGCTGTCCAAGGGCGCGCAGGCGCTCTTGGAGCCGCAGCACTCACCCTTGCCTGGCACGCCAATCACGGCACTGGCGAGCGCGTCCAACTACCGTTTCTAGGCCGAAGTTCCAGAAATGTTGCCGTAAGTCATTGATTTCATTGGATAGCAATCATTTGTAGGCATGTAAGCCGCTCAATAAAATCAACAACTTACGTCGTTGCTGCGGAACTTCGGTCTAGGTTGACTTGTTATCGCGGTAGGAATGCCCATTGCTGGGCACCCCCCGCACAGACCCGGACGTGCCCGATTCGGGCATCCGGTTCTTACCTCGGGTGTTTGACGGCAAAGCGCTGGCTCGGCCAAGGGTGAAGGATACCGGCGCACGGCTCTGGGCCGATGTGGTTCGCTACTCCTTCATCGCAATGGACTTGCACCATCTACTCCTCTGCCGGTCTCCCGGCGCACCACCCATTGGGTGAGTGTCACCGATCTCAACAACCTTCTGTCAGCGTTGAAAAAAATACCTTTCTTGGCAGGGTAACTGCGGTTTCAAGGATGAAACCAAACGGGCCGGTGCCGTTTGGGTCTTTGTCGAAGGCCAGAGCGGACTCGATCATCTCCTTCATGACCGGGTTCAGCAGTTCCAACTGGTACTTTTCGTCGTCAATGATGCGGTGGATGAGACCAAGCGCCTCGCGTAGCGCCTTGTCTTCTTTGTTGCCAACGAACAGATTTGAGAGAAATCCCATGACGGCTCCGTTCAATTGCAATTGTTATCGTTTCACTGTAGCAAGTCGCTCAATCGCCGCATTCCTGGCTTCTTGAATGCCATGCGTATGGCTTGCTCAAAAATGTGAGTGTTGATACCATGAATGTACGACGCACTGGAGTAGGTTTTTTTATCACCTTGGGCACCGATGAAAAAGGAGCCATCTGAACTCCAGATGTGAACTTGTTCCCAAGTGCATCTGACTTTTTCGTTTGATCCCAAGAATTTGCGCTTGATCAAAGTAACGCCATCGTCATGAACGACTGCGTCACCAAATTGCATATCTCGGCCTGATTTCAGTGTTTCAAGCATATCCCCAAGAAGTCGGAGACAGACCGCGCGCCAAAGTTTGTCGAGGAATGTTGAGTAGGTACTTTCTTTCCTCAATTGAACAACCGCCTCGGAGCGGTTGTCGCCGAACGCAATGGTGTAGTCGGTGCCGGTAGGAATGCCGTTTACGGAGTGGCGAACACCGCCCCATCGCACACGGGTAATTGAATCAAGCGGGAAACGATGCCCCTTCCATGAGGCCCCGTCTGGAGAAATGCTCAGAACATCTTTGAACATCACCCCAACTTCTGCGTGATAAGTAATCTCACGCGCCCATTCGTCGCGCCGGGCAGCAGCTTGCTTTCGCTCCTTGAAGATATCCGCGAGGGCATCCGCATCCTGCTCGACGCGATCAGCGATTTCTGGAACCTCAGAAAAAAGCTCCTGAATCAACCCCGTCAGCCGCTGCGAATGAGCAAGCATGTCGTGCTTGTTGAACAGGTCGATGGCAAGGCTGCGAATCTCGTAGGCTAAGTCGCGGCTCGCTTCATGGTCGATGCCGCGCGCTTTCGAACTCAATTGAATAGGCTGGGCGATCTTGTCCCAATTGCGCGCAACCGCATCAAGCTTGTCCACATAGGGCTTGACGGCGGCTTCGCCGGAGTCAGCATGGTCTCTGGCCGCCTTGATTAGCTTGTGGACGTTCTCGGCTTCCTTTTGCAGGATGCCTTGGGTTTCCACCTCGTAGCTATCAACGAGGTCATCAATCAGCCCCGGCGCATGATCGTCACCGCCGGAGGTCACGCCATCCACCGTTTCGGTCATCACCTGGATGAGCGTCATCGGCGGTAGTCTGTCCAGCGCATCCTTGATGGCATTCCGGTAATACCGCTTACGCTCCGCCAGTTCGGCTTCGATTTGGTCGAGCGCACGCACTTCCGGAAAGCCGGACACGGCGCGATCTTCATTGATGTCGCGCAGAACCTCCTCCGGGGTCAGTTCTTCGGCGAGGTAGGCGACTTCCATGATGAATCCGGCCAAGTCGTCCGCATCGTGCTTGCCGTCCACGGCTTCGAACGCGACAGCCAGCAGATTCAGGTGGGCAAGCGTCGGCAGGCCGGATTCCTGTCTGATCGCCATCGGGTTGCTAAGAAGGCCGTCCACCAGTTGGGTGGCTTTGCGCGGGGAGACGCCGGGGAGCCATGCGATCTCCACGCTCAACCGGGTGCGCGGGTTCGTCAGGTCGGAGCGCGCCTTCTGGCAAAGCTCTTGATCCAGTTCCAGCGACTTCTCCTCTGCCAATTCGACGATACGCTTGCGGTTGTCGCGGGTTGTCACGCCCAAGACCGCGAAAGCCGACTGATGTAGTGCGGTCGTGGTGAGACGGGGTTCCGGTTTGACCGGCGGTGGCGGCGGAACAGCCCGCTGTGGGGTTGCCGGAGGAACGGGTCGAGGCTGACGTGTCGCTGCAGGTGCTAATGGCGCTAGCGCGGGGGCTGCCGGTTGGGGTTGCGCACCGAGCATCGCCAGAAGCTGTGGGTCTTTCAGTGCTTCAAGAGCCTGAACAAGCGCCTCACGCGGGACGGACAGCTTCTTACCGTTGCGCAACTCGTGGCTGTATTGCGCCAGTTGATCTTTGGACGACAGGTGATCGGACAAGGCGAGCGAAACGGCATATTCGCTGTTCGTTTTAGGCGTAACGTTGCAATTCCGGCAGGCCACCAGTGCGCCGGCCTTCGCGGAACCGCATTTGAAGCAGATCGCCATTGCCATATGGAAGCTCGCCCTTATCTGCCCAATGCGCGGAGCTGTGCAACCACACACCTGTTGTAGCTTGCAGACCCTTCACTGCGCTTCAGGATGCACGCAGTTTCGATGGCATCCCTTTCGTCATAGGACAGGCCTGCTAAGTTGGGCGTTCGCGGTGCATTGGCAAGAGCACCAAGCTGGGCGGTCAGACACCTGTTGTAGCTGGCCGCCCCTTCGCTGCGTTTCAAGATGCACGCAGTCTCTATAGCATCCTTTTCGTCGTAGGACAACCCGGAAAGATCGGGGCTACGTGGGGCGTTGGCAAGAGCGCCAAGCTGAGAAGTCAGGCAACGGTTGTAGTTCGCAGCCCCTTCGCTGCGTTTCAGAATGCACGCGGTTTCTATGGCATCTTTCTCGTCGTAGGACAAACCTGATAAATCAGGCTTTCTCGGAGCGTTCGCCAGAGCATCAAGCTGCGCAGATATGCATCTGTTGTAGCTGTCGGCTCCCTCGTTACGTTTCAGGATGCAGGCGGTTTCGATGGCATCCTTCTCGTCGTATGAAAGCGACTCAAGACCGAAGACAGCGCGACTTTGAGCACTAGATACGGCTGTATTTGGATTGGATCGTGGCAGCGCTGGTGCCGAAAGCGAGCCAGTGGACGGACGGACGAACCGGCTCCGGCCTTCAGACTGGAGCAGACTCCGATACGGCTCAATGTCCCGCCGCGCACTTTCCAGCGCGCCGCGCCGATAACGAAAATTGGAGCAGCGGCTGTTGTAGTCGGCGACCATTGCGTTGAACTGATCCACATCGTAGTCGATGTAGTTGTTAACGGCAGACCTTGCACCATCAATGCGAATGTTCTCCGCCAAGCAATATCGAATCTGATCCGTAGATAAAGTGATGCCTTGTCCAACCGGAGGCTTGGACTCTGCTGGACGCAATGGCACCTGCTGCTGTGCAGGCGGTGGTGAATAACTCGGCATCGCGCTCTGCGCTGGTGGGGAGTAGGTGGGAGTTGAGGAAGATGTAGTCGTCTTGTTGGACTCGCCGATCAGCCAGAACACGCCAATGACAGCAGCGATACCCAATACCCACTTGCCACCAGACGAGCCGCCAGAGGAGGGCTGCGCAGGTTCTTGATACGTTTGACGTTGGCTCGGTTGCGGCTGTGGCTGCGGTTGGGCAGGTTGCGAGGCGGAATGCCCGGCGCTCGGCGCAGCGGCAACAGGCTCCTTCTTGGGGGCAGGCGGTGGCGGTGGCGGTGTCGTGTCCACATCGGACACGAGCGAAGAAAGACCTGCGAAGCCTTTGCCTTCCTTCTTCTTGTCGTCTTCACCCGTAGCCACGCTTCCCCTTTATATGAACCCGATCCGGCGTTTGGTTTCGCCGCCTTCGCGCTCGCGCGCTGGTGTGGATTTCAGCGCAGCCAGCAGACTGGCCTGATCCAGCCGATCTTTGTCGCCGCGCGCCGCCAGCCTCGCGCCCTCGCGCACAACGAACGAAACATCGGACAGCGGTCTGCCTGCCAGTTCCTTTGCCAGCGGCCTGGAGTCCACGTCCGACTCCTTCGGCAATGAGGACAGCAGCTTGTCCAGCAACGCTTGCACTTCGACCTCGCTGGCGAAGTCCACCTTGATGACGTGATCGAAACGCCCCCGGCGCTGGATGGCCGGGTCGATCATCTCGATGCGGTTCGTCATGGCGATAATCAACACATCGTTTTTTACTGCTTCAGGAATGCGGCGCAGGAATTCGGCCACTTCCTCGACACGGTGATGACCCGACCCCATCTCGCGGTCGGCAAGGAATGCCTCCATCTCGTCGATCACGAGGATGGATGGCGCGTTTTCCATCGCCTTGTCGAACACTTGCGCGACCTTCTTGCTGGTTTCGTGGATGTAGGGGCTGGCGACGCTGGATGCGTCGATCTGGAAACTTGGCCAGCCGAGAAAGTCCACCAGCCGATCGACCGCAAAAGTTTTGCCGCAGCCTGGCGGGCCATGCAGGATCACAGCCGACGGGAACTCGATGCCGAGGGCCTTGTAGCGGGCGCGGTGCAGGATGATGTCAACGATGTGCTCGTTGAAGAAGGCCGCCAGTTCCGGTCGTCCGGCCAGCTCGAACACCTTATTCGGCTCCGGCGCGATGCGCTTGGCTTCGACCTTTTCTTCGACGGGTGCAGCCGCGGTCTTCCCGGAAGGCTTTTCCGGCTTGCGTTCGAGCGGAATGACCTCGCTGACCTCGAAGCCCGCAGCCTGCACGACATCCTTCAAGTGGCCTGCACCGAGCCAGCTCATGGTCTGGCGCAAACGGCGGAAGGATGTGGCCGGAATGCTAGTTCCGCCCGTCAGCCAGTAGCCGAGCACAACATCGTCGCCTGTTCTGGAACTGATGCTGTAGGTGGGCAGCAGGCGGGTGATCTTCTCGACGTACAGGGCATCTTGCAGCGGCGATTCCGCATCGATGTCGCGCGTCGCCTTCAACGCCAAAGCGAAGGACAGCGCCTCGGATTTGTTGTCGGGGGACTTCCCCTCGCTGACCGGGCAAAGCGTCTGGCTCGGTGCGCTGGAGATCGACAGAAGCTGGCGGTCACCGAACTGGAAGGCATCCAGCGTCCCTTCGTCGATCAAGACTGACTCCAGCCAGTGCTGGGCCAGTGTGACTTGCGCAACCAGTGCGCGACCGCCACCCATCGTCTCGTAGATCTGCCAGTCCGTGCCTCCGAACAGCGCGACACGCACCTTCGCGCCATCCGGCAGCTTGAGCCCAACAGGCAGCCACGATTCCAAGGCCATGATCAGCTCCGCACGATGTTCGCGCCCGCCATCATGTCGTCCTCGCCCGCAGAACCGATGCGGATGGAGTCGAGATTGGCGACAACGGCGCGCAGTTTGTCGATGTCGTTGGCTTTCAGTGCCTCGGCACCGATGGCGACCAACTGCGCGTGTTCGCGCAGGTCGGCGAAAAGATAGGTGTCCTGCGCTAACCACTTGAAGCGGTCGATCACGAACCAGTCCTGACGCCACAGGATCATGAAGTTGCGCCCACGCAGTTCGTCTAAGTGCGACTCGAAATCGCTGCTGTTGTTGTCAATGGCGCGCTGTGCGGTCTTCACCAAGTTGTCGAACGACGTGGCCTCGGTGGGGCGCGCGTGCTGGCGCACGGTCTTCTCGAAGAAATCGACCGCCCTGTCCAGTTCGAGTTGGCGAATGTCCTTCAGGTGCTCTTTGCGGGTCAGCGCCAGCAGGCGCTTGGCCTCCTGCACGTTGTCCATTGCCTGTTTCGCTGTTTCCGGGTCGGCCTCGCCGGATTCAATGGCGCTGGCCTGCTCCAGTTTCTCGCGGGCCTGCTCCAGACGTGGATCGTCCACTTTGGATGCCATCTCTTCGAGACGCTCCAGCGTGTGTTCCGACTGCTCCTGAATGTTCTTGGCCTGATTCGTGTAGTCGATCTTGCCTTCCTGACTGGAGTAGTAGTTGCGACCGCTCTTGAACGAGCCACTGATCGAGGGCACCGAGACTTCCAACTGGATGTTGCCGGAGTCGAGCACTTCGAACTCGCAAACCAGCTCCGCGCCAGCAGTGATAACGCCGTCGTCGAAGTCCGAACCCTTGATCTCGAACATACCGATGAAGCGGTTGTCGTTGATCGGGTCGGAGATTTCGCCTTCCCACAGCTTGAACTTGATCGAACCGGCGCTTCCGGCCTTGAGCGACTCGCCAGCCTTGAAGGTCTTCTTGCCCTTCTTGGGCAATTGATCGCCCTCGCGTACGAGGTAGTCGAGCACTAAGCGCCCGCCGACCTTGTCGCGGGCTTCGACGCTGATGGAGTGCGACGCCGGAATCGCGTCGATGCTGGCAGCGGTGCGGGCGATGACGATTTTGTCTTCGCGCAGGGCGATGGGTGCGCCGTTCGAGTCGAACACGAACACTTTGAAGGTGTTGTCGCCGGGTTTGGCCAGGCTGAGTTCGACGCTTGCGCCATCCTTCAGCGCGACGCGACCGGACGACCAGCCCGTGTCGAGACTGTCGATCTGGAACTCAATGCCAGCAGGCGCACGCGACAGCTTGGCGACGATCTTGGCCTTGGGTTCCGGCGTGCGAGCGATGTAGTTGAATGAGAGATCGAGCGCGCCACCGGCGCTGAGTGCGCCACGGGAACTCTTGCGGCCGCGGCTTTGCGAAGCCCAGTCGATGGACTCGGCAAATACCGCCGCGCCCTCGGCCACAGCCGTCATCGGGTTCACGTCGGTGGACGGCGCTATGCCAAGTTCGAAGGCAACCTTGTCGCGCAGCGGTTTGTAGTGTGTAGGGCCACCCACGAACACAACGCGCTCGACATCGTGCGGACTCAGTCCGGCCTTTTCGAGCGTCTCGCGGGCAGACTGGATGGATTCCTCAACCTTCGCGGCGATCAAGTCGTCGTAGCGCTTGCGATTCACGGCGATATCAATGTAAATCTCCACGCCGGACTGGTCGCGCGCACCCAGCTCGGTTTCAGGGAGGCTGACAACCGTGTCCTCCTTCTGCGAGAGTTCGATCTTGGCCTTCTCCGTCGCCCACGTTGCCCTGCGCAACAGGGACTTGAATTGTGGATTCGCGGTCAGGTCTTCGGGCAGGTCGAAGTTCTCCAGCAGCCACGGCTTGACAACGTTGTCGAACAAGATGCGGTCGAAGTCACGTCCGCCGCACATGGCGATACCACCGTGGGCCAGCAGGTTCACGCGACCAGCGATGCTTTCGGCAATGGCGATGTCGAGCGTACCGCCGCCGAGGTCATAGACGACGAACACGCCGTCGTTCTTCCGTTGGCGCATGACGCTCATCACGGCGGCGACCGGCTCCTGCATCAGCGCGACCCGACCGAGGCCCGCCATGTCGGCGGCGGACATCGTCGAGTCCTTCTG
>JAISPQ010000112.1 GCA_031274955.1 Rhodanobacter sp.
CAACGTCGTGGCCGATATCGTCGCCGACGACGCGGATGCGCTGCAATCGATCGCACACAAGGAAGTCGCCGGCGCCCTGCTGTGGCGCCCGGCCGTGGCATGGCAGATCGAACAACGCCACGCCGGCGGCGATGTCGACATGCATGAACTCGACGAGGCGAATTCGCACTGGAATCTCGTCGCCCTGTACGGCGCGTCGGGCGAAGCGGCGGCGCACGACTTCGAAACGGCGATCGCCGCCTTGCGCACAAGCGGCGAACTCGCCCGCACGCTCGGTCGCTACGCAGACGCCGCGACGCTGGACGAAAGCCGGCGCACCGCAACGCGGCCAGCGGAACCGATCGGCCAGATGCCGATGCACGCGGCAAGGCAGGCGACATGCGCCAGCGCCAAATCGGGCAAGGTCCCGCCGGCACTGTTCACCGAAGCGCAGGCGAACACAGGCAGACAATTGTTTTCAGACAAATGCGCGCTATGCCATGGCGCCAATCTCGAAGGCCGCGTCGGGCCATCGCTCAAGGGCAAGATGTTTCTGTCGAAGGCAGCCGCGCATACGGTTGCGGACATCTTCCGCATCATCTCGCAGAACATGCCTGCCACGATGCCGGGCACGCTGAATCACGATGAATACGTCAACATCATGGCATTTCTGCTGCTGCAGAACGGCTATCCATCCGGCGCCAGCGAATTGACCTTCGATGTGGCATTGAAATCGAAGACACTGATGATCTATCGTGGTGAATGATGTCTCGTCCGCCCACCAACTCTGCCCGAAGGGTGGGAGAGGGAGTAAGGGCATTTTTTTCACGCTAACGACGCCGTGAAGATCATTGCGTTCCTATTGCATAGAACGGCTATCCACAGGGAAACGCCACTTTCGATGTAGCATGGAGTTCGAAGATGCCGATGATCTATCGTGGCAAGTGAGAATCGTTTACAAAATTGAAGCATTGCCGTTCACTCACCCTCTCCACCTCGTGGGAGAGAGGTTGGGGAGAGGGCGCAGGCACAGCGTTAGCGCGTTTCTCTGTTAATACCTGCCCCAGCCAATGGCACACCCCAACCTATCGCACGATCATGCATACGGACACCCCGACTCCCCAACAAGTGATCGCAACGCCGGCGGCAATCGCGCTGATCGGCGAGTTGTGCGCCGAGCACGGCGACATCCTGTTCCATCAGTCGGGAGGATGCTGCGACGGTTCCTCGCCGATGTGCTATCCGTGCGCGGAATTTCTGATCGGCGACAACGACGTGCACCTGGGCGAGATCGGCCGTGTACCGTTCTACATCAGCAAGCCGCAGTTCGAATACTGGAAACATACGCAGTTGATCATCGATGTCGTCGCAGGCCGCGGCGGCATGTTCTCGCTCGAAAACGGACGCGGCGTGCGTTTTCTCGTGCGTTCGCGCCTGTTCGAGGATGCGGAGATCGATGCATTGCGCGCAAGCGGGAAGTTCGATTGAACAGGCGCGGCATACAAGTCGTACTCGCTCACCGAATGAGCCGCAGCGCATGCCTGTGGTTTCTCGGTGTGCTCGCCTGCGGCAATGCCGTTCCTGCGCATGCCCAAAGCCCCGATGCCGCAACCAGCCTGCCGGATGTCGTCGTCACCGCGACACGCGATCCGCAATCGGCATTCGATGTCCCGGCGTCGATCGATGCGGTGGCGATCGATCGCAGTACCGACAGTACGCTTGGCGTCAATCCTTCCGAATATCTCAACATCGTGCCGGGGATTCTGGCCAGAAACCGGCAGAACTACGCGCAGGACGAGCAGATTTCGATCCGCGGCTTCGGTGCGAGTTCGAGCTTCGGCGTGCGCAGCGTGCGTCTGTACATCGACGGCATTCCGGCGACGATGCCGGATGGCCAGGGGCAGTCATCCAACTTCAATTTCGGCTCCGCCGAGCGCATCGAAGTATTGCGCGGACCGTTCTCGACGCTGTACGGCAATTCCTCCGGCGGCGTGATTCAGCTCTTCACCGCCGACGGCAGCGGCCCGCCCAAACTTCGCGTCGATATGACCGGCGGCAGCTATGGCACCGGCCGCATCGACGCGAACGTGCGCGGCGGCGATGGCCCGTTCGGCTACAACGTCGACCTATCCCAGTTCCGCACCGACGGCTATCGCGGCCATGGCTATGCGCAACGCACCAACGGCAATGCCAAGTTCACCCTGGATTCCGGCGATGGACGCAAGCTGACCCTGCTTGTGAATACGGTGGCCCTGCCCAATGCCGACGATCCGCTTGGCCTGACGCGTGAGCAGTTCCAGGCCGATCCGCGCCACACGGCCACCAACGCCGCGCCGTTCGATACGCGCAAGAGCGTACACCAGCAACAAGGCGGCGCGATCTATGAGCAAACGCTAAGCGATACGCAGAGCCTGCGCATCCTTGGTTATTTTGGTCGTCGCGGTGTCGACCAATTTCAAGCGATTCCGCTCACGGTACAAAGTTCGCCCACCAGTCCAGGCGGTGTGATCGATCTCAGCGGTGACTACAGCGGCGGCGACGCGCGCTGGACCTGGCACGGATCGCTGGCCGGCCAGCCTTTGGATCTGGATATCGGCCTTAACTACGACAGCCAGAACCAGCACCGTCGCGGCTACAACAATTATCTCGACGACCTGCTCGGCGTGAAGGGAGCACTGCGCCGCGATGAGCAGGACCGGGTGTTCAACTTCGATCAATATGTCCAGGCGACATGGAACCTCGCCGAACGCTGGGCATTGACCGCGGGCGCGCGCCATAGCAACGTGCAGTTCTCCGTCGATGATCGCTACATCACACCCAGCAATCCCGATACCAGCGGCCGCGCTGCCTATTCGGCAACGACGCCGGTAGCCGGACTACTGTATCGCGCGAGCGAGCGGTGGCATCTTTACGCCTCCTACGGCAACGGCTTCGAGACGCCAACCTTCAATCAGCTCGGCTATCGCCCCGACGGCAGCGCCGGAATCAATCTGGGACTCGTGCCTGCGCGCAGCCGCAACGCTGAAATCGGCTCGAAATGGCGTCTGAGTACCGGCGGCACATTCAATGCGGCTCTGTTCCAGGCGAATACGCGCAATGAACTGGCGGTCGCCACATCAGGCGGCGGCCGCACGACCTATCAGAACATCGATCGCGCACGGCGGCGCGGTGTGGAGTTCGAACTCGATCAGCCGCTCACCGCGCAGTGGCGCGCGCAACTCGCCTATACCTATCTTGACGCAAGGTATCTCTCGCCGTTTCTCACCTGTCCGGCCGCATCGTCCTGCACGCGACCGAACACGCCGGTGGCCGCGGGCGCGCGCATTCCGGGCGTGCCGCGCTCGAACCTCACAGCCACCGTGCGCTGGAGCGGACCGTTCGGCTGGAACGCGGCGATCGAAGCCAGTCTCGTCGGCGCCGTCCCGGTCAACGATCTCAACACACAGGCAGCGCCGGGCTATGGCGCGATCGATCTGGTCGCCGGCCGTGCTTTCGAACTACGCACGACGAGCATTTCCACCTTCCTGCGTTTGAACAATCTGTTCAACAAGAACTATGCTGGCTCGGTGATCGTCAACGAAAGTAACGGCCGCTACTTCGAGCCCGCACCGGGTCGATCGATTTTTGCAGGCATCAGCATGGCCTGGGGGCGGTGACTGGCTCTGGCCCTGCCTTTCAAGCCGAGGTTTACCCATGGCACAAAGGCCAAGAATCCCATATTCTTACCGGGCTGTTATCGATGACAATCAAGGTACGAAAATGACCGTCCACTGTACAGTTAGGCATACATGGACACTGAACCACAATCCGCGCTGTTAAAACACATCTACCAAATATTCCCTGGCTTTGAGAAAGAGTGGACGGAAGATAATTCGGAACCAGAGTTTATAACCTACACCCTGCACTGTGTCTATATGTCTTTCCTACCCCGCGTTGCACGGCAAGACATGACGGATAAACAGCTCAAGATGCTCGCGGAATTGCTGAGTGAAGAAGCATCAAAGGGTGGCGATCCAGAAAACGCTGTTGATACCTGCTTCTTGGAACACGCTGATCAAGTCGGCATCTCAAAACGACTGAGACCCTTGCTCAGTGAGCAAGCAACGAAGACGCTGTATGCCTAGCATTTGTTCAAGGCGGATGATCTACGACCGCCGCTTAACTTTGGCGTTAGGTGTCCTACCCTCTGTCTATTTACCCCGACCCAAGGAGCGCAGATATGAGAAATAGACACATTTTATTGATTTGTGCCGTCATGCTCTTGCCCGGCTGCGCTGGGTTTCTCACACAACCGTCAGGGAAGTTGATAGGGAAAACCTATGAACAGCTCGTGGAGGCGAAACGTTCGGATCAAGTCGTAAAGTTTCAGTGGGACACTGAGGCTGAAATTCTTCAACCTCATCAATATTATTGTAATAATTCTTGTGATGGGCAGCCTACCCGGACATACACCAATCCAGCCGGGAACAAGGTGGTAACCTATTTTTATTCTGTCGCGGTCAATCACACGGGCCCACCTTATACCCAATGTTATATGTTGGAAGAACACTATGAACTACGAGATGGTATCGTCATGGATGAGTGGTATTTCCTGGCTATGGGAGACAGGGAGCCACTATACACCAAGAACGTCTGTGACAGATACAGACATTATATAGCAAACGATGGTGATCCTAATTGGGTGCGTTATGGATTTGACCAATACCATTTATAGTGCTGGCGTGTACATAGCCGCGATCCATGTGGAGTTACGGAAATATTCGATTTATCATTACAACTTCACGCGCATGATCATAGCGCCCAACAATTCATTCAACCTGGGCGCGCTGACGCGTACCAGTTAATTAAAGCGTTAGGCTATGCAACGAATCCAAATCCGCTATACACCACCTTCACATGGTTGGATACCTCTCCATTTGCATATTGGCGATCAGAATGTTGCTATTACTGCCTCGGATGTCCCCAACAACCCGATTCAAGAATTAGTCGATGCAATAAACTTGGCTGCTTGCGGCAGAGAGTCTCAGGTGTGGTGGAACCTTGAACCTGATGGTTACTTCATGTGCTTCAAGCCAGTCCGAAATGAAATTCTGTTTCAGTTGGAGTTTGCACCAGACAGTCAGCGCAGGCTCGCAGAGTCCATCTTGTCTGTCCGAAGCTCACCTCCTGAAATACTCCTTCCGTTTTGGCGATTTCTTCGAGAGTTTCAGTCTCATGACTATAAGGAACCCCATTGGCCAGAGGTTAACTATGAGCAGCTTCTTGGTATCAAGGCAAAGCTTTCAGGTTTCGGTGATGCATCTCAAGAAACTCGCGCCTAACTTATTGATTTGTATAGACAGCATCAGATACAAGCGACTTTCTTTCGGAACGGTTTTCGGCACGTCCGGGCCGATTACGACGAAGGCATGTGGACAAACAGCCTCGCCCCCCCCCGATCAGAAGCATTCCGGGGGCAGGCTTTTGGGGTTGCTCCCGCCAAAGCCGCCATGCGGGCGTGCTTGGCCGCTATGGCGACCACCGCGCGCCAGTGGCCTCGGCGTTCGGCCAGACGGCGTGCCCAGCGGCTGATAGAGTCTTGTTTGGGGTTACGGCTGTTCATGACCGCAGCCAACACTGCTCGCGCTTCCATCACCACCTGAGCACGCTTCCATGCCGATCAGGCACGCGGGCAAGGCGGCGATGAGTTCGAGCAGCTTGTTGCGCGCTACGCTGGGGCGTACCAGCGCGGGCTTGCCTGTGGCATCCACACCGTGAACAGCAAAGATGTTCTTTGCCAGATCGATTCCTACGGTTATGATGGTCATGGACTTCCCCTTCAAAAAACGAGTGTGTTGAGGAGAGACGTGACTTCCCATCATGGCACTTTGTTGCCGTATCCCGCCTATGCGCGGGGTACTCGGGACGGGGAAGTCTCTTTCATTCATTCAACCCGGACGTGCCTACGGCCGCCGGTTAACTTTGGCGTTAGGCTTCACAGATCATGGTCACAGTTATGGATTTCCCAATCGTTGTGCAACACAAGAACATCACTCTCAAGTTATACAACTGGATGGGCTATCCTAAAGGCAAGGCCGCGCGCAATGTCGAAGCGTTCGATCAGTCGGGTAATTTACTTTGGGTCATTGAGTCTCTGGGCGGTCACGCAGCCACTGATTGTTATACATCGATAAGTTCCCGTGACAGAAAAATTCATGCTTTCAACTTTCAAGGCTATGATTGCATCGTTGACGAAGTGTCGGGTAAGGTATTATCAAGTTTATTCACAAAATAAGTTTGCGCCTAACATTGCTCAACCCGGACGGCTTCACCGTCGGTTAACTTAGGCGTTAGGTATCAGAATGAGGCGTACTTTGTATCTCTTGGGTTTCATAAGCTGGGGGCTTTTCGTCACTTGGGCCTCTTTGTTTTTCGTTGCCCGAATTGATTGGAGTAAATTTGTTACGCCACATCCTGCCAGCGGTTGTTTCGAGATCGGTCATTGTGATGTTCCGTGGTTCATCGTGGTATGGTTTTTTGTTGCCCTTCTACTCCCAACCGTTGCCCATGCGGTTGTTGGGTGGCGACTTGAAAAACTTCGCGTCACACCAGTCAGATTTATTTTTTCCTTGCTTGTATTATCAGTGGCAACACTGGCTTTCTATGTTATTACAAGAGCTATCAGTGCTTATAAAATTGGGCACTAAACGGGCTGTTTGGCCTAGCATTCATTCAACCCGGACGGCTTCACCGTCGGTTAACTTAGGCGTTCCGCGACCTGACGCTTAAGAGGTGGAGCAAGATGGCGGTATTTGGATTAGCGAGTTCTCCCCAAGCATGAAAAAAAATTCAATGCTCGATTTGAATAGACTTGGCAGGGTCTTTTGGGTATCGGCCTGTGCGGTGGGATGGTTTGCCAGTGTTCCAGGGGCGACCGCAGCTGGCTCTCCAGGCAACCCCATCATCAGCGGTGCTTCCCACAATGTTGGCGCTGCGGTGCCAGTGGAAAGCCCTCGTTCGAAAACGGCGATGGCACGGGTGACACCGGAATTGCAGAAGGCGCTGGCGCAGAAAAATTTGCGACTTGGCGCACCTGTGTTCATCCGGATTTTCAAGGAGACGAAAGAGCTGGAAGTCTGGGTCGGCGCGGCCGGTCGGCGCTATGTGTTATTCAGAACGTATCCGATCTGTACCTATTCGGGCACACTGGGGCCGAAGTTGCACACTGGCGATAATCAGGCGCCTGAGGGTTTCTATCGGGTCACAGCGGCGCAGTTGAATCCGTACAGCAATTACCACTTATCGTTCGACCTTGGCTATCCGAACGCTTACGACCGTACCTGGCAACGCACCGGCAGCGCATTGATGGTGCATGGTAACTGCGTTTCCATCGGCTGCTATGCGATGGGTGACAACGGTATCGAAGAAATCTATACGCTGATCGATGCCGCGCTGCGCGCTGGGCAACCGGCGTTCGATGTACACGTATTTCCTTTCCGGTTGACCGATGCAGCGCTGGAATCCTACAAAAGATACCGCTGGTATGCCTTTTGGCAAGAACTCAAACCAGGCTATGATAATTTTGAAAAGACCCACGTGCCGCCAATTATCTCTGTGCACGATAAGAATTATGTGATTAAGTAATTTATATGGATTGGGGGCGAAGTTAATCAGGTTGATGTTTTGGCGGCATAAGAGCCAAAAGTTGGGGTTGCTCCCGCCAAAGCCGCCATGCGGGTGTGCTTGGCCGCTATGGCGACCACCGCGCGCCAGTGGCCTCGGCGTTCGGCCAGACGGCGTGCCCAGCGACTGACAGAGTCTTGTTTGGGGTTACGGCTGTTCATGACCGCAGCCAACACTGCTCGCGCTCCCATCGCCACCTGAGCACGCTTCCATGCCGATCAGGCACGCGGGCAAGGCGGCGATGAGTTCGAGCAGCTTGTTGCGCGCCACGCTGGGGCGTACCAGCGCGGGCTTGCCTGTGGCATCCACGCCGTGAACAGCAAAGACGTTCTTTGCCAGATCGATTCCTACGGTTATGATGGTCATGGGCTTCCCCTTCCAAAAAAACGAGTGTGTTGATGAGAGACGTGACTTCCCATCATGGCACTTCGATGCCGTATCGCCGCCTATGCGCGGGGTACTCGGGACGGGGAGTCCCTTTCATTCGTTCAACCCGGACGGCCTACGGCCGCCGGTTAGCTTTGGTGTTAGGCCGCGATAAATCCACGTGTTGGTATATGAACGGTAAAAAACGCACCTCAAAGCGGTCCATCAGTGCGGGCTGCGTATCGGTACCGCTAGGGTTGGATTACGCTCCGCTTGCGCTGCTTCCATTTGGCAGCAGAATTGCCAGCGTAGGCTATGCGCGTACGCCACTTTCTTCTGAAGAGAAGATCACACAGGAAACGTTAGTTTCAGATCATGTGGTCGCCAATTTCTATTCCCCTGGATTGACTAAGCATTCCCGTAGTGTTTTGACTCGAACACACCCGTGGAAAACAGCCTGGTTTCATCTTGGTAATGGCGAATGTGTGGTTCGGAATGGGAAACTCCTGTTAAATGGAATGCGCTGGTATTCGTTCTTTGAACTAATTCCAGGGTGGCGAGAAAGTTATGGTCGTAGCTATCCGCTTGAGCTATTTGAAATTGACGAAGTGAGCATACGTTCGCTTGGCCCCTCGCCTGATCCCGCGCCACGCGTATTTGCCCATATGCGGCAATACCACTTTGGTAACAGAATTGTTCGCATGGCCTCGGACTTCAAGATGGAATGCGCGACTACGAATGGAGAAGTCTGTTGGCAGATCAATTTGAAATCCCATCTTTACACCGCAATTGATGAGCATGACGGCATGCTCTACTTTGGCACATCCGGCAATGGTGGCCGTTGCTGGGGCGTGTCGCTGGCTAACGGTGATGTCCGTTTCTCGGTGAACACCGGTGGGACAGAGGCTTATATCTGGTGGGGTGGGCAGTTGATTTGCACGGAGTCCCGCAATGGAACACTACTTGCCCTTGATCGTAGCAGCGGGGCTGTACTCGCAACGCTGGCTGCAGGTAATATATTGATCAACTCTGGCGCCCTATTGCTCGTCGTTGATGATTGGCTATACACAACTGGCCATAACGGAGGACAAAACCATATAGTTGCTTTTCATTTACCAATGCAACTCGAAACATTGAATGCTTAATCTTGCATTCAACCTGGACGGCTTCGCCGCCGATTAATTTAGGCGTTAGCCTTATGAACGATTGGCGTACTCAACTAAACCGTTTAGTCATTGAATTTTGGTGCGGCGTAGGCAGCTTATCAGAATTGCCGTTATGGGCTGATGCAGCCAACGAAGAAATGGGTGAGGTTCACCCAGATGTGTGGGATTTATATGTCGTCAAATCCACAGAAACGGCCAAAGAACTATTGCTGAAAATTGCGAAAGACACAAATGGGTTCCAGCCAATTAGCTGGGAAGCAGAGCCATTTGCTGTCATGGCGCTAAAGAAGGCGCTCGAACTTTTCCTGTCCAAAAAAATATCCGTACAAGCCTTGTGTCAATTGGTTAGTTTGTTAGATTCGGTCTTTGTCACTGGCTTAGTTGATGTAGAAAGAGCTGGTGAAAATCTACCAAAATCTCTCCATAAAATTTCATGTCTTGGAA
>JAISPQ010000115.1 GCA_031274955.1 Rhodanobacter sp.
ACTGTCGGGCGAATCGCAGCGGCCGAAAGTCGCGCTCGGCGAGTCGCCGGAACCGTCCACGCCTGGGACATATTGCCCATCCGAGCAATAATTGCGCGCCAGATCCTTGGAAAACCAAAGCCCGTTTTGCTGTTGCCCGTTATAACCGCGATTACTGTGGTGCTCGAAGATGATTTTCAGGCCGATCCGCGCGGCGTAATCCGCATAATATTGAAAAATGTCGATGGTTTTCTTGTAGGTGTAAAAGCCCTGCGCGTCGGGGTTCGGGAAGGCTGGATCGCGCAATTCCAGGTTGTTCGGCGAAAATCCCGCGTCGATGTAAGACTGCGCTTGGCTTGCCCGCTCATACAGGTTCGCGTCGGTCCACGGGATGCGAAGGGTGTTGAAGCCCGCGCTTTTGAACGACTCCATCACGCGCTTGTAGTTGAGCATCCAGAGCGCGTCGGAAGCCGAGCCCGCATGGCCGTGCGTGCCCGACCATGCGATCGACGAAATACGCAACGGCGTGCCGTTCGCGTCGACGATCTGGCTGCCCGACGCATAGACGTAGTTCATGGCCGGATTCGTCGCGCTCGACGGCAACTCACTGCAACCGCGCACGGGAATTTGAAAACCGTCGCTGGGCGGCGGTGTCGCGGTGACGGTGAAACAGACCGAACGCGGATCGCTCCAGAGCACGGTCGTTCCGCTGGAAACACGAAGCTCCGCGCGATATTTGCCCTGCCGCGCGTGGCGCGGAATCTGGATCGTCATCGACAGCGGCGCCGGCTGGCCCTGAGTCAAAGTGAAGGCGGCCATCTGGCTGGTCAGCACCTCGCCCGTCGCCTGATTGATGATGGCGTAACCGATATTCACCGGCGGCACGCCGCCGATATTGGCGGTGACCTTCGTCGAGATGTTCAGCGCGGCCCCCGGCGCCAGCCAGCCATGAGCGACGAAACTCGGATCGGCGAGCATCATCTGAACCAGCGCCTTGGCAGGATACGGCACAACCCCGCCGAGAATGACAACAAACAGAAGCAGGCGATACAAGGAAGAGCGCATAACGGTTCCTTTGTTTGAAAACCTGGAGAGGTCTATCCAGAAAATCGTACTGACTTATGTGATATCGCTCGTTAAGAAACTGTAATTTTGTGACGTGTCTGGCACACCTGCGGAAGTGAAAGCCCCGGCAGGCCCCGAACCGTGGCAGCAGTGAGGCTCTTGCTCGTCATTCCCGCGCGCTTCTGGCGGGAATCCAGTGCCTTCCGCTCTGATCTTCGAGGCCAAAGCAAAGTCACTGGATTCCCGCCAGAAGCACGCGGGAATGACGTTGTTGGGGGGGCTCCCGGTTTGTCGGTTTGGGTTGAGGCGGGCCTCAATGCCGGGAATCGCCGTCTATTTGAAGGCAGCGGCGATTGACGCAGGAATCAGCTCGGCAACATCGTGATGCAACGCGGCGAGTCCATGATCGAGCGTCGCGAGCCGGCCTTTATGCTTGCGCGCAAGCGCGGCGAGGTAGGCATCGGTAACTTGGCCGTGCCCGAGCACGCCTTTCCACTCGATGTCCGCGTAGGCAAGATCGTCGGGCCAGAAACGGTGGCGCGAATCGGCGGCGAGCTTGCGCAACTCGCGCTGCGCGGCGGCTGTACCGGAGCGGCCTTCGATGCGCACGATCCAGCGCGTCAGCGCGCCTTCGACGATAGGGCAAGTGGCGAATTCGCCGCGCAATGCGATAAACCAGCCACGCACCGCCGCGTGATGCACATGATCGGCATCGAACAAGGCAATCAGCACATTGGCATCCAGCAGGCACGCGCTCATGGCGCTTCGCGGGCGGGCGGGGCGCCGTCGTCTTCAAACGCTTTGACGTCGTCGAGCGTCACCGGCCTGCCGGAGCGGAACACGCCAAGGCCGGTCTGTGGATCGACCCGATGCGTGGGCGCCGCATCGGCGATGCGGTTGGCTGCCGCCAAACCGTGCTTGGCAAGATCCAGAAGCAGCTTGCTCAAGCTCGTGCGCTGCGCGCGCGCCAAGCTGGTGTACAGCGTATGTTCGCGTTCGGGGATATCGATGGTCGTGCGCATGGGAGCCCTCCAATAGAGCATCACAACATGATTGCATCATGATGCTGACGCATCAAGATATCAACCGCGAATTTTCCAACGTACAAGATCGGCGGCGGCGGTGAACGCACTTGGGAACTGAAAATCCCGGCAGGTACCGAGCCGGGGTAGCAGATTCGCCTCACCTCACCTTGAAATTGAGGGACGTCCCTCGATAAGCGGAAACGTCTCCAGCAACAATAGATTAGCCGCCAAATAGTATCCGCAAGGCGATAATGATGTTGGAAAAATTTGCGCCAATGTTGGTTTCCTTTTCAAATTTCTCAAGTTTGCTGACAGCTTGAGAATCCGTAGCGCAGTCAATATTGACCGCGCCAATATGCATTAATATTTGTCGTGTGCCTCCTGAAATGCATCAAGTACCGAAATTTTGTTCATAGCGAGAACGTCGGATAGATTGGTGGCTAACGTTTGCATTTAGTGGTGTATCGGAAGCGTGTTCGCTTGAATGCTAGATCCTACGAGAGCCTTGAGCGTAGAGTGGGGTGAATGGCATGACCGCCACTACAGCATAGGCTGAGAGCGCAATGTATGCGCCATACGCCATA
>JAISPQ010000190.1 GCA_031274955.1 Rhodanobacter sp.
ACCCGGACTGACCTACGGCCAGCCGGTTAATTTAGGCGTTAGGCTGTAAAGACAATGAGCATGACTGATTCCGAATTTGATACTTACTTAGCCCAAGCTGTTGGCGAGCTAGAGGCGAAACAAGCCACGCTTGTAGCCACGTATGGCTTGGGGTGGGGGTCTCACAATAAATTTTTCGCTGACTACGCGGCAGGAACCCTCACATTTCTTGAGGGCGATGTGCCGCAAGTCAAAGCCTTCATCATTCCGGTTTTCACGCACATACCTTCTAAGCAAAACCTCTTGTGGGCTTGGGCAAACGAGGCATTCCCACTCGCTGTACGTGAGCAATCCTCACAAATCAAGGAACTCCAATCCATTACCGGCTTTGAGTTATTTACCAACGAGCGCGTAGAATGTGATGAGTCAACGGCTTGGGAATTAACCGCTCTTGCGTGTAAATGTCTATCTGCCGCAGGTGCCTACCGTATTCCGCATGGAGAAAAACATGCATACGTGCTTATTACCTCAGTTCAGCGAGCCTAACATTGCATTCAACCCGGGCGGCTTCGCCACCGGTTAACTTTGGCGTTAGGCTTTATGCACTGGCAGTCATTCATCAACTTAAGCGAAACGTCCCGGGTGGGAAAATGAAGGACACGTCCATAACGATGCCGAAGGAACTCTTACCCTTAGTTCCAATAGTCGGTGATAAGCCGACAGTGCAATACGTTGGCGACGAGATATGTGTGAAGTCATCCACTTCTCCTGTGTTTTTTGTAATTTTTCCGCGAAATTATTCACCATCTCAAGCAGACGTACACTTTATCTCCAATATCTTGGCTCAGTCTGGAACACATATCCACGAAGCCTTACGGTACTTGCGAGAGGATCCACTCACTGAAGATCCAGACACTATGGTCGCTACCGATCCACAGTTCACTTTTTATTCTAATTTCGAATTCATCGTAAATTTTTGGGAAACAAACTTGCCAAATGCCAGAAATGGCGTGGCTGTCTCTTTTAGGAATGGACAACCTTACGACTCCGATCGTATCGAAGACCCGGAGGCTTGGTGGGATGATGACTCCGGCACATGGATTCCAGGGTGATGTCAAGGCACATGCTTCTGCATCAGAGTCTGTGCCTAACATGAGTTCGAGCGGACGCGCGGCAGTGCCTTCGTTTGGGGTCACAGAGGATCGGATGTTGTGGATAAAGTAGCTTCGTTTGAGGCTAAAGAGCGACTTGCCTGGGTTGCGCTAGGTTGCTGTGTAAGTAAACATGCGGGCAGCAAACAGTGGCGTCCAATCTTGAAAGAGGCCAATCTTAAAAATGCTTATCCATTGGTATAACCATGGGCCTCTCAAAAAAACTCGCGCCTAACTTGTTGATTTGTATAGGCGACATCAGATGCAAGCGAGTTTCTTGAGAGCCAAGCATTCTCCGGCGCAGGTCCAACCTTTTGCACATCAACGACTGCTTTCACGCGGCGGATTTCTGATCTGCCTGCTTCTTCGCTCTTGCCTCTCCTGCCGGCCCACCGCTCAGACCGGCATCTTGAAGTTCTCCCCTCGTTGCAACACCGCCCAGCACATGCGTGCGTTCTTGCCCGCTATGGCGACCACCGCGCACCAGTAGCCCCGGCGTTCGGCCACACTGCGTGCACGCCGTGAACAGCAAAGATGTTCTTTGCCAGATCGATTCCTACGGTTACGATAGTCATGGGCTTCCCCTTCCAAAAAACGAGTGTGTTGATGAGAGCGTTGACTTCCCAGCATGGCACTTTGTTGCCGTATCCCGCCTATGCGCGGGGCACTCGGGACGGGGAAGTCCCTTTCATTCGTTCAACCCGGACGGCTTCGCCGCCGGTTAACTTGGGCGTTAGGCGAGTAGGCATGATTAATCGCAACGATAATTCTGTTGGATGGGCTATGCTCCTTCACGACTTGGAGGATGCGCATGAGCATTTAGGCAATCTCATCAAAGAAATATCGTCAAGCACAGAATACGAAGAACCAGAATTAAGGATGGATTTGGGGCACGTTTATGCTCACCTCAGTCGTGCATGGCGTCGTCGTCATGTTACTGAGGATTTCACCGAATCTGAGTGGGTTGCCGCTGGAGCGTTTCCTGATGATCTTGAGCCGATTGCCTAAGAGCCTGTTCACGATATCCTGCCAAGCCCACACGAGCGGGAAAAAAGCAAAAGCCCACCACACTCTATGCCGATGAACTTCATGCAATCGCTGCAACAGGCGTGGCGAGGCAACGCCTCGCTGGTCTGCATCGGTCTGGATCCAGAACCGGCGAAGTTTCCCGCGCCGCTACGCGGCCGGCCCGATGCGGTGTTCGAGTTCTGCGCCGCCCTCGTCGATGCCACCGCGGATCTGGTCTGTGCCTACAAACCACAGATCGCACACTTTGCGGCGCTAGGTGCTGAAGACGCGCTCGCACGCTTGATCGCGCACATCCATACCCGGCATCCGGGTGTGCCGGTGATTCTCGATGCCAAACGCGGCGACATCGGCAGCACCGCACAGCACTACGCCGCCGAAGCGTTCGACCGTTACGGCGCCGACGCGGTGACGGTGAATCCATACCTGGGCCGCGATTCACTGCAACCGTTTCTGGATCGCACCGACAAGGGCGTGATCGTGCTGTGCCGTACCTCGAACGCAGGCGGCGCGGATTTTCAGGCGCTGGATTGCGGCGGTGAGCCGCTCTATCTGCGCGTGGCGCGCACCGTCGCGCGCGACTGGAACACGCACGGCAACTGCGCGCTCGTCGTCGGCGCGACGTGGCCGGAAGAACTGGGCAAGGTGCGCGCACTCGTCGGCGACATGCCGATCCTGGTGCCCGGCATCGGCGCACAGGGCGGCGATGTGGCGGCGGTACTCGCGCATGGCCGCACAGCCGACGGCACTGGCCTCTTGGTCAGCTCATCGCGCGCGATTCTCTACGCCGGCAGTGGCGCCGACTTCGCCGACACTGCGCGCGCCGCCGCACTGGCGTTGCGCGAGGATATCAACCACTTTCGCCAAACGCCCGTCTAAATTACCTTCCCCAGCCTGCGTTGCCCCATCAAAGTTGTCAGGGGGGCATGCTTGACGATGCGCCTGACTGGCGGTCAGGTCGAGCCAAGCACGCCCGCATAGCGGCTTTGGCGGGAGCAATCCAAAGAGCCTGCCCCCGAAATGCTTCTGATCGGGGAGCTGGGGCTGTTTGTCCACATGTCTTCGTCATCGCTGGGTTGTGTAACCATCTATCCATGGAGCTATTCCCGTTACCGCCTGTGGCCCGACGGCCACAGGCGATCTTGTTCTTCCTTGGCCTGCGCACAAATAACTTCCGGGCGCGGGCGGAGGGAGATAGACAGGCTCTCAGGGTGTACTTTTGGAGCCATCCTAGCAAGGTTTCTTTCCGTGCTAAAACTTGATGCATTCGACAGTTTGCGCGCCGGCGGCGCTCGCAATCCTCATCCAGCCGGTAAACTCCGCGGATGGATCGCACGTGGATCGATGCTGCGAAGCAATGATCCGCGTAACACGTGACGCGGCGTAGCCGCGCTATGCGTTTTGAGGCAAGGACAGGATAGTCCTTTCTCAACCTTCCAAATGTCTCTTTTGTCATGTAGCTGGAATCCCATCCCGAAATGAAGCCACACTCGATCCTCCTCCTCGCCGCTCTGGTTCTTGTCGGCGCCCACGCCCAAGCGCGTACCAGAAAACCCGCACACACACCTGCCGCACAGACGAGCACGGCGCAGCAGCAGCAACCGCCAAGCGATACCGCGCCGGCAACCGACACAGCGCAGACTCCCGCCAATCCGAACTTGCCCACGCCCGAACCTGTGCGCAAGGCTGCCGCGACGCCACAACCCGGCGCACCGGGAACGACGGGCGGCCCGCTGCCGCCGCCACCGGCGATCGATGCGAAAAGCTGGGTCTTGATGGATTACGCGAGCGGACAGATTCTGGCCGGCGACAAGCTCGATGATCGCGTCGCGCCGGCATCGATCACCAAGGTGATGACCTCCTATGTCGTATCTGCCGAAATAGCGCACGGCAAGATCCATCTGGACGATTCGGTCTTCATCAGCGAGCGCGCCTGGCGTTCGGGCGGTGCGGGCACGGACGGCTCGACGAGTTTCCTCCAGCTCAACAGCAAGACCCCGCTCAAGGATCTGCTATACGGCATGATCATCCAGTCCGGCAATGACGCGGCGATTGCGCTGGCCGAACACACGGCCGGTTCCGAGGAAACCTTCGCGCGGTTGATGAACCAGTACGCGGCCAATCTGGGTCTCACCGGCACGCATTTCATCGATGCGAGCGGGCTGCCCAATCCCGACCACTACACCACCGCGCGTGATGTCGCGTTGCTCTCGCGCGCGCTGATCCACGATTTTCCCGAGGAGTACAAGATCTATGCGATCAAGGATTTCGAATGGAACGGTATCAAGCAGCACAATCGCAATACGCTGCTGTGGCGCGATTCGACGGTCGATGGCATCAAGACCGGGCATACCTCGGAAGCGGGCTTCTGCCTGGCGACATCGGCACTGCACGGCGACCAGCGCCTGATCGCAGTGGTCATGGGCGCGCCCAGCGAAAAGCAGCGGGCCGACGACAATCAGGCGCTGCTGGCCTATGGATTCCGTTTCTTCGAAACGCACAAGCTCTATGCGGTGGACAAACCGCTGGCCACGCCGGAACTGTGGAAAGGCGCGGTTGCGAATCTGCCGCTGGGTATCACGCAGGACGTGCTCGTCACCTTCCCACGCGGGCGCTATAACGATCTCAAGGCCAGTCTCGACATGCCCTCGCGCTTGATCGCGCCGATCGCCAAGGGGCAGCAGGTCGGCACATTGAAAGTGCAACTCGATGAAAAAACGCTGATAGAACAGCCCTTGATCGCACTGGATGCCGGCGAGGAAGGTGGTTTCTTCAAACGCTTTTCCGATGGCATCCTGTTGTGGTTCAAGGGCGACAATGGCAGCGTGCCTGCGCCGCCGCCGAAGGGCCAATAATAGTTAGGCGGTGCGCGCCATGTTGAAATGCCGCATAGCAGCTCTCTTCCTTATCCTCGCTTGGACTCACGTGTCAGCGGCGAGCGACTTGGCGTGCGTCGATCCTCGGATCGCTACGGGCGTGTACCGAAACTACACGTACGGCTTCACGGTCCGGGTTCCACCGGCTCTACGCACCTACTGGCATACACCATCTTCGTGCGCGTACGACACTACTCTCGCCACATGCGTGTGCGGTCCCGATCACGGTCTCGATCTCGAGGTGTCGCCCCGAAGCCGCGTCTCGATCTTCGCAGCCTATGCCTCCGACGAGAGTACGGTCGAGACCGAGGTGTTCGACCACCTGTCGAGGTTCTTCGGCGACTCCCACAGCCTTGATTACGAGGTCGAATTCCTAAGGAAGGACCATCTCGGCTCTGCCAAGGGCTTTCATACCAAAGCCACACGCGACCACAAGGGCGTCACAACAGTCAACGAAGCGTACGTTGCATATTCGAAGAATGGGTCAATCCTCTACGTCGTGGAGGTCGAGAGCACCACGCAGGAGTGGGCAAGCATCGAAGCTGCGTATCGAGCCTTGGTAGCGTCGTGGCAGGACTCCGCAGTCGACTAGGGCGCGGCCTAACCCCAATGCTGTTCAGGCGGCAGAGTCGCGCCACGTGCTACGCCGAATCAACGCCTCGCGGCGTTGATTCGCGGGCAATCCGTCCCTGGATCGCGTTAGCTGTTGAGAAAGGGCTATCTTGCCCTTTTGTTGATGTTCCACACGGTGTGCGTTGTCATGGATAAATGAGGGAAACCCAATGAAAGACCTCGATCAGATTCGGGCGCAGAATCCCACGCAGGGTTTCCAGTTTCCCGGCGTGTTCGAGATCACCGCGATGGGTAATGCGGCGGCGGCGCTGGAGATTCGCGTGCCGCAAATCCTCGAACACATTGGCTTGGCCGTGTTGGCCGCCAGCCTGCGCGTACGGCCCTCACGCGCAGGCCATTACCACGCGGTCAGCGTGAGCTTCACCTGCCCGTCTCGCGAGAAATACAACCAGGCGCATGCGGCGCTGCGCGCCGATCCCGATATCCGTTGGACGCTTTAGCCGGTTGCTGAGAACGCGAAAGCCCCCACGGACGATCCCCGTCCGTGGACTGGGCCGCACGATCAGGCTGCTTCTCAGCAGCCTGATCGTGATGGCCCCCCGCCCCCCCTCTTGACCTCGTTTACGGTTTTGCCTCGAGATCGGATGGATCGATGCCTTCGGGCTCCTTGTGCGCGATGCCGTAGTGGCAATCGATGCACGTCTTGCCATCTATGCCGATTTTCTGGTGCTGCTTGTGCGCGGTTGGACCTTGTACTTCCGGGTCCATCGCAGTGACGTCGTGGCAGTAGCGACACTCGGCCGAATCGGTCTCCTTCATGTGCTGCCATACCCGCTTGGCCAGTTCCGCGCGATGCGCTTCGAATTTCTCTTTTGTATCCTCAGTGCCGATCAGATGATGAAAGATATCATTCGCCGCCAGAAGCTTGCGCTTGGCCACGGCGAAGAATCCATGCGGCACGTGACAATCCGAGCAGACCGCTTTGACGCCGGTGCGGTTCGCCGCGTGAATGGTCTTGCGGTACTCGGCGAAGTTGTTGTCTCGCATTTCATGGCACGAGGTGCAGAATTCGAGCGAATTGGTAGTGTCCAGCGCGTACTTGCCGGAGACGGTGAGGACGGCGCCCAACAGTAGCAGCGAGAGTACGCTGGTGATACCTATTCTGCGTACGCTGCTGCCTGCCGCGTCCGCTTTCTCGGAGGGATTCCGGGAGGCCATTGCGCACCTCCTTCTTCATTTGAGCGTGGCGAGGAAGGCGACGACGTCCTCCCGCGCTTTCGCATCGTCCAAGCCGTCGTACTTCATCTTGCCGCCGGGCACGGATTTTTTCGGCGCCTTGATGTACTCAGCGATAGTCTCGATCGACCATTCGATGTTTTTCGCCTTCATCGCATCGGAATAGTTGAAGTCCGCGATCGTTGCGGACTTGCGTCCGACAACGTTGAACAGCGATGGGCCCTTCTTGTTCTTGCCGGTCATCACGCTATGGCAATCCGAACATTCCTCCTGAAACACTTTCTGTCCATGACCCGCATCGCCGGCGAAAGCGGCGGAACAAGGTGCAAGAGCGATAGTGAGCAGTGTTGTGGCCAGTATGTATTTCATCGAAGTTCTCCAGTGAGTTAGAACGATAGCCAAGCGGACAGGAACAAGGTGTTGTTGTCCCCCGCATTGCGTCCGTTGCCGTCGTAGTTGTGCCCGGTGCCATTGAACTTGTTGTACCAGGTGTACTGCGCGCCCAGCCGCAGATTGGCCCAAGGCGCACCCCACGAGTTCTCCTTCCCGAACGGTGTCCAGTCCGCTTGCAGGATGTAGCCGGAGGTATCGGGCGAACCTCCGGCGAAGCCGTCGCCGTAGAGCGTGGCATCCCGCGATCCATGGGTCGCGAACCGGCTTGCCGTCACCCCGTAGGTCTGACGGAAGTGGTACGAGGCGGAAAGCTTGAACTGGTTCAGCGAGCCTTTCGGATTTTCAGCCGCGCCGCCGGCGATCAAGGCATTGCGCGTTTGCCGCTCATGGATATAGCTGCCGTTGATCGTCGCAATGTGCTCGCGGGTACCAAGGAACTGGTAGGACGCATCGGCGCCGATGTCGCGATAACTGTTCGTGGGGCCGCCGCTCTGGCGGTCCGGCTGGATGCTGGTATTGAAGCCGAAGAGGCCTGCCGAGAAGGCCTGCTTGTGCAGATCGCGGAACGTAGCCAGACGCCAGTACAGGGTGTTGCCGTTCAGGCGACCGGGATCTTCGGCGAGATCCAGACCGAGCTTGCGCTGGCTCCATGGCGACAGTGAGCGATATGTGCCGACTTCCGCGTAGAGGGCGTTGTTCCAGAAGGCATAGGCCGACAGTCCGGCGACCCGTTGCTCGAGGCCACCGTCGATCAGCGTGGCGGCATCTCCCGCACCGAACGCTACCGCCGATGACGTATAAGGAAAGCTCCACGTGGGCAACGTATTGAAGGGGTCCTGTACACCGGGGTTGTTGTTCAGCGAGAGACCGAAGATCGTCTCCTTGCCGAACAGGTGCCCGGTGTACACGGCGCGCACATCGGCTTGGTCGATCGCCGTATGCCGGCTGATGCCGTCATAGGTCACCTGCACGAAGCTGCCGAGGTAATCGTTGATGCGGCCAGCCCAGAACACGGATGCTTCGTCCATCTTGGCATTGTTGTTGGTCTTGGTATGGGCGGCGGGCGGCTCGTCCTGCGCTTTGTCGGTATGCGTGTAGCTGGTCACTACCATGGCGGAGAGAGGGATCTTCGACCCCTTGCCGTCGGTTTCGGTATAGCCGGTCAGTTTGAACTTGATACCGTGGGGGGTGAGCTGCGGGCCATAGGCGCCGACGTGACAGGCGCCGCACTCCTCCCCGGTCTGTCTGGCGAAGCTCGGCACCGCATGGGCTGGCGCCGCGAGCGTCAGCACGGCCATTGCCGAAATCCAGGGAAGCCCGTGGCGACCCAGTCGCCGCCAGAGTATGTGTACGTCGTAGGTGAACCCATGCATTTTCATATCGATCTTTTCCTTATTTGTTTAGCACCTGAACCACGAGGCGATATATCGCCATCTCATGTGCTGAAGTTTTAGTAAGTGAGGGTTTCCACCGATCTCACTGAGACCGCTGTCTTGGTATCCGCCAAAAGTAATGCCGGCGGCAACGAACAGCGTCTGCATGGCCTGCGCAGTGGTGAAATCGTTCATATTTCATTGGTTACCTCAGAAGATCGTTTGGAAAGAGAATTGCTACACGTTTACTCATGAAAGAGAGACATGTTTGGTGGCTGGTGTTAATCGGAACAAGGAATAAAAATTTTATTCTCCTCAATAATTATTAAGCTGGATATGTTGTGGCAGGGCATTTTTTATATCTGGCACTTGGTGTCTCTGATGAAACGGGTCTTAACTTGCCGCCTTTTTCTTCACGGTATCGAGCAAGGCTTGTACTTCCTGACGGCGTCCCGCATCGGCATCCTCGCGTCCCGGACGTGGCGGTGCGGCGAGCGCGCGTTGCAGGTACTCGACGGATTTCGCGTAGTCGCCCGTATCGGCGAGGTAGTCGGCGTAGAAATAGTTCGTATCGATCGAGTGAGGATCGATGGCCAGCGCCTTCTCGAAATAGACCTTGGCTTGTTTCTTATCGCCGAAACCCAGCGGCCACCCGGGGACCTTGGCGTAAAGACTGCCGAGCGAGGCGTAGATCGATCCGTTCATGACGGTCGGGTCGATGGCCTCGGCGGAAACCAGCAGTTCGCGCGCTTCCTTGGCCTTGTGCAGCGCGCTCAGACCGCCTTCGATTTTCGCTGCGCTCGACAGCACGATGGCCTGCCACACGATCGGCTCGGCATCCTTGGGGTGGTCATGCGCGAGCTGCTGTACCTGCGTGATCAGTTCGTCATAGGCGGCGTCTTTCTGCTTGTCGGGCGTTTGGTAATAGATCGTCGCCCAGCGATGGCCGACATCGGCGATGGTCTGATCCAGAGCCGGGTCAGCGGCATGAGCGCCGAACGTCGTGGCCAGTGCGAGCAGAGTCGGCAAAATGTATAGACGTGTCATGACGGGATCCTTATTCACCTTGCGGCGTAGCGAAGGGGCGCATCTGATCGGCCTGTTTTTTCAAAGAGCCGTCGACCAGACGCGGAAGCAGGGAGTTGATGCGGACGAAGAACTTTTCGGGCCAGCCCAGATAACGGTTGTGGCCATCGGCTTGGATCGCGGCAATGACGCTCGCGGCGACGGTTTGCGGATCGTCCTGATTCATCTTCAACGCATCCGCCATGCGTTTGACGGCGTCGCCGTTGAATGCGGTCTTGGTGAAGCGCGGCGCGACGTAGGTGACGCCGATACCGGTGCCGGTGAGTTCCCGGCGCAAAGCCTCGGAGAAGCCGCGCAAGGCGAACTTGCTCGCCGAATACGAGGCGAAATACGGAAAGCCGATGGAGCCGAAGATCGAGCCGACGTTGACGATTTGTCCACGGCGGTTCGCAAGCATATGCGGGAGCACCGCATTGGTGAGGATGAGCGGCGCAATCGTGTTGACGTGCAGCAACGTGGCCATGTCCTGCGCGGACTCGTTCGCGAAAAAACCGAAGTTCTGCACGCCGGCGCAATTGATGAGAATGTCGATGCCGCCGCTGCGTTGCAGCGCCTCGGCGACCAGACGCTGCGCCGCGTCAGGGTCACCAATATCGGCGACCAGTTCTTGCGTCGAGCGTGCACCGTGTCCTTTCAGTTCCGTTGCGAGCCGTTCGAGTTTGGCGGCGTCGCGACCAACCAGGATCAACTCGGCACCGCGCACGGTGAGTTCATGCGCGATCGCGCTGCCGATGCCGCCGCTCGCGCCGGTGAGCAGAACCTTTGCGCCGGAGATGTTCATGCGCTCACCTGCGTTTCAACACCGTGAAGAACATTGCCGTAAAGGCGGAAGAAGGTTTTCGCGCTGGCCTCGACCGCGACACGATCTTCGGCGCTGTCGAGCCGGTTCACGAGTTTCTCGAAATAGCCCATGTGCTCGATGTCGAGCGTGCCGTGGCTATTGAGATAGGTGAATGCGGTCTCAGGCAGGCCCAGCGCGTTCTGTACGGCCGCGGCGACCTTGGTGGCAAGGCTTACGCTGGTGCCTTCGAGCACATAGACCATACCGAAGAGGCCGACCGGATTGCGGCGCAGCACGGTATCGTAGGCGTAGGCCACCATCACGTCCGTATCGAAATCCGCTTCGCTGTTGCGCACCGCTTGGGCATCGCCGCCTGCTGCGGCGATGTCGTTGAGTATCCACTCATGATGGCCGATTTCCTCGTCGATATAGTGCGCGATCTGTGCGCGCAGCCATTCCTGATGCGCCGGTACGCGAGCGCCGCAGGCCATCAACAGCGATGGCGTATGGCGGACATGATGAAACGCGCGCGCAAGAAAACGCAGATACATCTCACGTGTGACACGGCCTGCGAGCGCAGCGGCGACGATCGGCGCGGAAACAAGGCTGTTTCTCGCGGTCGTGGTGGCGGACTGCAGGTGCTGATAGAAGCTCATACGACGGTCGCCAGTTCGTGGGAGTAATGTGCATCGATGCGTTCCGCATAGGCGGCGAAAATGGCGTCGCGGCGCAGCCGGCCGTTCGCGGTCGCCAGGCCATTGGCTACGTTGAATGGCTCGGTCGCACGTATCCAAGCGTGTACGCGCGCGTAATCGGGCAAGACGAGATTGGCGGCGTCCAGCGCGTTGTCGATCGCGGTGGGCGCCGCGTCCGGCGCCGCAAAGATCACCGCGATGTTGAATGGACGGCTTTCGCCAAACACCGCGGCTTGAAGAATCGGCGGCCGCGCGACGAGTTCGCTCTCGATCCACTCCGGCGCGATATTGCGGCCGAACGAGGTGATGAAGATGTTTTTCTTGCGACCGGTCAGATACAGATAACCGTCCGTATCCAGATAACCAAGATCGCCCGTGGCGATCATGTTTTCACCGACAGCCGGAGACGGCGCATGACCGAGGTAGCCGCGCCAGCGGACGCCACGCACGAGAATCTCGCCATCCTGCGCGAAGGACACCTGTACATGCGGCAGAGGGCGGCCGACGCTGCCGAGGCGATTCGCATCGGGCCGATTGACCGCGACGACGGACGCGCATTCGGACAAGCCATAGCCCTGGTAGACCGGCAGACCCAGGCCGGCCGCGGCATCCAGCAGAGCGGCCGATAGCACAGCGCCGCCGACGGCGATATAGCGCAGCGAATCCGGTAGCGGAATGCCCGCGCGCCCTGCGCCGACCAGGGCTTGAAGCATCTGCGGAATCAGGATGATGCTACTGGCCCGCCACGTAGCCAAGGCTTGGATCATGCGGCCGATATCCAGGTTTGAGCTTCCACTCAACCCGACGCTGGCGAGTTTTGGCAGACAGACCGTGGCGCCGGCGAGGATCGGTGTATGCAGGCCGCCGATATTCTCCAGCAGCATTGCCAGCGGCAGCACGCAAAGATGACGGTCGTCCGCGCTGGCTGCACTGGCGATACGCAGGGAATCGGCCGTGGCTTCCATCTCCTCCAGGCCCAGACATACGCCCTTGGGATGGTCGGTCGTGCCCGAGGTGAAGGTGATCTTCTGCGTGCCGTCCGGCAAGGCGGGCATGTCGTGCGTTGTCGTGTCCACACGGATGGCCACCAAGTCGCCGTAAAACGGCGATGGGCTTTGGGCAGTGCCTGCCGCGGTAAACCGTTCCGGCTGAT
This sequence comes from Rhodanobacter sp., assembly GCA_031274955.1. Taxonomy (GTDB): domain Bacteria; phylum Pseudomonadota; class Gammaproteobacteria; order Xanthomonadales; family Rhodanobacteraceae; genus Dokdonella_A. The sequence continues at coordinate 12,323 of JAISPQ010000190.1, forward strand.
CGGTCAGCACACAATCGATGCCGGCGCTGTGCAGGACGTGTTCCAATTGCGCGGGCGAGAAGAACGACGGCACAGGTACCAGCGTAATCCCGCACAACAGCGTGGCCAGATCGGCTATCGCCCAGGGAATGCCGTTGTCCGCGAAGAGGCCCACGACACGCGGCTTGAGTATTTTCAGTTGACCCGCCGCGTAGCGGACTGCCGCGAGCAGTTCGGCATACGATAAAGCGGTGGTTTCGTCGAACAGCGCCGCATGCGTCGGCCTTGCCGAGGCATGTTCGTGTAGGGCGCGAATGATGCGGCTTACGTGCGAACGTTGCCGCGACCTCATCAGTGGGGCATAGCGCAACACGTGGGAAATGCGGTTCATTGGTGGTCTCCCTGGACATGGCCGCGTTTGAGCGCCGCGAATCCGTCCAGGATCCGTCCGGCGAACACATGCGGTGAGTGCTCGTAGTAGCGTCCCCAAGCCGCGCGCGATTCGGCCGGGATGGCCTGGATCCGGGCGGCGCCCAGATCCAGCGGAAACAGGCCCATGCGATGAAACGCATTACGCAGTTGTTGCGTTCCGGTGAAGGCGACCCACTGGAAACCTTCGTGGTGGAGACGCGCGATCAACAACAGGATCAAGTGGCGCATCGTGCCCGCAGAGGTGCCGCACAGGTGACCGACCTCGACGATGCCGCACCGCTGGATCGGCGATTGCACGGATGCCGCGATCGCCTGCTCGATCGGTCTGTCGAGGTAGTGTTCGATGAACAGCCTGCATTGCGCGAAACGCAGGCCGAACGCGCCACAGAGGGTTCCATCGTCGCGCTGCAGGGTGAGCAGTCTGGGCATGAACGCATCGACATGCGCGCCGAAATGTTCGGCAAAGCAACGGCGGATGAACTTCTCGACGACCCTGCGGGTGGCGTAATCGTGTTCGATCAACGCATAGCTGGCTGTCGAGAAACCGCGCGCTTGTGCGCTGCGCGGATGGATCGCCGGTGGATCAATGCCTTGCAGCGTTGATCCGTGTGACATGGCGCGCGACTGTGCCGCGCGCACGCGTTGCGAGGAGGGACAGGGCAATCCTTCCCCAACGCCCTGACGAGGCGACGGTACGCGCACAGGGGCGACACGGTTCTGCCGCTTGCTCGCGTTCCCGAGCAGGCTTAGCACCTGTCTGATATCACCCGCCAGCGCGTGCTGATCGTCCGGCGTCCACGACGAGTCGATTGGGGAAAGCGAAGATTTTTCGGCTGTGAACATAAGTATCCGCGATGACAGGCGACATATGCCTGCTCACACATCGGATCTGTGCAATTGCCGCGCCAAGCCGGAAGAGGCAAGGAATAAGAGCTTGTAAGATATTGATGAGGATGAAAAAACAGATCGAATGACCGATGGCTCGCCACGCGACGTCATCGCGCAGGGTTTGGATCGCTGCAAATTTCGTCTGTCGAATTTTGCAGGTTATCGGGAAAGAACCGTTCTGATCTTTCCAGAAATCTGCGAGCGCGCAGAACCATTAATGCCGCACGGTGTTGCTCCACGAACACCGGCCGTGTCGAAGGGGGTTCACAGACACGGCATGTTGTGATGCGGGCAATTCGGCGGATCGCCGACCGTCAGCACCACTTTCGCGCGCAAACCCGGTGGGCAGGACGACACATAGCCGATCGCTCCGGGTGTCGCGCCGACGAACAGCGTGACCGCTTCTTCGGATTCGACCATGTGTGGAGGCAGCACGCCGTGGAAGTACTGTTCGCGCCAGTAGCCTTCCATCGCCGCAGGCTCGCGGCCGAACACGCACAGGGAGAACGTACGGCGCAGCGGATTGTCTGCCGGCAGGTTGACCGGCTGGATACGCAGGCCGTTATGCCAGACATTCTGCTTGCGCTGGAAGATGAAGGACAGCGTCTCGCGCGACCACGTGGTTTCGTCGATGTCGCTGGCGAGGATGACGGCGAACGGCTGTATCGTCGCGCCATGCACCGGCATCACAGCCAGCCAGAGCATGACGAAAAGCGTGATGAAAATGCGCATGCGGCCGTTTCTCAGAACAGGACGTTGATCGAAGCAAGCAGGCCATCCGGCGCATGCATGACGTTGTGGCTGCTCGCCACCCATTCGGCTTTCAACACCAGCGCGGGTGTGATGCGGTAGTTGAGTCCGGCGACGCGGAACGACATGGACGCCCCATTAGGATAGGCATTAGGATTGGTGGCACGAATCTTCTCCGGCACATCATCGCGGTCGACGCTATAGATTTCGTAGCGCGCCACCGCATAAAGCTTTCCGCCCAGCGGCGCGACGAACTGCAGATAAGCGCCTTTTTCGTTATCTGTTTTGCTCAGGTTGGTGTGACGGTAGATCATCTCGCCGCTGAGTTCGTAACGATTGTGCGTCCATAAGAAGTCGACGCCGGCGATCTGTTTGCGCTCGGATCTCGCGCTCGCCTGCCGGAAATTGGCATAGGAGAATCCAAGCTGCAGGTTGGGCATTGCGGTCCAGGCGATGTGCGTACCCATGCCGGCAGTAAACGGATCGACCGACGGATTCGTATGCAGATCGCTACCACTCGTCCCGTACACGTTGTATTCGACACCATTACCCAGATTCGGCAGCCTGCCGGTCAGCATCGCTCCGGTCATGTTGGTGGGAAACTCCAGCGAGGTGACCAGCGGCCGCGACGTCGTCCAGACCAGCGGCGTGGCGTGAATCAGGTTCCAGCGCCCGATGGGTGTGAGGAACTTGCCTGCGCGCAGGTCGAAGTTATCCGTCAACGCATAGTCGATATAAGCGCGCTCCAGCGAGAGATAGCCATCGTGATCGTGCCGGCGTTCGCGGGTGAGCAGCAGATTCTGATATTCGAGTTCGGAAAAGAATTTCCAGCGGCCTTCACCCTCCCACCAGACGAACAAGCTGAGGTTATCGACCGCCACACGCGGGGGAGTGGCGCTTTCGCGCTCGTAGGAGCCGGTCGCGTAGCCGCCGATGCGCAAACCGCTATCGCCCAGTGGCAGGCCGTTGCCCAGATGGTATCCACCGCCCTGGGCAGCATCGTCGTCAGCAACCGCGTGCAGGGATGCCAAGGCAATGCAGCAGGCACCGATCCAACACGGCAAGCGGTGAGCGAGGTCGGCGGATTTCGACATCAGGCGAATTTCAGCAGTGGGCGCGCCAATACGGATAGGCCCAGGCTCGATTCCTGGGCAGGTTTACCACGATCATCGCTGACTATAGCATTGGGAATCGTCGGCTCTAAGCGCTGTCTACTATCTCCCCCCAGTTCGCGTTGCCCCACCAACGTTGTCAGGTGGTCACATGCGGCGCTCACGCCGCATGCGGGAACGGTAGCGATCCAGGGAAGGATGCTTGTCACATGGCAGCTTTGGCGGAAGCAACCCCAGGGGCCAGGGCTGTTTGTCCACATGCCTTCGTCATCGCTCGGTCGTATCATCATCCGTCCATGGAGCGTTTCCCGTTCGGCATCCCTGCCTCATCCGCCCGTGGCCCGACGGCCACAGGCGACCTGCCGCGTTCTCATGACGTACGGTCGCGGCGAAGCCGCGCCACGTGCTACACGGATCAACGCCTTGCAGCGTTGATCCGGAAGCGATCCGTTCTTGGGTCGCGGCGGGTTGTTTCTCACCGCCTGCCAAAACTTTTGCCAACGCGGACATGTCGAGATTCCCGATTCCCGTGAGCATCCGCAGAACGCTACTGATTGCTTTCCTCGGCGTTGGCCTGGTCTCAGCGATCCTTCTGGCGAGCCTGGCTTTCGTCAAGGCCAGGCAAGCCTTGCGGTTGGAGATCGAGCGCAATATGTCGGTCGAGGCCGCAACGGTTGCCGCCGAGGTTGACAAGATGATGTTCGAACGCCTGCAGAACGCGGCAGTGTGGAGTCATCTCAATATCATGCAGGATTTGCAAGTGCACGATGTCGACAAGCGGCTGTCGCGTTTTCTCTCCGATCTGAAATCCGGCTACGGCGAGGTCTATTCGAGCCTGGCCTGCACCGACGCACAGGGCACGGTGATCGCCAGCAGCGATCCGGCCGCGGTCGGCGGTCACGAGGAAACCGGCACGCCGTGGCTGAAGACGAATCTGTCGGGGACGGTTCTCGAACTCAAGCTGGATCGCGCGGACCATTCGGTGAAGGTGTTCATCGACGTGCCGATCGCGTCCGCGTTCGCGGAGCAAAGGCTGGGCAAGTTGCGTCTGAGTCTGGATTGGAACGAGATGGAAAGCGTGCTCGACCGTACCGGCAGCGAGGACGGCCGTACGCTTGCGTTGCTCGACGAAAGCGGACGGGTAATCGCCGCGTCGCGGACGCTGCGCGAGCGGGGTCTTCTGCTGAGCGATGCACTGGCGGAATGGCGCGCCTTCGCCGGCCGGATCGGCAGCCATTCCGGACAGCCGGTCGTCGATACGGAAGTCATCATCGGAGGCGCCCACTCCAAGGGATACGCGCAGTTTTCGGGGTTCAACTGGACTGCGCTCGTCGTGCAGCCGACCGACCGGGCGCTCGCGCCGGTGCACCGCATGGCGATGATATTTTTCGCACTGCTCGGCCTGATCGCCGCGCTGACATTCGTCGTCGGCACCTGGATCAGCCACACCATCGCCTTGCCGATCGTCGCACTGACCCGCTTCGCGCGCAGCTATATGCGCGACAAGGTGTTGCAGGCGCCGCCAACGGGCGGCAAAGGCGAAATCGGCGAACTGACCGAAGCCTTCGTGCGGATGGTGCACGATATCAACGTGTCACAGCAGAGGCTCGTGCGCGCATCCAAGCTCGCCGTGGTCGGTGAAATGTCGTCGATCATCGCCCACGAGATACGCACGCCACTGGGCATCGTGCGTTCCTCGGCGCAGGTGTTGCAGAGGGAATCGGGCATCAGTGCGGAGGGACACGAACTGGTTGGCTTCATCCAGAGCGAGACCGAACGTCTCAACCGGCTCGTATCGGCGATGCTCGATACGGCACGGCCGCGAACGCCGACATTCGTCGAAACCGACATGCACGAAGTCATCCAACGCAGCATCGCGATGCTTGCCGGTCAGGCCGAACACAAGCGCGTGCGCGTGAGCACTCATCTGCACGCCGTTGCCCCTATCATTGCCTGCGATGAGGACCAGATGACCCAAGTGATATTGAACCTGCTGATGAATGGCTTACAGATATTGCACCAAGGCGGCGCGATCGATGTGACGACGCACGACGATCGCGCGAATCTGTTCATCGAGATCGCCGACGACGGGCCCGGCATCGATCCGGCCGAACGTTCCCGGGTATTCGAAGCCTTTTTCTTCAAACGCGAGGGGGGCATTGGGCTGGGCCTGGCGATCGTGCAGCAGATCGTGAACGCGCACGGCGGCGACATCGAGGCCGACGATAGCCTGCTCGGCGGCGCCCTGTTTCGCCTGCGACTGCCGCGCAACACCTTGGAGATGGCATGAGCAGCCGGCAAATACTCGTGGTCGACGACGAGGCGAAGATGCGCCGCGTCCTGGAAATCATGTTGCAGAAGATGGGATATCGCGTCGTGGGCGTGAGCAACGGCCGCGAGGCGCTGGAGGCGTTCGCCGCGAACGCGATCGATCTCATCATTGCCGACCTGCGCATGCCGGAAATGGACGGCATCGAACTCTTGGCCAACCTGCGCGCGCAGCAATCGGACGTGCCGGTTATCGTCATCACCGCCCACGGCACGATCGAGACCGCGGTCGCGGCGATGAAGCACGGCGCCAGCGATTATCTGTTGCGGCCGTTCGACATCAGCGTGCTGGAACTGGCGATCGCGCGCGCGTTCAACAACGTCGAAGTCGCGCGGCAAAATGCCTTCTTGCGCGGCGAAATCGAGCGCGGATTCGCTACCTTCATCGGCGCGAGCGCGCCGATGCAAGCGGTTTACGATCTGATCATGCGTGTCGCACCGAGCAAGGCGTCCGTGCTGATTACCGGCGAAACCGGTACGGGCAAGGAACTGGCCGCGCGCGCCGTGCACAATACCTCGCCGCGCCGCGACAAACTGTTCGTGCCGATCAACTGCGCGGCGATCCCTGCGGAAATGCTCGAAGGTGAGTTGTTCGGCTACGAGAAAGGTGCGTTCACCGGCGCGACGAAGGATCGCGTCGGCAAGTTCGAGTTCGCCAACGGCGGCACGCTGTTTCTCGACGAACTGACCGAGATGCCGATCGCGCTGCAAGCCAAGCTGTTGCGCGTGCTGCAGGAAAACACGGTCGAACGCCTCGGCAGTAACCGCCGGATCGATCTGGACATCCGCATCATCGCGGCGACCAACCGCGATCCGCTGGAGGCCGTGAAGCAGGGCAAGCTGCGCGAGGATCTGTACTACCGCATCAACGTCTTCGCCATCGCCCTGCCGCCGTTGCGCGAGCATGTTGAAGACATCGCCGCGCTCGTTGCGCACTTCATCGCCAAGCTCGGCGGCTCGCCCGCGCAAGCGCATTTGCAACCCGATGTACTGCAACGGCTCAAGCACTATGCGTGGCCGGGCAATGTGCGCGAACTGGAAAACATGGTGGAACGCGCCCTGATTCTGAGCGCAGGCGAGGCTCTGCGCGAGGAACATTTCCTCCTGCAACCGCCTGCCTTGCCGGCAGCGGCAACACCGCAGGCGGAGCAGGCGCAGGCACAAGAGCAGGGGGAACCCATGCCGGTCGAACCGCTGAGCCAGGCCATCGGTACTCTGGAAGCGCGCCTGATCGACGCCGCGCTGACAAAGGCCAATGGCAATAAAGCCAAGGCCGCCGCCCTGCTCGACATCAGCGAGCGTATGCTCTGGTACAAGCTCAAAAAGCTCCGCTCCAACCCAACCGATGCCTGAAACGATGGATCACACTACACATCAAGGACAGACTCTTGAGGAGAGTGTCATGCGAATATCCGCCGTCATGATGGCCTGTGTGTCGCTTATCGTCCTTTCATCATCCGCACAGGCGGCCGGTGGCCCGTTCGGCATCGATCATCGCATCGCCTATGACAACAGTGGCCTGTGGAAACGCCAGTACCAGATCAATCTCGAATACGCGACCGCCCTGACCGTGATCGGCGGCGCCCTGTGGGAAGGCGGCGACAGCCGGCTGGGACACACGTTCTGGCAATCGCTGGACGCGATGGTGTTCTCGGTCGGCGCCGCGCAGGTCATGAAATGGACCTTTTCGCGCAAACGTCCTTCGGCCACCGCGAATCCGAACGAATTCTTCAAGGGCGGCGGCAACCAGAGCTTTCCCAGTGGCGAGGTCTCCGAAATCGCCGGCGCGGTCACGCCGTTCGTCCTGGAATATGGACGGGAGTATCCGGCCGTTTACGGCCTCGAGGGTCTGGTGCTCTACGATATGGTGGCGCGCATGAAAGTGCATGCTCACTGGCAAAGCGATGTCATCGTCGGCGCCGGCATCGGTACGGCGCTGGGCTTGTACGCGCACCAACGCGACAACCCGTTGATTCTGGGATGGCTGCCGCATGGCGCGTATGTGGGACTGAAGAAGACCTTCTGATGGTCCCGCTTGGGCCCATATCCGTCTCCAGGGCTTGAGATTCCAAATGGAAAATCTGGGATAAACGCTTGGCCGCGTTGGCGAAAAAGATGGATATTCCGCTGGCGATTTGATCCTTCGCCGCCGCCGCCGCGTCCATCGCGTCATAACCTGGAATCGACCGGTTCGCTTTCCAGAGCCAGAACGCCGAATACGCATTCGTGGACGCGATACAGCGGCTCACCTTCGACAAAGCGATACAAGGCTTCCAATCCCAGTGCGAATTCGCGCGATGCCAGCGACTGCTTGGTCCGTACACCACGCTTGCGCAGGCGCTCCAAGTTCTGCGGTTCGGTGTATTGCGGGCCATAGATGATGCGCAAATAGTCGCGTCCTCGACACTTGATCGCTGGCTGTGTCAGTCTGCGTCGGCCGCGTGCAAGACCACTCACTGGCTTGATGACCATTCCTTCGCCGCCGGTCATGGTGAGTTCTGTCCACCATTGCCAAGCCTGTGCTTCGCTTTCGGGATCGCTCAGATTTACGTAGCAATGCCGGGTGAATTGAATGAGAGAATCGTCCGCGCGCGCAAGCCGGCCGATGAGATCCAGATGCCAGCGATGATCGCGCGCAAGCCCGACCGTATGTTCGGCCGCGAGCACGTGGAATGGCGCGATCCGCACATCATCGATGTCGCGAACCGGCCAGCAGTAGCGCCCATAGGCATCGACAAAACGGGCGATATCGCCCTGACGCGAAATGATCCGCTCCAGTAAAGGCTGCACTTCGCCGCAATGCGAACTTGCCGCCATCAGCGTGTCCTTGGCCGCACGCAGAGCAGCCGTTCCGGAAGCACCGACGGGGGCATATTGCCGCTGCAACAACTCCTGCGCTTTCACCGACCAAGGCATCAGTTCCGTGTCGAGCACGATCCAATCGCTGCCGAGTTCTTCCCAAAGCCCCGCCACGGTCATCGCCTTGGTCAAACGACCCAATACGGCGTTTTCCAGAATGCGATCGTCGAAAAAACGTCTGCCGGTACGCGTATGGATTACGCCCTGCCCATCGCCGGCAATGCCGAACCGGCGCATGGCCACGCTCTCATCGCGACACAACACGATCACCGCACGCGAGCCCATGTGCTTTTCCTCGCAGATGAGTTCGGGCACGCCTTCATGGCGGAAGTACGCGAACGCTTCCTGCGGCCGTTCGAGCAGATCGCCTTCGGTGGCCGTGTCGGACGGCGCCATGGTCGGCGGCAGATAGACGAGCCAGCGCGGATCGATCGCGAAACGGCTCATAACTTCGAGCGCGGCAATCGCGTTCTCTTCACGAATCGTCACGGTGCCGCCGACGCGCGTTGCAATCACGCGCTTGCCGCCGACATCCTCGTAGTCGAGCAACGTCTGCTCACGATGGGCCGCCGTTTGATCCGCCGGCTTGGCCTGGGTCGGAAACGGCTTGATGGGCGTGTAGTAGATGCGCTCGGCTGGAACCGAAATCAATTCACGCTCGGGATAACGCAACGCGGTCAGTCGACCGCCGAATACACAGCCGGTGTCGATACAGATCGTCCGATTGACCCACTCGGATTCCGGCACCGGTGTATGTCCGTACACGACCATGGCCGGGCCACGATAGTCGCGCGCCCAGTCGTAACGCACCGGCAAGCCGAACTCATCCGTCTCGCCAGTAGTTTCGCCGTACAACGCGAATTCGCGCACGCGTCCGGAAGCGCGGCCTTGCAGTTCCTGCTTCAGGCCGGCATGGGCGAGGACGAGCTTGCCATCGTCGAGCACGAAATGACTCACCAGTCCATCGATAAATCGAGCGACTTTCTGCTTGAATTCGTCGGTTTCCGATTCCATCTGCGCAAGCGTTTCGGCCAAACCGTGCGTGATGCGAACGTCCTTGCCGGACAGTTTGCGCAACAGTTTGATGTCGTGGTTGCCGGGCACGCAGAGCGCCCGACCGCCTTCGACCATGGCCATGACGAGGCGCAACACGCCCGTCGAGTCCGGCCCACGGTCGACCAGATCGCCGAGAAAGACGGCTTGCCGTCCGGTCGGCGCTTCAACGAGTGGCGCTTCGCGTGTGCCGCCCACCGTGTAGCCGAGCTTATCCAGCAGTGCGAGGAGTTCGGTGCGGCAACCGTGAATATCGCCAATGATGTCGAAAGGTCCATGGATATCGCGTTTGTCCGTCCACAGCCGTTGACGTTCGATCTTCGCCGCATCGATTTGTTCCACCGATTCGAAGACCGTGACCGTGCGGAAACCTTCGCGCGCCAGAGCGCGCAGCGAGCGGCGCAATAGACTTTTCTGCTGGCGAACGACATGCTCGCCGAATTGGCGATCCGGACGCGATGCATTGCGCGCATGACAAATACGCTCAGGCAGATCGAACACGATCGCCGCCGGCAGCACATGAAATTCGCGCGCCAGATCGACTAGGCGCTTGCGGTCTTCGGGGCGTACATTGGTCGCATCAATGACCGTCAGGCGCCCGGCGGCCAAACGCTTACGCGCAATGAAATAGAGTACGTCGAACGCATCGCCGGTGGCCGCTTGATCGTTCTCGTCATCGCTCACCCAACCGCGACAGGCATCGGATGAAAGAACTTCGGTCGGCAAGAAATGCTTGCGCGCAAAGCTCGATTTGCCGCTACCGGACGGCCCGATCAGCGCGACGAGCGAAAGTTCGGGAATACGCACGCTCATCGACGGAACACGCCCATCTGCGTCGGCGCGCCAAACTGCGCATCCTCCGGCCCGACCGGAAGAAATCGCACTGTGTAGTCGTGACGCGCGGCGACCTGCTCCGACCATGCCTGAAACTCTCCGCGCGTCCATTCGAAGCGATGGTCCGGATGACGCATGCGGCCGGCCGGCAGGTTTTCGAAGCGCACGTTGTATTGCGCATTGGGCGTCGTGATTACGATCGTTCCGGGTTTCGCGAACTCGAACAGCATCCGCTCAAAGGCATCCAGGCGCGATGGATCCAAATGCTCGATCACCTCGATTGCGCACGCGGCGTCGAAGCCTTCCAGCCTGCGATCGCGATAAGTCAGCGCACCATGTAACAACGTCACACGTTCGCGTTGCAGCGGCGGTATGCGATCGAGGTTCAGGCGCTCGGCGGCGTAGTCGAGCGCGCGCAATGAGACATCGACACCAAGGATTTGCGAGAACTGCCGATCCTGAAGCAATGCGGCGATCAGGCGACCCTCGCCGCATCCCAGATCCATGATGCTGCGGACCCCGGCCTGACGAAGCGCTGCCAGTACGGCACCGATGCGCTGCTCGTTGAGACTGAGCGGCCGTTCGAGACGCTCCTCGACCGCTTCACGCACTGCTTCCGCCGTATCGACATCTTCCTCATCGGTTTCCAGAAGTTGTGCCAGCGCGGCGCGCACCAATGGCTTGCGCCGCTTGAGATAACGGTTCGCGATCCACTCGCGCTCGGGATGCGAAGACAGCCATTCGCCGGCTTTGCCGACGAGCTTGTCGACCTCGTCCTCACCGACGAAATAATGCTTGTCGCCGTCGATGGCTGGCAGCAGTATGTACAAATGCGTCAGCAGATCACGCAAGCGCACGATTTGCGATAGCCGTAGCGCGAAGTAATCGCCCTCGCCCCATTCGGGGAATCGCGGATCCAAAGGAAGCTGCGCGACTTCGGTGCGATAACCCAGAGGCTCGAAACACCGAACGATCATGTCTGCGCCGGCCTTTGAACGCAGCACCGGAATGTTCGCTTCCAGCGGAATGGCCTGATCGGCCAACTCCTGACGACCCTTGCTGACGCCCGCCATTGCCGAGCCGAACACGCGCGCGATCGCAACACTCAGAAACGATGAGGCGACATAGGGACGATCGTTGACGTACTGCGACAATGGCCCCTCGCTTTTATCGCCCGTCCCACGGACGAGGGAGACTGGATCGATTTCCATGAGCAATACGGCCGTGCAACACGCATGATCCGCTTGAGAATAGAAAACATGCGCTGCTCCGAAAGGAAGTTCAAAGTGCTGGCAACGCGCGGGATGTTTGGCGAGCAGATAACCAAGATCGGAGGCCGGCTGATGAGTGGTCGTGATTTCGAGCAGCATGGTTTCAGGTGGCCACACTCGTCTGATGCAGGCATCGATTTTGCCATCATTATTGCATGCGGGCGGATACTCCCGTTCGCCATCGAAATGGGCTGCGAAGCCGGCGACAATCGCAGCATCTCGCAGGAGGCGATCGTTCAACTGCGCCGTGCACAGGGGTACCTCACGCAGCTTCTTACGCTTGAGCCAGAAATCAAAGCGAGCCCCGTCATCGGCGATTTGAATGCCGACCAGTCGCCACGTTGCGGGAGCTTTGTTCTTGGCTGCCCCCAGCTTCATCAGCAACGTAGTTATCCAGCGGCGGCAAGGGCATGTTTGTCTCCGATCAAGGCCACGGTCTCGCCCGCTAGCAGTTTGGTCAGGAAAGGGTTGCGCGCGCGCAGCCGCTTGCGGAACTCGGCCAGCGTGTACAGCGTGGGACTGATGCTGCGGCAAAGCTGCCGTTCGACAGGGGGCCAGGGCGGCATACACCTGCTCCAGCGTCAACGTGTCGGACACCAGCAGCACGTCAAAATCGCTGTGCGCCGTATCGCTGCGCCGGGCCACGGAACCGTACAGCAAGGCCAACTGCAGCGCATCGGCCAGCGGCAGCAAGGCGCGGCGCAGCATATCGGCCGGCCCCAGCATCTTGGCCGCGATGCCGCACAGTTCGACAAAGATCGGTGCGTCCGCATTCGCCCGATAGTGTTTTTGATTGCCCAGCACGGTCTGCACGATCAACCCGCTGGCCTGCAAGCGCGCCAGTTCGCGCTGCACCGCGCCGCTGCCGCCGCCGGTCAGATCGATCAGTTCCTTGGTGAAAAAGCTGCGCTCCGGCTGGCCGAACAACAGCGCCAGCACGCGCTGCTGCGTGCCGGTGAACAGCGCGTCCGCCACGCTGGTAAACGCGGGCGCGGTGGTGCGTGGTGCGGACTTTCGCGCCGGGGCCGAGGTGCGATGGGAAGTGCGTGTGCCCATTTTGGGTAACTAGATGCCCTAAATGGGTAATTTAGCAAGCGCTTTTTGCATTGCCGGTCAGGTCAGGGGTCATGATCGTTGACCATGACCATTGCGCCCACCCCGCACATCCCCGGCGTGGCGCCGTAGTAGCGACGGAACGGCCGATAAAAATGCGTATCCGTGCCGAAGCCGCAAAGGACAAGTTCTAAACGACCGGGGCATCATTCACGTCACGCCGATGGGGTCGGCGGGAAAGTGTTATCCCGTGCAGTAAAGCATCGGGAGCACCCCGAAGAGCCCGCCCCCCGAAATGCTTCTGATCGGGGGCCGGGGCTGTTTGTCCACATGCCTTCGTCGCGCTTAAGTCCACCCCTTTCAAGGTCTTTGTCTCTGAGTTTCTGCCAACACCCGAGCCGTAGAAACATGGGATCTGGCAGTTGCGCCATCGACATAGCCTTTGGGCTTGTCGATCTTTGGCTTGCGCTT
>JAISPQ010000040.1 GCA_031274955.1 Rhodanobacter sp.
CGTGGATTGAAACCATCCCGGTGCGATATCAACATCCGTGGCCGCGGTCGCGTCCCACACGGGACGCGTGGATTGAAACATGGCGTTACCTCGGGCTGCGTTTGAGCGCGCAGGTCGCGTCCCACACGGGACGCGTGGATTGAAACAGATGCAGGCCGCCCACTGCGATTGATACGCCGAGTCGCGTCCCACACGGGACGCGTGGATTGAAACTTCCGAGGTTAGCAAACGATTACCGCTTGACCTCGTCGCGTCCCACACGGGACGCGTGGATTGAAACAATACTCGGATGGATAAAACGCACATCGCCGCAGTCGCGTCCCACACGGGACGCGTGGATTGAAACTTCAATGTTCCCCCTGTGTGCAAGGGCCACCCCTGTCGCGTCCCACACGGGACGCGTGGATTGAAACGCAATTGCCGCGAGCAGCCATTCCTCTTGCGCTAGTCGCGTCCCACACGGGACGCGTGGATTGAAACGCCGGAATGCCGTAGGTGCTGACCATATCGGCGAGTCGCGTCCCACACGGGACGCGTGGATTGAAACATCGTCACTGCCTGGACACGCAACGGTTTGGCCGGTCGCGCCTCACGCGAGGCGCGTGGATTGAAACGCGGGTCGTTGGATGAACCTAAACGGGGGCATAGCCGCGCCCGCTGCCTTGGGCGGGTAGCCCGGCTTGCGAAAGCATCCGCGGCAGTTGCAGGTGATCGAGCATTTGCCGTATCAGCCCCAGACCACCCCAGGCGGTGATCTGGTCATCACAAAACTCAAGTTCCAGGTCTATACCTGACTCCTTTGGGCACGATCATGTCCAGCCCCAAAGTTTTACCATAAAGTATTTGTATATCAACAAGTTGTGCAATCGGTTTCCATTTGACAATGGGGTAAATGGAAAATCTGGGTTGAAGCAACGTGCCCGTATTTTTGAGTGATAGCCATACGATGCAGCACGTTTTGTGTTCCAGCGACACGCATCGCTCGCTGCGCTTTGAAAACAGGTTTTCAGAGCTTGTCTCTCAAGAAGGCCGCATATAACTTGTTGATTTTTATATGCGAAATCAGATACGGGCGACTTTGTTTCGGAACGGTTTTCGGCACGTCCGGGCCGATTACGTCGCTAATATCTCCCATCAACTCGCATCGCCCCGTCAAAGTTGTCAGGTGGTCACATGCGGGTGGGACGGGTCGCGCGCGGGAACGGCAGCGCTCCAGGGAAGGATGCTTGTCGCAGGGCGGCTTTGGCGGGAGCAACCCGAAGAGCCTGCCTCCGAAATGCTTCTGATCGGGGGGCCGGGACGGTGTGCGCGCAGGCTTTTGTCATCGCTGGGTCGAGTACGTACAGTACACGGCTTCGCTCTTTCGCGATCTGCGCACACATCATCTCCGGCGCGGGTCGGCGGGAGATATTAGACAGGCTCTCAGAGCAAGAAATCTGCGAGATAAGCCACGATGTTCGATACCGTTCCGCAACTGGATTGCGCGGGCCGCGCGCTCCGCTTCGATCGTCCGCTGATCGCGGGCATCGTCAATGTCACACCTGATTCGTTTTCCGACGGCGGCAGGCATGCCGATACCGCGTCCGCGATTGCGCACGGTCTGCGTCTTGTCGAGGAAGGTGCGGATATGCTCGATATCGGTGGCGAATCCACGCGACCTGGGGCGGAGCCGGTATCGGTGCGGGACGAAATCATACGTGTCGTGCCGGTGATCGAGGCGCTCGTCGGGCAAACACAGGTGCCGGTTGCGGTGGATACCTCCAGACCGGAGGTGATGCGCGCCGCCGTTGCCGCGGGTGCGGGTTTCATCAACGAGGTGTATGCGTTGCGCCGGGAGGGTGCGCTGGATGCGGCGGCGGAGCTGAAGGTGCCGGTATGTCTGATGCACATGCGCGGCGAACCGCGCAGCATGCAGGACGATCCGCAGTACGCCGATGTGGTCGGCGAAGTGCATCGTTTCCTGGCCGAGCGCGTGTTCGCCTGTGAGATGTCCGGCATGGACAAGAAGCGTGTGCTGGTCGATCCGGGTTTTGGCTTCGGCAAGGCACTCGAACACAATCTCGCATTGCTGCGCGCGCTGGATCGCTTCGGTGAGCTTGGCGGCGGCGTACTCGTGGGGCTGTCGCGTAAGTCGATGATCGGCGCACTGACGGGGCGCGATGTTGAACAGCGCGCTGCCGGTTCTGTGGCCGCAGCGCTGATCGCCGTGCAGCGTGGTGCGACGATCGTGCGCGTGCACGATGTCGCGATCACGCGCGACGCTTTGGCCGTCTGGACGGCTGTTCATGCGGGCGATAGTCAGCCGCGTCGAGTGGCCGCCAAGCCGGCCTCGCCATGGGACGAGGATTGAGAAAAGCCAGGATTGGGGATTCCAGGGGCAGAACTTGCCCCTGCTGTTCACCTACCCACAGGAACCTGCCGGTTCAACCTCGCACTGGCCTTCGAGCTTGCCGTTGACGAGCCACAGCATGTTGCCGCTGGCGCCCAGCGCGTGCTTGGGCGGCGCCTAGAAGCTCGTGTCGCCTGAGTCTGTTGCGAATCTCCAGTCCTCAATCTCAAATCACTAACCCGCCCGCCGCCGGCCCAACAGGTTACCGGCAATGCCTGTCAGCAACAGCATCAACAGCAGCATCTGCGCAGGCGAGAGCGTGAACACTGGGCTGGCTCCCGATGGGACGATCGGTCCGACCGGCACGACCACGCTGTCGCTGCTCGCCACGCGGTTCAATCCGGGCGGTGTGGCGGTTGCCGTATTGATGATGACGGCGAGCGACGTATCCGGCGCGACTGTCGCGATGAAGGTGTAGACCACTTTGGATCCGACCGGAAACGCCGTCAAAGTATCGTGCAGCGCGCCTGTGCCGCTGGCGGTGCAGGTTGCGCCACCACTGGCGACACAGCTCCAGGTGGCAGGCTCAGTCAGACCAGCGGCGATCGGATCATCGACGAGGGTTCCATCCGCTGCCCTGGGCCCCGGATTGGTCACGGTTATCGTATACGTCACCGGCTGGCCCAAAATGGCCTGCGTGTCCATCGTGGTCTTGGTAATGTTCACAACAGGCGGTGACGTCGGCAATGTCACGCTGGCTTCGCACGAAACGGGATTGCACGATCCGCCGGGCGGCGGTGTTGCCGTTGCCGTATTGGTGATATTCCCCGTTGCCGTGCTCGCTACCGTCGCAATGATCGTATAGGTTGCCGATGCGCCGCTCGGGAACACCATCAACGTATCGCTCAATGCGCCGCTGCCGCTGGTGGTGCAGGTTGCGCCGCCGCTGGGTGTGCAGGCCCAGGTGAATGGCGTGGTCAGACCGGCGGGAATCGGATCATCGACGAGGGTACCGTCGGCTGCGGCCTGGCCCAGATTGGTCACGGTCACCGTATACGTCACCGTTTGACCCTGAACGGCCTGTGTGTCTGTCGAGGTCTTGGCAATGCGCACAACAGGCGGTGACGTTGGCAATGGCACGCTGGCCTCGCACGAAACGGGATTGCACGATCCGCCGGGCGGCGGTGTTGCCGTTGCCGTATTGGTGATATTCCCCGTTGCCGTGCTCGCTACCGTCGCAATGATCGTATAGGTTGCCGACGCGCCGCTCGGGAACACCGTCAACGTATCGCTCAATGCACCGCTGCCGCTGGCGGCACAGGTTGCGCCGCCACTGGGCGTGCAGGTCCAGGTGAACGGCGTGGTCAGACCGGCGGGAATCGGATCATCGACGAGGGTGCCGTCGGCTGCGGCCGGGCCCGGATTGTTCACGGTCACCATATAGGTCACCGTCTGGTTGGGGATAGCCTGCGTGTTCGTGGAAGTCTTGGTGATGCCCACAGCGGGCACTACGGTCGGCAGCGTTACGCTGGCCGTACACGAGATGGGATTGCATGCGCCGCCAGTGTCTGGGGTGACGGTTGCCGTGTTGGTGATATTCCCCGTTGCCGTGCTCGCTACCGTCGCAATGATCGTATAGGTTACCGACGCGCCGCTCGGGAACACCGTCAACGCATCGCTCAATGCGCCGCTGCCGCTGGCGGTGCAGGTTGCGCCGCCGCTGGGCGTGCAGGTCCAGGTGAACGGTGTGGTCAGACCGGCGGGAATCGGATCATCGACGAGGGTACCGTCGGCTGCGGCCGGCCCCGGATTGTTCACGGTTACCGTATAGGTCACCGTTTGGCCGGGAACGGCCTGCGTGTTCAACGAGGTCTTGGCGATACTCACGTTTTGCGCTGTGCTTTCCAGGTACCAATTGTTATTGATTTCGTACAGCTTGTAGGTGTAATCGCCGTCCGTGATCGATCCGTTGAGCAGCGTGAACGAACCGGGCGGGATCTGCGCGCCGTTCTGCGCTAGGACGACCAGAATGCCATTGGCGGTAGTCAGATCCCCTGGGCCGATCAGACCGGCCTCGGTTTTCAGATCGAGTGCGAGCGTCGTCACTCCCGTCACTGTGCCGCCGTCGATTACCAGTATGTCCGAGGGCGAACCGTCGGTGCCCAGATAGGTGCTCATGTGGAGCGTACCGCCGCCGGCATAGTTTTTCGTCGTTAGCGTCTTGTAACTCGACAGCAGTGCTCGATTGCCGGTCGGCACCGTGTAGACAATCGTCCCGTTATTGGTCACGGTGTCCGTGACGGTCGAATCCGCGTTCATCGTCCATAGGCTCGTCGGATCGACTGTGATATTGGTTGCATCGAGTGAGGCGCCGGTCCAGTGCGTAGCGGTGTTCAACGTCATATCGAGCGTGCTGGGGAGCGCGCTGGCGATATCGGCCATCGCATTGCCGGTCAGAACCGAATTCGTGTTGGATACCAACTCGACCACACTGGGTGTCGGACTCGAAAGACCCAGGAGCGCGCTGGCGTCGACGGCGCTGACCAGCATGCCGTTGCCGCCAGTAACCTGGGAATTGTCGTAGATGTTGACGTTGAGCAGCGCACTGAGCGCGGTAATCCCGGCCGCTTGCGGCGACCCGCTCAGGGTACTGTTGGAGATGTTCAGAGTATTTGGCACGCTGGGCGTGCCGAGGATGGCGCGGGCGACGGAGCGGGCAGCGCCGTTCGCGGTCGCGGTCGAATCGATGAAATTGATCGTGCCGCCCTCGGGGAATGGGAAGTAGGGGTCTGATCCGCCCTCGACATCCAACGCCGATCCGTTCTGCCCGTTGATCGTGACCGAGCTGTTGGTGGCGGTGATCGAACTGCCCGAATCCGCCGACAAGCCGATACGTGCGCCATCACCGGTGACGGTCAGGTGATCCATGGTTACGCTGGAAGGTTGCGGGGGGCCTTCATAGCCACCGTAGCTGGGGGTGTGAAGATTGACGAAGCCCGCATCGTGGAGCGTGGACGAGACGCCGATCTCGTTTGTACCATTCAAATGGATGGTGAAGCCGGAGCCGACGGTACCGTCCGGCACCTGCGTGCCATCGACCAACACCCCCGTACTGTAATCGCCGGCGACGTTCATGAGGGTTGTACTGTCGAGCTTCACCAGACCGCCGTTGAGCATCCGGGCGGCCGCGCCATTGCCCGCGTCCAGAATCAGCGTGGTCCCATGTGTGGCGTCAATGAATGAGCCGTGTGCGTTGGCATCCTCGGCGTTTGCGGCATAACCGCCGTTACCCGTGGCGGTGATGGTGATATCCATGCCATTGGACATCTGGATTTTCCCGCTATCCCTGGCCAAAGCCCCGTTGGTGTTGAAATTGCTGTTATTGGCGATGAGCGTGGGACGCGACGTGCCGGTAATGAGCGCATCCGGTCCGCCGGATTGGAAGCCCCGGCCGCCGGCCATATTGACGGTGACGTTGGTGGTTCCGGTGAGCGTTATCTCACCGTAATTGCCGGCAATGACGCCCGTGGCGGAGCCAGGCCCTTGAACGGTCAGGCTGTCGACGGTCACCGTGGTGGGGATCGTGCTGCAGACCGAAGTGACCGGGTCGCAGTCATTCGCGCCGAAGCCCGCACCGCCGCCTCCAAGGTCATTATTCAGATTAATGACGACGCCCGATCCGATGGTTCCATCGGGAACGTCGACATCGTTGATCGAAATGGCGGATCCAGTGTGATGCAGCGTAATGCTGGTGGTGCTGTCGATGTGCACCAACCCGCCATGCGCCATCTCTACGGCCACGCCATTGCCCTGCATGTCGATCTGCGTCCCACCCCGGGCGTCGATGACCGAGCCGGCGCCATCGGCGACCAAACCATCCGCCGCGCTGGTATTGGCGATCGTGATCGCGCTGGTGCCGGAGAAGTTGATGGCGCCGCCGTCGATCGCCAAAGCGCCTTGCGGTGGAACGTTGTAAACCGGCAGCCCGCTGATCGGCACCGCCACCGAAGGAGCATTGATGATACCGGTGGCGCCAGCCTCCAGTCCGTCGGGGCAGGAGTCGCCGAGACTTGTGGCGTAGGTGTTCCCCGTCACCGCACCGACTGGACAAGTGGCGAGCGCGGCATTTGAAAAGCCGAAGATCGCCAGCGCCGCCAGCAGCGTCGCCGGACGGGCGCGCAGAGTGCGCTTGGCCTGCGGCTCACAAGACGGGATAGACCGGCAAAGGCTGCCCTCTTCTCCTGAACATTTTGAAAATATCATTTTCCACCTCCGGATCGAGTGTGGATATTATTGTTATGTGATCGATGTATGTCACTACTAACATTTGATAATTAAAGTAAATGTCGAAGGTGTTTTGATTTCCATTACAAAGTTAAATAATTTACATCATAAAACAAATCGACTTTTATCCGGAGAGCTTTGGCTTGAAATGGCGTGCCTGTATTTTGAGCGATAGCCTCACGATGCAGCACGTTTTGTGTCCCGGCGACACGTATCGCTCGCCACGCTTTTAAAACAGGTTCTCAGAGCAAAAAATCTACGAGATAAGCCACGATGTTCGATATCGTTCCGCAACTGAATCGTTCCGCAACTGGATTGTGCGGGCCGCGCGATCCGCTTCGATCGCCCGCCGATCGTGACGCTCGTCGGGCAGGGGGAAGCTCCGCGCAGCGGTGAAGGGGGACGCTTTTTGCGCAAGCTTTCTCCCTCTCCCACAAGTGGGCGAAGGGGAAAGCAGCGAATCCCGAATCTCCAATCCCGGCTTTACCGCAACACCCGAATCTGCACCTGAGCATAAGCGCCGCCGGTGGAAAGCGCGGTGATGCTTTGCGCGCCGGTTTCGGCGAACGCATAGTCGAAGACCTGCGACGAGCCATGCGTCTGGCCTTCGAGCTTGCCGTTGACGAGCCACAGCACGTCGCCGCTGGCGCCCAGCGCACGCAGGCGCAGCGTGGCGGGT
The DNA here is from genome assembly GCA_031274955.1 of Rhodanobacter sp. GTDB lineage: Bacteria > Pseudomonadota > Gammaproteobacteria > Xanthomonadales > Rhodanobacteraceae > Dokdonella_A. The sequence goes on from JAISPQ010000040.1 coordinate 7,293, forward strand.
TGGGTGCTATTGGGCGCGCGCGCGATGGTCGCATTGTCGGCGATGCCGTCGATGCGGATCGATTCGGTCGCGTCCAGACCATCCGGCGCGCAATCGCCGGCGAGCGGCGGCAGGCTGGCGCGGCGGCGTAGATCGCGCGATAGCCACGGATAGGCCAGCGCGGGCCAGCGCGCGATATCGATCTCGCGCACGTTCTTGCGCGTGCAAGCGGCGCTCAGCCGCGTGCCGTCGCCGGCATCGGTGCGCAGATGCACGCGGCCGGCGCTCCACAACGTCGCATCACGATCGGGCAGGGTCGGCGGAATCACGCCGTCGAGCACCCATGCGGTGAGTTTGCGGTGGCACAGATCAGGATGCGCCGGATCGAACGCGAGCCCGAGCGGCCAGCAGATGTCGGCTTGCGTCACGCTCGCGGGCGGTGGTTGCGGCGTGGCGGACAGCGCGTTACGCGGCAGGCTGTCGACGATCTGGAACATCAGCGGCAACGCAGTCACGGCGCCGTACTGGCCGGGCAGCGGCGTGCCATCCGGGCGGCCGATCCATACCGCGAGCGTATAGTCGCGCGTCGCGCCGACGGCCCAGGCGTCGCGGAAACCGTAGCTGGTGCCGGTCTTCCATGCCACGCGCGGACGCGAGCCGGGATCGAACGTACCCGGCGCATAGCCGGGGCGTGGGTTGGCTTCCAGAATATCGCGCACGATCCAGGCGGCACCTTCGGAAAGGATACGGCGGTCGCTGACCGCAGCGTCGTCGGTGTAGCGCACGCGGCCGGCGATGCCACCGCGATTGAACGCGGTGTACGCGCCGACGAGGTCTTCCATACGCACGCCGGCGCCGCCGAGGATCACCGACAGGTTCGGTTCCACGCCACGCGGCAGGCGCAGATCCAAGCCCGCGTTCGCCAGCCGCGCGGCGAAACGCTTGGGACCGATGCGGTCGATCAGATCGACGGCCGGCACGTTCAACGAAAGCCGCAGCGCCTCCGCAGCGCCGATCGGGCCGTTGTAGGCCATGTCGAAATTGCCGGGCCGATAGGTGCCGAACGATTGCGGCGCGTCGATCAGCAGGCTTTCGGAATCGATCAGGCCGTCGTCGAGCGCGAGTCCGTACAGAAACGGTTTCAACGTGGACCCCGGCGAGCGCCACGCACGCACCATGTCGACATGGCCCAGGCGCTGCTCATCGCCGAACGCGGCCGAGCCGACATAGGCGCGCGCTTCGAGCGTGCGGTTGTCCACCACCAGCAGCGCTGCCGACGTGCGCTCGGGCAGGTGCGTGAGATAGTCGCT